>CAYWJP010000001.1:0-81031 GCA_964458715.1 uncultured Bdellovibrionales bacterium
CATATTGTACTGAAACAAAATATTGGAACTATTTAAAAACGAATTTGCAAAAAAAATTTTAATAGTAATTTTTATCTTAATAACTTTAATGATTTCGATTTTTCTCGTTATTAAAAATAAAAAAATAAAATTTCAAGAATTTAATACAATTAATGAAAATCAAAAACAAACACCAGACAATAAAGAAAAGGTTTCAAACATTCAAAACTTAAAAAATTTAATAAATCTTGAAAAACAAATAAAAGATTCGACTCTTTTTAGAAATGATTTGTTTTTTTTAACCGAAAATAAAACCTTAATAAAATTCTCCGTCAGAGATAATACCAAAACTGAAATAATTCTTCCATCTGAATTAAAAAATCCTGAATATTTATCTTCCATGGAATCTTTGCAATTAATTTTTATAACCAGTCAAGGCCAAACCTATTCCTATAGTCCCGTAACTAATAGTTTTTCTAAAAATACTATCGTGATGCCAGATAATTTTAAAGGCATTGGAGTGGGAACTTATTTGACTTATCTTTATTTACTTGATCGAACTTCAAATCAAATTTATCGTTATCCTCGAGCACCGGGAGGTTTTGGGATTTATAAGGAATGGTTAAAAGAAAATGTAGATTTTCAGAATGCTATTGAAATAGACATAAGCGATTCCATTTATGTTGCCTTTGCAGATGGTAAAATAAAAAAATATTTTCAAGGAAAAAGAGAGACAGAGTTCAACCTTGAAAAAGATTTTATTCCTAATAAAATTAGAACGAAGATAAATCAAAATGAAGTCTTTGCTTTAGATAAAAAACAAGGTAAAATAATAAGGTTGTTTGAGAATAATAATCAACAAGATTCTTTTCAAAATGACCAATTTAAAGATTCTAAAGATTTTTATGTAGATTTTGAAAATAATAAAATTTTTATAATTACTGAGAAGAAAGAACTATTAATGTTTACTTACCAATAATTAATCGGGATTAAATGAATCAAAACAAAACGAAAGTTGCGATAGTAGGATTGGGCTATGTTGGATTACCGTTGGCATTAAGATCTTTAGAAAAAGGTTTTGAAACTATCGGAGTGGATTTAGATGAAAATAAAATTAAAAAAATAAGAGCCGGAAAATCTCCTTTTTTGGAAGAATTCGTTGAAGAAAGAAAAGATTTGTTAAAAAAACTTTCTGTTTCAACTGAAATGAGCACTATTAAAAACGTTGATATTGTTATTATATGCGTTCCCACCCCTATCAATAAATCTTACTATCCAGATTTAGGACCATTAGTAGGAGCCACTCAAGGCATAATTAATAATTTAGGAGAAAAACAACTAGTTATTGTTGAATCGACTATTAATCCAGGCGTCTGTGAAGAAGTTTTAGAGCCATTATTCGCCAAAGCTAATCTTAAAGAGGGGCAGGATTACTTCTTGGCTCACTGCCCAGAAAGAATTGACCCTGGCAATAAAAAATGGAATATTAGTAATATTCCTCGAGTGGTAGGATCAATGTCAGAAGAAGGTTTAAATAGAGCCAAAGAATATTATGAAGCTATTATTGATGGCACAATAAAACCAATGAAAACTATTCGATCCGCCGAAGCAGTAAAAGTAGTTGAAAATTCTTTCCGAGACGTGAACATTGCTTTTGTCAATGAGTTAGCCCAAAGCTTTGATCGAATGGGAATTGACGTTAAAGACGTAATTGATGGCGCAGCCACTAAACCCTTTGCTTTTATGGCCCACTACCCTAGTAGAGGAGTTGGGGGACACTGTATTCCAGTTGATCCTTACTATCTGATCGAAGAAGCCAAAAGAAAAGGTTTTGATCATCAATTTTTGAGCGCTGCCAGAAAAATTAACAATTTTATGCCAATTTACACCGTTCAACTTCTGCAAGATACTTTAAATATCATTGAAATGCCCTTAAAAAATACTAAAGTGGGCGTTTTGGGACTTTCCTATAAAGCCAATATTGATGACTTAAGAGAATCTCCCGCTTTCAAAATTATTGAAGAACTAAAAAAATACGGGGCTCAGGTGTTAACTTTTGATCCTTATATATTGGAAAAATCTGATGTAAAATCATTAGAAGAATTATTAGAGAAATCAGAAGCGCTGATTTTAGTCACTAATCACAAAGATTTTCTGAATAAAGAAGCTGATTTTAAAAAGTTTAATATAAAAGCCATTGTCGACGGTGTAAATTGTTTAGACCAGGAAAAAATAAAAAAATTAAGAATCGAATATCACGGCATTGGAAGAAAATAGATTTTTAAACAAATGATCTATAATAAAATCAGTTTAATGAAAAATCTACTAATTATTTAGAAAAATAAATGAGACTAATTGTCAATATTCCAGCCTACAACGAGGAGACTGTAATCGGAAAAACTATAACTAGAATCAAAGAAAGCTTTAAAAATGATTTTTACAAAAATCAAGAAGGACGGCTTATCCAAGAAAAATTAATTCAGGTTGTTAACGACGGTTCAAGAGACAAAACTGTCAACGTGTCAAAAAAAGCCGGAGCTGATATCATAATTTCTCACGAAACCAACAGAAGATTAGGCGCTGTTTTCGGAACCAGCGTTGGTTCAGCTCTAAAAAACAGAGCAGATTTAATGATAAATATTGATGCTGATGGCCAATTTGACCCCGAAGATATTCCCAAACTTTTAAAGCCCATTCTAATCGGAGAAGCTGATCTAGTAATTGCTAACCGATTCGGCGGAATTAAAGCTACTGACATTCCTTGGTTTAAAAACTTTCTTAATCAATTTGCCGCTAAAATTATTAGTTTTTTCTTAGATTATAAAATTGAAGATTTGACTTGTGGTTTTAGGGCTCACAATCGGGAAGCCTTGTTAAGACTAAATTTAACCAATAATTTTACCTACACCCAAGAAACTATTATTGATGCCATTGGAAAAAATTTAAAACTCAAATGGGTACCAATTCAGGTAATTTATTTTGCCGATCGAAAATCTAAAATAGTTAAATCTATTTGGAAATTTATTAGTAATGGATTTAAAATAATTTTAAAAGCTATCCGAGACGCTCGCCCCTTAAAATTTTTTGGAGTACCAGCCTTATTTTTTATTATAATTGCCTTAACTGGATATGGTTGGTTTTTGTTTAATTATTTACAAGAATTTAAAATTTCTCCTTTTATAAATTATGTAATCTTCTCTTCCCTGTCTTTAATTCTGGGAATTCAATTATTAATTTTTGCTTTAATAGCTGATATGATTAAATCTAACCGAAAAATAACTGAGGAACTTAGTTATCAACACAAAAAAAGTAAATACTACAACCTCTAAGACTTTTTCCGCCATAGGCGGATCCGCCTATGGCGGAAACTTTACTAACTTTCTAAATAAATTATGAAAATCTTATTCATTTCGCACTCTTTTCCTCCTATTGTAGGAGGGGTAGAAAATCAAAATTTTCAATTAGCTGAAGCGCTTAAAAAATCAGCTCAAGTTAGAATTATAAAAAATACTCGAGGAAAAATTTGGCTACCAATATTTGTTCCATTAACTTTTTTAAAAGCTTTCTTTCTGATGAACCGCTATGACGTTTGTTTATTAGGAAGTGGTGTTTTAGCTCCACTAGGAAGCGCCATAAGCTTTTTCCATCCAAAGAAAAAGTTTTTTTGTGTTACTCACGCCCTCGATATTATTTTTGCCGAAAAAAAGGGTTGGTTATCTAAAATTTATAAAACCGTAAACATCCCTTCTCTGGAAAAAATGAACAAACTTTTTATGGTAGGAAATGCCACCATTGAAGAAGCGGTAAAATTGGGAATTAGCAAAAAAAAATGCAAATTTATTCCTAACGGAATTAACAAAGATGATTTAAAAGAAAAACACCTCCGAAAAGAACTTTCTCAAATATTCGGGAAAAATATTCAAGACAAGAAAGTGATTCTTCGCTTAGGACGATTTGTTCCCCATAAAGGAACCAGTTGGTTTATTGAAAATGTAATGCCTAAATTGCCTGAAAATGTTGTTATGATCGCCGCCGGTGGAAGAGTGGCTAAAAATACTGCTGGGGACAAAGATGATTTCCTTAATTCCGAAAAAGCTATTATTAAAAACAAACTAGAAAATCGAGTTCGATTATGCCCTACTATCCCCCAAAAAGATTTAAAAATATTGCTAAACACTGTTGATCTTGTAGTATCTCCTAATCTTAAAATCCCCGGATCAATGGAAGGATTTGGAATTAATGCTATTGAAGCTGGCGTTTGCGAACGAATTGTTTTTGTTTCAAACATTGAAGGTCTATTAGATGCAGTTAAGGATGGAAAAAATGGAAAATTAATAGAAAGTGGCAACGAAAAAGCTTGGGTGAGTGAAATTAAAAAAATAATTAAGCTCAAGAAAAAGACCCTTTTAAAACAAGGTCAAGAAGCTGGTAAATATGTCGAAAAAAATTATTCCTGGAATAAAATTTCCAAGAAATATCTAAAGGAAATGAATAATACCATCTCCAACTAACCACTGCCCACCAACTCTTGCAAATTTTAATTTATACTTGCTTCAAAAAGTTCAGTGATACTATGACATCACTTCACTTTTTTTACCATCGTCTAAATTAAAATTTACCGTGACTTATGAGTAGTGGCTAATTGAAAATGATATAAATAAAATGATTTTAGACTTATTAAAAATTGATTTGAGCTTGGGATTATTACTTTTTATTCCAGGCTATTCAATTCTAATCGCATTACTTCGAACCAGGAATCCACTGGGAATTTTGGGAACGCTAGTAGTTTCAATGGTTTTAAGTTTGGGAATTGTTGATTTCAGTTTGATTTTAATTGATAAAATCGGGATGAGATTGACCTCATTAACCATTATTCTCACTTTATTAATAATCTCTTTCTTGGGATTTGTTTTCTACGGAATATTTCGAAAAAAGGAAATAAAAGCGATTTCCGAAAATAATTCAGGTTGGTTAATATTTATATTAATTGTAGCTTTCTCGATTTTTCTTAGACTAGTTTATTTAGTACCCAAGATAATTCCCCATACCACTGATTTAGGTCATCATATGTATTGGGTTAATTTTATTATCAGATTTCAGGAACTTCCTATTTATGGAATTCCAGATGTTGTTATCGGCGAACACGTTATTTTTGCTGCCGCTTCAATATTAACTGGAATTGGAATAATTTCGGCTCTTCCGGTGGCCATTTTATTTATTATAAATATCTTTTCTCTTCTAGCCGTTTTTTTGTTAACCAAAGAATTAGCCAAAATATTATTCAAAAAAAGCTCCGCTAATAAAATTAGCCTTCTGTCGTTAATCTCGATCGGAATTTTCTACGCCGTTGCTTCTCCTCAAGCCACTTACATAAGCGGAGGAGTAATTGGAAATTTATTGGGAAATTTACTAATGCCTACTATTTTTTATTTATTCATCAAGGCCTTTAAAGACAAAAACTCTACTTTGGTAGGATTAGGAATATTTTTATTGAGTGTTTTAATTTACACTCATCATCTTTCGGCTTTCATCCTTCTCTATTCTCTGGCAGGTTTTTTGCTATTTTTCTTTATCTTGTTAGGAACAACTCGTTTTATTTTTAAAAAAAGCGAGGCCAAAATCATCCCTTTTTTAAAAATTTTTATCAATCTCAAGACTATCCTAACTAGTTTATTTTTAATTTTATTTGTTTTTCTCATAAGAGTTCCTTCTTATTTAAATTTATCGGCTATCGGTACGGCTGTAGGCTCACCTTCCAAGGAAACTCGAGTGGGATTAACTATTAATAATCTCCTTGATTCCACCGGCTCCTGGAGAATGTTTTACTCGGCTATCGGAATTATTTTTTTAATTTTTATATTTTGGCAAATCTTGAAAAAAAATTCTGCTTTTCGAAAAATATACTCCTTGAAAATCTCCAATTTGTCACTAGTCTTGGCCGCTATCTCGTTGCCATCAGCTTGGTTTATTACAATTTTCGCTATGAGCCATTGGCCAGCTTTACTAAAAATTGATATTATTTCAAGTAGAATTGCTAATTATCTAACTTATCCCTCGGCCATTTTAGCCGCTTTTGGAGTTTATGCTATTTTACAACCAATTTTTTATAAAACTCGGGGAGTGATCGCCCTAACAATTTTTATGATAGTTTTTATTCCAGGCGTTATCTCTGGTTTATTTGATGTTTCTGAAACCTACCCCGAAGATGGTGACAATATGAAAAAAACTGTCCAAACGTTTAAAGGCTCTAAATACTTAAACGAAAAAACTGATTCTAAACAAAAAATTCTCAGAGATCATATTTACTTAATTGGCGACACTTGGATAAAAAATTTCTTAATGCGAGATTATGAAGAGCCAATCTCTAGAACTTTTTTAAAAAAATACGAGGATCCGATTAAAGAACGAGAAACTTGTAGTCGAGATATGATCGCTATTCCAGAAACTGAAGTTGGTAGAAACTGCTTCCAAGAAACTGGCGTTGAATTTTTAATTCTCCGCAATGGCTATGACACTTATCAATTCGAAACTTCTAATAATTTTTCTAAAATATTTACCACAAAAGAAGTTATAATTTTCCAAAGAAATAATCTTTAATTATGAATAAAAATATTGCCATTTTAATAGTCTTAATTCTAACTTTTTTAACTTCTTACTTTTTATATTGGAAAGGAGAATTAGCCCTAGAGGATGCTGCTAAGGATTTTACTGTTTTAGCCTTCGAAAATACCAGTTTAGTTTGTGATTATAATTCTTTAACTTTCTTTATCGAGAATAATCTAGAAGAAGAACTTCCCTATCAAATTTCCATCAGCGCCGATGATAAAACGCTAGAGACTCTAGCAGTTTCAGTTTTGGCTCAAAATAAAAAACTAATCCAACCTAAATCAGAAACGCTAGAATTTCTATGCGCTCAATCTCAAAAAATCAAATATGAAGTTATGATTGAGAATAAAACAAATAAACAATCTATCTATAAACTAATCAATCCGTAAACTTATGCTCAAGAAAAAAATTCTCCTTTATACACGACCAATCGTTCCGCCTTGGGATGAAGCCTCCAAAAATTTAGCTTATGACATTGCCATTAACCTGCCAAAAAATCAATTTGACATTACTCTTTTAACTCCTCGAAAAAACTCATTCAATCAGCAATTAATCAAACAACACTCCAATATAATCCCTGAAGAAATTTATTCTTCAATCGATCTTAATTTAAAAGGAAAAATCAAATTATTAAGCAGACTATTCAAAACTAAATTAAACGCCGATCTAATTCATTTTCTTTTTACTCCAAGGTCAATTACGTCCCTCTTAGTTAGATTAAGATTAAAATTTAGTAAAATTAAGACTGTTCAAACAGTTGCTACTTTATCAAAAGAAAATCTAACTAATGCCAAAAAATTAAATAAAATTTTATTTGCCGATGTCGTTGTCGTTCAATCAAAACATACCTTCGAAAAATTAAAAAATAAAACTATTAAAAATATAAAATTAATTTATCCAGGAATTAATTTAGAAAAATATAGACAGAAAAGAAAAGACGCCTCACTTTTGAAAGAATTAAAATTAAAAGATAGCGATTTTGTTGTTTTGTATGGAGGCGAGTACACTCGACTGAAAGCTATTGATGATATTTTAGAAGCCTTAAAAATACTATTCAACGAATACAAAGAAGTTGAAAATTTAAAATTCATTTTTGCTTGTCGATTAAAATCCAAGAAAGATAAAATCAAAAAAGAAGCTGTTATTAAAACTCTCGAAAAAGAATCTCTCAGAGACAAGGTTGTTTTTTTGGATACTTTTGCGGAAGTAGACAAACTTTACAACTTATCAAATATCAGTATTTTTCCTGTTCGTGAAATGGCTGGTAAGTTCGACATTCCCTTGGTATTAGTTGAATCGATGGCTTGCGGAAAACCGATTATTGTTTCCAAGTTAAAAAACTTGAAAGAATTAATCGGAAAAAATACTTATGGATTAGTTTGTAAAAGAAAATCTCCCAGAGATCTAGCTCAAAAAATATATCTTCTAAAAACTGATAAAAAACTGTACAATAAAATAGCTGAAAATGCCTTAGTTTTTGTTAAAAATAATTTTGATATTAAGAAAAATATCAAAGAATACGATAATATTTATAAAGAATTACTCCAATAATCTAATGTATAAAATAATTAAAAAGGGACCATTTCAAAATATAATGCAACCCAACGACTCGAAAAGCATTCCGGTTCATTTTAATATGAGCGATGAATTAATGCCGGGAGACGACAGTTATGAAAAATTATTGAATATCGCCAAAGACAAAAGAGTCTTTCATCATATTGCCGCCTTAACTGACATTCATTCCAAACCTGGCCGAAAAAATCCAACTGGATCGGTAGTAGCGACCGAAAAAGAAATCCTCCCCCAGCTAACTGATTCAGCTCCTAACTGCGGAATGCGTTTAATTAAAACGCCTTTTTTCAAAGGAGATCTTTCCGATCAACAATTGGATGATTTATTTAAAGAATACACCAGAACAATTCCTACCAGGACTTATTTTGGCACTTATTTCTCCCATAAAGATATTCTGGAGATCTCGAAACGAGGCTCTGAACCCGTGCTAGAGCGATTTGATAAAAGCAAAAAAGAACTAGACAACACCATGATGCGAGGAAATATGTTTGGTAATCAAAAAGTCACCAATCAAGAACTTTTTGAGTCTATTCCTTCTCTATTTTTTAGAATTGCCCAACTTCGCTTGGGAATTTTAGGAGAAGCTGGTAACCACTTCTTGGACTTGCTTTTAGTTGATGATATTATAGACCAAAAAACTGCTCATAAATTAGGAATTCAAAAGGATCAGTATGTTTTTCTTCTTCATACTGGATCAGGAATGTTTGGACAATATTCTAGTTATTTCTATATGCCTAAAAAGAAAGAGCACCTCAGTCAAAAATTTATAAATATTCTGAGCCGAGCCACTTTTTTAAAAAAAGACATTGAATGGCACCAAATTTTACAGAAAAAACTACCTCTTTACGAAAATAGCGATGAACTTTGGGGAATAAAAGAAAATTCTGAATTATATAAACATTTTATGATTGCTAATCGAGCTTCGGCTAATCACGCTTTCGCCAATCGAACTTTGCTTCAAATTAAAATTGAACAAGGAATCGAAAAAATATTAGGGAAAAAACTGGAACTACCCATTGTCTATGATATGAGTCACATTACGGTAATGAAGGAAAATCATTACAACAAGGATCTCTGGATCCACCGAAACGGCTCCGTCAGAGCTTTCGGTCCCAAAAGAATGAAAGGTATTAAAACCTATGAAGAAACTGGCGAACCAGTCTTCTTACCATCTTCAATGAGCACTCCGGTTTATCTCGGAGTAGGTACTGATGAAAATGAAACTACTTTCTTTTCTGCCCCGCACGGAACTGGGAAATCCAAAAATAAAACTTCGGAAGTACCCGTTGACAAAAACGCCTTAAAGACCAAAATGGAAAAAAGAAATGTTCGCCTTTACAACGCCAAATCTAAAGGAATTTTAGAACAAGATGCCTCCCATTATAAGGATGTAGAACCAGCAATTAAAGGAATGACTGAAAATGGGGTTATTAAACCAGTGGCTAAAATGCACCCCGTCTCAGTTTTAATGGCGTAGAACAAGTTAAAAAGTTTGAAAGTTTATAAAGTTAGAAAACAAGATATGAAACTAATAACAATTTCGGGATTAGACGGATGTGGAAAAACCACCCAATTAGATTTGATTGAAAAAGAATTACAAAAAAATCATAAGGTGAAAAGATTTCATATGATTGGTTTTTCAATTGCCAACAAACTTATTAAACAAAAAAAAGAGGCTAGAACTAGCAAAATTAAAGCCAAAACTAACGCCACCTGGGGAGCTATTTTAATGAGAAAAATTGCGATAGTAATTGATGTTTTTAGATTTCGCTTATATTATTTGGTAAAATCTAGCGAACATAAAACTGACTATCTTATAATAGACCGCTATTTCTACGATCAAATAATTAATATTAAATATCTTGATAAGCAAAACGATTGGAAAAATAAACCTTTTTGGCAAAATTTTATCGAAAACCATTTAATCCAACCTAATTTAAAAATTTATTTAAAAATAACGCCTGAAAAAATTCTAGAGAGAAATGCTAAAATTGAACAAGGAAAACAATATCTCTTAGAAAAAAATGGATTGTACAATCATTTCTCTAAAAAATGGAAACTAATCACCATCGACGGTAGTGGCAAGGAAAAAGAAATTCAACAGAAAATTAAAAAACAATTAAATGTCTAATCTTTTTAAATCTTCAATTTTAATATCTTTATCCGAATTAGCTTTTAATTTTTCCGGGTATGTCACCCAAGCGCTAATTGGAAGAATGTTTACACCTGCTGAATATGGTCGTTTTAGCATTATAGTCACTTTTGCTACCATGATAATAGTTTTAATCGGCAGAGGAATACCAATTTCAACTAGTAAACATTTGAGTGAAATAAACAGAAAGGATTTTAATGGTCGTTACGCTATCAAGAAAGCGGCCCTAACTATCCAAATTTTAATAATTGCAGTCATCTCTTTTGCTTATTTTATGTTAGCCTCTGTTTTTGCTAACATCCTAAAAGATCCTAGTTTGACTCCCTTATTTCAAATCTCTTCTTTGATTATTCCAACTTTTGCCCTGGCTAGTTTTTACGCTTATTATTTTACTGGAATTCAAGACTTTAAAAGATCTTCTACTTTAAAATTTCTACGATCAATTTTCAAAATAATTTGCATCGTCGGATTAGGTTATTTTTTCAAGTTAACTGGAGCTATTATCGGACAAGCATTAGCTCCCTTGCTAGTTTTCTTAAGTGGTTATTTGATGGATCCTTTTAATAAATTCAAACTAAAAAAACGAAAAGATTTCAAAAATGCTCCCGTTAACATTGCTTTGATGAAAAAATTAAGTATTTTCGCTGGACCAATTGTAATCTTTATGCTTTTTTACGAATTCATGCTTTCAATGAACCTGTATTTCGTAAAAGCCCTTCTTGGTCAAGATGATTTAGTCGGAATTTACAGCGCTGCTTCTACGGTTAGTCGTATTCCTTATTATCTGTTTTTCTTTATGACGATTATCCTGTTACCAAAAATTTCCGAACTAATCACCAATAAGGAACACAATAAAACTAAAGAATTATTGGAAAAGGCTTTCAAGTATTTATTTATCACTTTAGTGCCCATGACAGTTCTACTCTCATTGTTTTCCGAATCGGCTGTCCGTTTTTTCTACGGCAGTCGCTATACTTCGGCCGGTTCAATAATGAGTATTTTAATTTTTGGATTTGCCTTTTTAACAGTTTTCTACATTATCACTTTTGTTTTAAATGGCGCTGGAAAAAACAAATTTCCCGTTTGGGCTTCAATAATCGGAACTATCCTAAACGGAATTTTAAATTGGATACTTCTCAAAAGAATGGGCCTACCGGGATCAGCTATTGCCACTACCATAACGGCTTTCGTAATAATGATTTGGGCGCTTATTTACTCTAACCAGAAAATTACTCATTTTATTAATATTTGGTCAATCATTAAATATTTATTAACAGGATTGTTTATATATCTTCTAGGGAGCCTGTTTTTCAGCCAAGGAAGATTTATTTTTATTTTATGGTCATTTCTATTGTTGATAATTTACTTCTTTATTATGATTCTTTTTAAAGAACTAAAAATCGACGATTGGAAATATTTAGTAAAATCTTTTAAGAAATAATTTTTAATTATCTTCTATTTGAGCTATAATAAAAATAATCAATTTTAATATTTCATAAAAACAAATGCAAAAACATCCTCACTTTTTACTCTTTTTAATCATCCTGTCTGCCATCGGGACTTTCTTTGTAATGAAACCGTTTCTTTTATCAATTTTTCTAGCTTTTATTTTATCCACCCTATTTAGTAAAACCAATAAAAAATTAGCCAAAAAATTAAATGGACACAAATCCTGGTCATCATTAATTATGTGTCTTTGGGTGATGCTAATTTTAATCATTCCATTTTTTATAATTACTGCGCTAATGATTTCTGAAGCGGATTCCCTAATCAAAGAAATGCAAAATAAAAATATTTCTTTTGACATTAGTACCCTTAAAAATCTACCGATTGTGAATACTTTTAACTTAGATCAAACGTTACAATCGAACGAAGGAATCAGTCAAATAGCCAAGAGTACTCAAAATATCAGCAACTACCTATTCACCGCCATAAAAGCTGTTTATACCAGCGCTAGTAATTTTATTTTTATTTTAGTTGTTTGTTTTTTTGCTCTTTATTATTTTTTTAAAGACGGTGATTCAATTATCAAAAAAATAATGGATTTAAGTCCACTTCCTTCCAACCAAGAAAAAGAACTTTTTGAAAAATTTAACACTATGACTATTGCCACCATTAAAGGAACTTTGATCATTGCCTTAATTCAAGGAATTTTAATGGGAATTACCTTTTGGATAGCCGGAGTTCAAGCTCCAACTCTATGGGGACTACTGACTGCTTTAATTTCGATTATTCCTCTGCTGGGCGCTTTTCTGATTTGGCTTCCGGTTGGTTTAGTTTTATTAGCTTTAAGCTATTATTGGCAAGGAATTTTTGTTCTAATTATAGGAGCGGTTATTATTAGTAGTATTGATAATTTTTTAAGACCGAAATTAATAGAGGGCCAAACTAGCCTACATCCATTATTAGTATTTCTCGCCACAATTGGAGGAATTGTTTTTTTCGGGCCATTAGGTTTCGTAGTTGGACCAGTTTTGGTAACTTTATTAATATCATTATTAGAAATCTATCAAACGGGTCATGTTCAAAATCCCGTTCTTGAAAAATAAATTATAAATAAAATAAATTATGGAAATCAATTATTTATATATTCTAATCCCAGTTTTAGTCGGAGGAATAACTCAGATAACAAAATTTGCCATCTTCACCTACAGACACGGCTTACAATGGAAATATTTATTTGCTCACGGTCATATGCCTTCCACCCACAGTGCTTTCGTGGCTGCTTTGGTTATAACTGCTGGTCGCTCAGCCGGTTTTGGTAGTGGTGTCTTTTTGATCGCCTTCTCTCTTAGCATAATAATAATTGACGACGCCTTAAGACTCCGAATGTACTTAGGTGACCAAGGCCGTTATCTAAATATGCTGATTGAAACCTTAAAAATGGACGCCAAGGAATTTCCCAAACTAAAAGAACGAGTTGGACACCGTTCTTCAGAAGTTTTAGTTGGAATAATTTATGGAATACTTTTGGCTAATTTATTCTTCTACCTTTTTTCAAAATTAAATTAAATCATTTAGAATATTTTTTTATCATTTCTGATTAAATATGCCAGAAAAAATTATAATCAAAAACGCCCCGATAGAAGACGTTGTATTTGTAAATTCAACAATTACTGAATTTGATAAACCTTATAAAAAAGAATATTTTAAAGAAAGATATGAGGGTAAAGATAATTTAATAATCGTTGCTTATATCAGCAACAAACCTGTTGGTTATGTTGTTTGGTACAATCGAGATAATGATAATTCTTTCTATTGCTGGATGGCTGGTGTTAATCCCGAGTATAGACGTCTTGGTATTTTAAAAAAATTAATGGATTATGGATTTAATTGGGCAAAAAATAAAGGTTATCAAAAAATAAAAATAAAAACGAGAAACAACCGACGTGAAATGCTTACATATTTAGTTAGATATGGCTTTCAATTTACAAATATAGTCCAATATCCAAATGTCGATGACAATAGAATCGAACTTGAAAAATCAACATAATTTAGTTATTCAAGATATCTTGAATAACTTTTTTATCGTTCCAGAGAATAGTTTTAGATCCAATCATCATTGTTTCTTCAGCGCCTTTCCCTGTTACTAAAACAATATCCCTTTTTTCTGCAATTTCAAGAGCCTTTTCTAAGGCTTTTTTTCGATCCTCAACTCTTAAAAGTTTTTTAATGTTTTTAACCCCCTTTTCAATCTCTTCCATAATTTTAACCGGATCTTCGGTATAAGAGTCTTCATTAGTTACAATTATTTTATCAGCAAACCGAGAAACTATTTCTCCCATAATTGGACGCTTCCCTCGATCTCGATCCCCGCAACTACCAAAAACCCAAATTAATTTGGCCTGATTTTTCTTTTTAAAATCCTCCATCATTTTGCCCAACTTCTCCATCGAATCAGGAGTCAAAGCATAATCAATAATTATTTTTATTCCTTTTTTATTTTCCACAAAATCCATTCTTCCTGGAATATTCTTAATTTCTTTTAATTTATTACTAATATTATTCATTGACACTCCTTCTGAAACACCCACACAAATAGCGGCTAAAGCATTTTCAATATTAAACTTACCTGGTAAATTTAATTTAAAACTAACCCCGTCCACCACAAAACCACTTTTAAAATTTTCCAGTTTTATATCTTCTGCTTTCCAAGTTGGACAATTTTTTGAAATTTTTTCTTTAAAATCAATCCCATACAAATAATTTTTATCCATTCCCGGCAAAACAAATTCTTGAAATTTTTCCATATCTCGATTGATAATTCCCACTCGCTTGGTTCTTCGCCAAGAATTAGAAGTTATTTGAAATAATTTTAATTTAGTTTTTCGATAATCATCCATATTCAAGTGATAATCTAAATGTTCCCGTGTAATATTAGTTACCACCGCCGTATTATAATCCACGCCCCAAATTCGAAATTGATCCAAGGCATGAGAAGAAGTTTCCAAAACTAAATATTCGCAACCATCTCCGAGAGCTTTACTGATAAATTTTTGTAACTGCCAAGCTGATTGAGTCGTAAATTTAGTTCTGTTAACTTCCTCCTGGTCTCCAATTTTAAAATTAATAGTCGAATAAATTGCCACTTTTTTGCCAGTAGCTTCTAATACTTTTCCAATCATTTGAACCGTCGTAGTTTTTCCATTAGTTCCAGTTACGCCAATCACAATTATTTTCCGAGAAGGAAACATAAATCTAAAATTAGCTGCAATTGCCATCTTTAAATGATAAATATTTTTAATTTTTTGAACAATTCTTTTAATCTTCATTCTAGTTTATTATTAGCGTTTTAATAATTGTAAAATTCTATAAATCCAATATTTAAGTGGACATAAAATTAAATCGTAACAACCAGGAAATACAACCGGCGCGCAATTAGGACGAAATCCTTTTTTAAATCGAGTTATTCCTGCCCATTTTTTCTTGTTCAATTCAACTGCTATACCAAAAAAATCATATTTTATGGCACCTTTCTCCTTGGCTCTTTTAATAGCTTCCCATTGTAAAAAATAATTAGCCATAAGATTTCGATCTTTATCTGAAGAAGCTCCATGTAAATAAGTGGCTACTCCGCCAAAATAACTAACAATAATCGCTCCGACAGGTTGCTCTCCACTAGAAGCCACTAGAAGCTCCAAATTATCCCTTGGAACAGCTTTGAACATCTTTTTGTAGTATCCACTATTATGAAAAGATACACCATCTCTAATGGCTGTTTCTTGGGTTAATTTCCAAAAAATGTCTAGGTCTTCAAGATTTTCCGAAATTCTGACTTCGACCTCCTTTTTTTCAGCCAAGCGAATATTATAGCGAGTCTTTGATTTCATTTCAGCTAAAATTTGGTCCAAATCTTTTTTCAAGTCAATTACTAAAGTTTCCGAAGATTGATGATTTTTCCTCGCTTTAACTATCCAACCTTTGAATTTTTTCAAATCTTCTTTTCTCTGAGGCTCCACTCTAATCCAACTCGCCCTATTTTTAATTGCAATTTTCTTAATATTCTCTAGCAATAATTGATTGTCTTCCTCATCGTCGCTAAAGACAGGACCGCGAGGAATATAAAAATACTTACCAACAACTGGCAGTTTGTTTTCAATAACCAAAGTTTTGTTTTTTGAACTTTCTGTCAAATAGAAAGTTTTTCCCAATTCACGCTGAAAAGCCACCCAATGCACAGATTGTAAAAAACCCCCGTCTAAACTATTTTCTTCTAAAAATCTCTCTTTTTTATCCATTTTAAAAATATTATTATTCTAAATATTGTCAATATCCGCCTAGCACGACAGGGATTAGATATTTAAGTGTAGTTTGAGGAAAATTTAATCACGATTAAATCAGATTCTTCATCTCAATATTCTCTTAATATAACAGAAATCCTATATTTGAGCACAGTTGAAAAACACCAAGAATTATAAGTTTGAGTGCAATTCGAGGAAAAACCGGAGTTGTCGTCTGGGGCGTATGAATAATACAGCGAAGTCGACACGATGGTTTTAACAAAGAAGTGCGCCAAACTTATAGCTCTTGTCTATTGGCGCATGGATTTAAGGGCAAGCTTTATCCTTTCCGAAATATCTTCAATCCCACTTTCAACACTTTTCGACGCTTCCCTCGCCTCACTGATATTGTACCCCATTGACACCAAAGCTTCGATAACATCTTGATCACCTTGAGCAGTTTGTTGAATAGCAGCTGAAAAGTTTTTAATCTTATTCTGAAGCTCTAAAACTACTCTCTCGGCAATTTTCTTCCCAATTCCTGATACTTGAGTCAAAATACTTATATCACGATTAACAATAGCAGTTTTAATCACATCCGGTGAGGCAATATTAAGAATATTCAAAGCTGCTTTTGGTCCAATCCCCGAGACTGAAATTAGCAACTCAAACAACTCCAATTCTCCTTGAGTTTCAAATCCAATTAACATTAGTTGGTCTTCTTTTACGTGAGTATGAATAAATAATTCCAAAATTTCCTGACTAGAAGCCTTACCAATAGTTGCTTCATTGCAAAAAACCTTATAACCCACGCCGTTAACGTCAACTACTAAATATCCCACTCCGAAATAATTCACTAATCCTTTTAATTTTCCAATCATCTTTTTATCTTAATTTTGAATTTTAAATTTTGAATTTTGATTCAATTTAGAATGACTTAATTTATAATTTCAGTAATTTTTTAGAAAATTAATTCATTAAAAATTAGAATTTGATTCAAAATTCAAAATTTAAAATTAATTTCATTGTGTTTATAATATCATTATCTTTACAAATTTTCCAGACCGTGCTAATATTGTGCAATAAACTATTAAATTAAGTTAAAAATTATGCCAATATTAGACGCCGCCAAAAAATACGTGAAAGTAACTGCTAGAAAAAACGCTTTCAATAAAAAAACCAAACTTACAATGAAAAACGCTATTCGAAAAGTAAGCGATGCTATTCTAGTTAAAGATGTTACTGGAGCTGAAAAATTATTCAAATCCGCTCAACAAGCCATCGACAAAGCTATGAAAAAAGGAATTCTAAAGAAAAACACTGCTGCTCGAAGAAAATCAGTTTTAGTCAAAAAAATTGTCGCTTTGAAAAGCAAATAGAATTTTCCACTTACCACCGAATAATTTACACCATTTTAAAAACGTCACTCTCGAGTGACGTTTTTTATTTTTATTGTAGAAAATTATTTTGCTACACTCCCAGAAATTTGAGCAACTCAAACACCAAGAATGCCGGCCAGATAATTGCCTTCAAAAGACCAACTACTCCAGACCAGAAACCGGCTGCGACTGAGATATAATAAACCACAGCACCAATCGCTCCAAGTACATAGAAAACGCCTTCGCAATCCTCAGTATCACAACACATTTCCCTTTTTATAAAATTCCCCACCCAAATATTAACAATCTCGAAACTACTCCCCAAAAATAGACGCGTCTATAAAAACTGCTACCAACCTCTATTCATATTTTTGAGATAATCTTTAATTTATAACTTATCTCTTGATTTTATCTTCGCAATTAGCTAGACTAATTCATCGATTAACCAACAGCAACTTAACAGCCCGAGGAGAATATCATGCTTCAATCATTCATGAAAAAACTTGCCGAAGTCGAACCATTCACTACCATCGCCGCTTTTATCATCCTCATTGACGAACCAAACACCTTTGAAATTCTTCAAAAATTCATTGCTACTTGCAAAACGAAACCCTGGAAAATTGATGGGATTAAAAGAGCTCTTTCTGGAAAACACCGTCAAGAAACACCTTGCGGTCCCAACGGGGGAACAATAACAATCAAAGCCCTCTATCCCAAGGATATATTACTCAGCCAAGGGATAGGCAAGCCCTTTGAAGTTCTCAAATACCTAGAAAAAACTTCTGAGTGCGAAGAAGGTGAAATTGCATATGCAATAAAATCAACTTTTGTCGGCTCTACCGAAGAAACGCTTTGTTGCAAAAAAACTCCTGAAGGGCTTGTAATTTCTGGCTACAAAAAGCACACTCCTCGATCTAAATTTGATTAACCCAACTCGAAATAAACCTATTTCAAAAAGCCTGTTACGCTATCATGTGAACAGGCTTTTTGACTCCCTGAATAATTTTTATTCTACAATCAATTCCAACTTTTGAGATTTAGTTAGTTTTTTAATCCGAAATTCTTCCGCGGAAGCCTTGGCTCTGTTTTTAAAATTAGCCGAATAAACCATTTTTACTGGCCGTCGAGACGAGGTGTACTTTGCTCCCAGCTTAGAATCATTATGCTCGGCAATTCTCCGCTTTAAATCCGTAGTAATCCCCGCATACAAACTTCCGTCTGCACACTCAACAATATAGACGTAATACATATTTCACTTTCAAAATAAAAATTTCAATTAATTATTATTATACCACTCTTTTGAATTTTAATATTCTTTAGTATATCTTTATTCAAAAATCTTTCTAAAAATAGATACCTGTTATTAAAACATTGTAAATTAAGTAATTGAAAATTTTTTGGATAGCATAAAAGGGTTTGATTAGATTACCAAACCCTTTTAATTTTTTGTTGATGAAAATTTAACTTATTTCCCTCCTCCCAAAGGACGACAAGCAATTTTTTCTATTTGACGTTTGATCTCCCTTACAGAAGACAATATCGTCAATAATTCATCGGACTTAGAATTTTGAATTATCAGATTTTTATTTCTATAAATTTTTCTGGATAATTCTTCAGATACAAACGCAATTTTTTCAACGATGCCCACTTCAGCCATAATTTCCTCCCAAAAATCATTTATAGTTTAATTTTCCAATTTTTTAACTATAGCACAAAAACAGTAAAATGTCAATAGAATAGTATTGACATTTTCCTAATATTGTTCAGCTTTTATTTACTTTTGATCTCTTTAATTCCTCCTGGCATATATTTCTGTAAAACTTCAGGTATTTTGACTGAACCATCGGCTTGTTGGAAATTTTCCAAAATCGCGATGATAAACCGCGGAGATGGAATTGCCGTATTATTCAACATAAACACATATTTCCTGTTTCCTTCTTCATCTTTATATTTAACCTTCAATCTACGAGCTTGCCAATCCAAGAAATTTGAAGCACTTCCAGTCTCGCCATAACCGTTTCTTGATGGCAACCAAGCTTCTAAATCGAACATTCGATACTTACCCGCTCCCATATCACCAGTGCAAATTTCCAAGACCCTGTAGGGTAAACCAATTTCTCGATGAAGTTCTTTGGAGATTTCCAGCATTTCTCGATGTAATTCCTCGGCTGCTTTGATATTAGCTTCACACAAACAAACCTGTTCGACTTTCATAAACTCATGAACTCGATACAGTCCTTTGGTATCTTTTCCATAAGAGCCAATCTCGCTCCTATAGCAAGGAGAAAATCCACACAATTTCAAAGGCAATTGTTTGATGTCCAAAGTCTCGCCAGAATGATAAGCCAACAAAGAAGGCTCAGCTGTTCCAATTAAAAATTTATCTTCTTTATTAGATTCTCCGTCGACTTCCACTTCTTTATTGGCGATTTTATAAACTTCGTCTTTTTCTTCATCAAAACTCTTTCCGGCAAAATAACCGCTACCAAATAAAACGTATTCTTTGACCAAGGTTGGTGGAATCATTGGCGAAAATCCCTTAGCAATTAATTTTTCCAAAGCATACATCATTAAAGCCATTTGCAAACTAACTCCCTCATTTTTCATATAGTAACCTCTATACCCAGAAACTTTTACGCCTCGTTCAAAATCAACAATATCTAAATCTTTCCCTAGCTGTAGATGATCTTTAGGCTCAAAATCGAACTTAGTCGGTTCGCCTTCCTTCTCCACTTCCAAATTCTCGCTTTCATCTTTTCCAACTGGAACATCACTAGCGGTAATTACTGGAACTTGAACCATTAAGTTCATATATTCATCTTCCATTCCTTTTAATTCTTTTTCGATTTTCCCGACTTTTTCTTTCAATTCTTTTCCTTCAGAAATTTGTTCATCGGTTGGTCGATTGCCTTGAGTAGACTTAGCTAATTCATTTCTTTGAGATCGAAGTTTGTCCAATTCAGTCATCAAAGCTCGTCGCTCTTGATCAATTTCTAAAAGTCGATCTAAATCAAGATCTATATTTTTATTTTTTGCCGCCTTGGCTATGGCCTCAGCATTTTCTCGAATAAATTTTATGTCTAACATGATAAATTTTATAATTTTTAATTTTGTAATTTTTAAATAAATATTAAATGCTAATTTTTAATTTTATCTAAATCTCCGTTTAAGATTATCGTTTTCATCGCCATGATTTCATCCTTATAACCCATTTCAGGAATTTCATTTAATAAAAATATTTTTTTATTCAAAACATGAGCAAAGCCCATTTCAAGGAAAGTATTTCCACCGATGTAACCTAAAATTCCTTTTTTCTCCATGTTTAAAATAAGAATAGCATCCATTTCCTTAATTTTCTTATAATAAAGCCTGATGACATCGTCGTTAATTTTCCGCAAAGCGCTTTCTCGAAATTTCTTATCACCGTTAACATCTTTTTCTTTTAAAAAATCTTCCATTGTCAATTCTCCATCAATGATTCGCTTGCTAGTCAAAGGAATATCGACTACGTGCCCAACCTTAACTAATTTATCATTAGCCTCTTTTATGTCATAAGTAAAATCTATACTTCCACAAATTGCAATCTTCATAAACTCGATCTTGAAAGATACAAAACTTTTCTATCGATAAAATATTCTTCCGAAAAATACTTTCCAATTTTATATTCCACTACTTTTTCTAAAATATTTTTATCTTTAATGTTGGCCGTTTCGCCAAAATACAAAATTCCATTTTCCAATTCATGCCGGCTTTCTTTACGCAGATTTTTTCGAACTAATCCCGCAAATTTATCCAAAGAACAAACCGAGCGACCAACCACAAAATCGAATTGACCCTCTAATTCTTCTCCTCGAAGATTTCTAGTTCCGACATTAGTTAGCTCTAGTCCTTTGACAATCTCTTCAATTACTTTAATTTTCTTTCCGATTGAATCGACTAAACTAAATTTCACTTTTGGAAAAAGAATCGCCAAAGGAATTCCGGGAAATCCTCCACCAGTTCCCAAATCCAGAACGGTTGTCTCGGGTTTAAAATCAATAATTTTAGCAATTGCCAAAGCATTCAGGATGTGTCGTTCATAGAGATTTTCGATGTCCTTTCGGGAGATCAAATTTACTTTCTCATTCCATTCGGCATAAAGTTTCCCGGCTTTTTCAAATTGCTCTTTTTGCTTTTCCGTCAAGTCGGGAAAATACTTTAAAATTAAATCCATATTTAAGTTAGTTTACAATTTACAATTTTCCTCACCGCGGCGAGTCATTCAATTTTAAAATGATTTAATTTTCAATGACTCCAGACTTTACGAACTTTCTAACTTTCCAACTTTCTACTTCCGTGGCTTCATCAAAGGAAATATTTGACACTCCCTGGCAGTTTTATTCATCAAAAAAGAAAATACCCGTTCACTCATCCCAAACCCACAGGTAGGAGGCATACCATACTCCAGGGCCTCAACAAAATCTCGGTCATGCATTTGAGCTTCGTCATCTCCAGCATCTCGCATTTTTTGCTGCTCTTCAAATCTCTCGGCTTGATCAATCGGATCATTTAATTCAGAATAACCATTTCCCAATTCACTACCAGCTATTAAAACATGGAATCTTTCCACTAAATTAGGATTGTCTTTTTTCTTTTTAGCTAAAGGAGAAACCTCTAGTGGTTCATTAACCAAGAATCCTGGCCCAGCAATTTGCTTTCGACAATATTTCCAAAGATTATCTACGGCTCGCGCTCGATTTAAATCTTTTTCATATTTAACTCCTAATTCCTCAAGCTTAGCTTCGATTTCTTTTATATCGGCCGTAACAATATCTACTCCTGTTTTTTCTTTAATAGTCTCAGCATAGTCATACTGTTTCCACTCAGCGCCTAAATCCACTTCAAAATCTCTAATTTTAAACTTCAAAGTTCCAAAAGTCTCTTTAGCCACATATTGATAAAGCTCTTTCACCAATTCCATTCCTTTTTCATAATTAGCATAAGCCCAATAAAATTCCATCTGAGTATAATCTTGGAGATGTTCATAATCCATTCCCTCATTTCGAAATTGTCGACCAATTTCAAAAGTTTTTTCAAGTCCAGCCACCATCAATCTTTTTTGCCAAAGCTCTCCCATCGAAATTCGAAGATAAACATCCATATCCAAAGCTTTATGATGAGTAGCAAAAGGATCAGCATCCGCTCCACCCGGAGTAGTTTCTAATACTGGAGTCTCCACTTCAATAAATTTTCTTTTCTTCAAAAAATCTCGAGTAGCATTCCAAAATTTGTCCTTCTTAATTATCATCTCTCGAACGTCATCATTAAAAAGAATATCCAAATATCTTTTTCGGAATTTTTCCTCTTCATCTTGCAAGGCCTTGTGTTTATCTGGCAATGGCAAAATTGATTTAGAAAGTAGAGTTATTTTTTTAATCAAAATCGACTTCTCTTCCTTTTTAGTATCGAATCTTTCTCCCTCCACTCCAACAAAATCTCCAATGTCTAAATTTTTGACCCAAAATTTATAATCTCCGTCAAATTCTTTTTTATTGAAAACCACCTGAATTCTTCCACAAACATCTTGAATATGAAGAAAAGCGATGTTTCCCATGTCTCGAAACAACATAATTCTTCCAGCAATTTTGGCCGATTCTCCAAATTCCTTTTTTAAAACATCTTTAGAGCATTCTTTTTCGAATGGCCCCGCTGGATAAGGATCAATTCCGGTTTCCACAAAATTCTGTAATTTTTTAATTTTTTCTTGTTTTATATCTTCAAGCATTTTCTTGTTTACAAGTTAATAGTATTTTGGTTACGATAAAGGCATTGTAACAAATGAATAGGCCTAAGTCTAGATAATACAATTTTATAAATTATTTTAACTTATATCTTTAAATTCTTCTCGACTTCCTTGATTTTTAATAATAATTTAGAATTTTTTTAATTTCCAAAAATAACCTCTCCTCTCCATAAAATAATCAATTAATAAGCCATTTAAAATTGAAAATAATATTATATATACAGAAAGTATTAAAGTAAATATTGGACCGAAATAATAAATGGTTATTGGTAAAAAGGGTATTTTAACATTTCGATTATAAAGAAAAACTGCTATTAAAGACTCTTTCATTCCTTTTTCTTTTAAGTCTTTAAGAAGCGGAAATAAAAGATAGGGTGGACCTGAAACCAATATTCCAAAAATAATTGAATAAAATAATCCTTTTTTTCCAGAGTTTTCTCCTAAATATCTAACAACTTTATTAATTTTAAAATATCTATTAACCAAAAAAGTTATCAATAAAATTAATAAAAAAATCGGAAATATTTTTATCAGAACTGTTATGGTGTTTTGAATTCCAGTCCTAGCAAAATTTGCATTAAAAAAACTAACGACTAAATAAACTGCCGAAACTATTAATAAAAACTTATAGCTATTTTTTATTTTTGCAAAAGAAATCATAAAGAATCAATAAAATTTAAAGTACCAACCGTTAAAATAGCAATAATAATAGCAAAAAAGAAGCATATCAAATTTCTTACAATGGCAAATTTCTTGCCTAAATTAAAAATCTCCAAAGGTAGCATAGCCACTCCAACCGTTGACCAAGCCAAAATAAAAGCAGTAACTGCTATCAAACTAACTCCCTGATTCATTAATTCTCCGCCCACGATAAAACTAGTAATTGGTATTCCGAAAGAAACACTTCCAGCTAAAGCTCCTGCTAGAGGATCTAAAAATAAATTTCCAGTAAAAATAGTTGGCGCATATTTTTCTAATACAGGACTAAGTAAATTAACCAATAACAAAATCCCTATCATTATTGGCAATGAGGTTTTAAGCGAATCAAAGGATTTTAAAAAAGCTTGCTTGGTATCCATATTTTTTATATTTTTCTTAATTTCCTCGATTTTTTACGATAATCAGGAATTCGTTGAGCCACTAACGCCCAAAAATTTTGAGAATGATTCATCTCTTGCAAATGACAAAGTTCGTGAGCAATTAAATAATCCACTAAATCATCTGGCAAAAACAAAATTCGATAATTAAAATTCAAATTATTCTGACTAGAACAACTTCCCCAGCGAGTTTTTTGATCACGAATAGCAATTTTATTAAGTGGAAAATTATAGAACTGATTTATTTCCTGCACTCGCTCTTTCACTAAAGCTCGAGCTCGTTCTTTATTTCTCAAATAATCGTTTCTGCTACCCCAACCCAAAAGATTGGAAATTTTTTTAGATTTTAAGACTTCTAAATTTTTTAAAACCCAATCTTTGTTTTTTAAAAAAAACTTTTCCGCCTTTCTTTGGCTAACAAACCAAGGATGCGTTACTAAAAAATCATGATTGTTTTTCAGAGTAATTTTAATTCCCTTGGACTGTTTATTTTTTTTAAAAACACATTCAATTTGATGGCCCTCCAGTTCAATTTTTATTTTCATAAATCTTTTTAACAAAAGAGCATGAAATCATGCTCAATTTAATTTTAATGTCTTTACTGACATAACACTAGTTTATTTATACAACCAAAATAACAAAATTAAACCTGCTAAAATTAATCGATACCAAAAGAACCACTTATAGCTAACCTTTTCGACTAATTTTATCAAAACAGCGATGGCAACATAACCGCTAATAGCAGCCAACAAAATTCCTAATATCTGAATTATTCCTACTTTCATGGACAGAAAATCGTTTAATTTAAAAATCGCCGCTCCAAAAATAATCGGGGTTGCCATTAAAAAAGAAAATCGGGCCGCGCTCTTTCGAGTTAACCCCATTTTCAATCCAGCAGTAATAGTTATTCCAGAACGGGAAGTTCCGGGAATAATAGCAATAGCCTGAGCGATTCCAATGTAAATAGCATCTTTAAGAGAAATATTTTTTTCATCTTTATTTTTTGATCCAATTTTATCAAAATAATATAGCCAAAATCCAAAGAAAACTAGAGCAAAGGCTATAATCAAAGGATTTCGAAGTGTTGTTTCAGCTAAATCATTCAAGAAAAAACCGGCCGAAGCCCCGGGAACACTAGCTATAACTAAAATCCATAAAAAATTAGCTGGGTATAGGCCTTTCTTTTTAGTTAAAGCAGTTTGAAAAATATCCAGCCAATCTCGCCAAAAATAAGCGACCACTGCTAAAAGTGTTCCAAAATGCAAAGCTACATCCAAAGATAAACCTTGATATTCCCAATCAAAAAACCAAGGAATCGAAACCAAATGACCAGAAGAAGAAATTGGTAAAAATTCAGTTAAACCCTGAATTATTCCTAATAATGATAATTGAATAAAATCCATTATTGTTTAATTTAAAATTAAATTAAAAAATTTCAAAGCTCAAATTATTTCAAATTGTTCCAAATAAAATTCAAAATCTAAAATTCGAATGACAAAATTTAGATTTTGAAAATTTTAATTTTAATCATTGGCGCTTATTTGATATTTGTAATTTTAAATTTGTGATTTACTTATAAAAAACTTTGTTTTTTATAAGTCATCATATCCATCCTTCAAATTCTGAATCCCCGGCGCATAATTAGTCAAAGCATAACAAGACCAACCCAAATATTTCATCGCCGCATAATCTTCCCAATCAACCTTAATCTTCTCGTCTCTATCACAAGGATTTATAATTCTAACTCTTCCATCTTCGGCTGCTCCATCTTCTTCTAATTTAAGTGCCATCGCCATCACTCCGTCAAACAAATCCCAAGGATCGGGCGGATTTTTACCAGTAGCGCTGGCGATTCTACTCTTCCAGCCAGCCCAGGTATCCGGCATAAATTGAGCCACTCCCATCGCCCCGCCAGTTCCAGAATAGCCGCTTGGGGGACAAGACACTTTTTTCTTTTTATAATTATAATCCAAATCTTTACAAATTTCTTTAAAATACTTCTTTCTCGTATCATTCATATTACTTTCCTTGTAATAACAACCACCAGTATATCGCCCCAAACCAGATTCCATCGACAACATTCCGAATAAAAATCCTTTGCTAACTCCAGTTTTTTTATTGGCATATTTAATAGCATCTTTAATATCATCAGTATCATAACCTTCACCCAGCAAAGCCGACAACTCAGTTTTCAACTTAGAGATTTTACTTTTTACCTCACTAATTGACGACTTCGTTCTAGCTAAGACGGCTTGTTTTTGATTTTCTTGATAAACTAAGTGTTGTTTTTGTTCTTCTTGCGTTTCCAATGCTACTTCTTTTTCGTCCTTTTTTTCTTCAACTTTTACTTTTTCTTCAACTACTTCTTCTTTTTCTTTTTCGATAGCACTCAAAGCTTCTTTAATTTTAGACTGAAAGCCTTCAAAACTTTCCACTTCTCTCAAATAATCTCCTAAATCGCGATTAAAATCAAAAGTAATCAAGCCGATTTCCAAGCTATTTCGTCGAAATAATCTCAGGTATTCAGCTAAAATTTCTTGTTTAAATTTAATATTTTCTTCTTTGGTTTTTATTTTTTTCTCTTTCTCTTTAATTTCTGATTCATATTGTTCAATGGTTTGATTAGTTTTTTGAATAACCGCTTGAGTACTTAAGATTGCTTGATCAACTACTTCTATTTCACTTTGAATTTTATTGGCATCTTTTTCTAAATCCTTTAATTCATCTTCCTGTTTATCAATGTCATCTTTTGTTTCTTCCACTTCATCAGCCGCCCGAACCAACGAAAACTGAACCATAAAAAAAACAATTAAAATCACTAATAAAAATTTAAAAAATAAAATCACACTGCCATCAACAGGTGTGATCTTATTTAAAACACTTTTTATTAAATTGTTTTTATTTGTTTTCTTCATCTATGCCTTTTAGAACTATTTTAAATAGTTTCCTTATTCTTTTTTGTCGTTTTGACTAGCTGATTGATTTTTTTCTTCATTTTTATTATTACTCTTCTCATCTTCATTTTTTTCTTCTCCTCCTCCTTCTTCTTCAGTTTTTTCGCCTTTTTCTACCTCAATTTTGTCAACATCCATTTCAACTTTTTCGTCTAATTTTTCTAATTCTTCTTCTGAACGAGCCATATCAAGAGAAGCTACTGAAATTTCTGGATTAGTGATTACTTCGATAGTAGCCGGAATTTTTAAATCTTTAACATAAATACAATCCTCCATAGTTTTTAGTTCTCCTAAATCAACCTCAATTGATCCAATTAAATCTCGAGGGAAACATCGAACATCCAAAGAATCTTGACCCTTAATTAAGATACCGCCCAATTCTTTAACCGCTGGAGATTCTCCAATGAAATTAAGTTCAATTTCAGTATCAATTTTTTCTCCCATTTTAACTTTATAAAAATCGATGTGTTTTAAAGCTTCAGTTAAACTATCGTATTGAATTTCATTAAATAGCACTGAATAATCCTGATCATCTCCTTCAATTTTAAAATCCACCAAAGTACTTCCGCCCGCTTCTTTGTGAACTTTTTTAAATTCTTGTCTTAAAACCCAAACTGATTTACTCTCTTTCATTTCCGGACCATATATAACTCCCTTTACCCAAAGACTAAGGTCTCTTTTCTCTTTTTCAGCTCTAGGCTTAGCATTTAAAATTATTTTTTTCATTTCTGATTATTTAATTATTGTAAAATTAACCACTCAATATTAGAAATTTATTATTTGAGCAAAGTTCAAGGAAAAACCGAGCAATGCAACGCAATTTACTAAATTGGTAAATGAAGTAAATCGTGGAGGTGGCGCCTGCCCGCCTTTGGCGGGACAAAGAAATTTGCCAAATAATAAATTTCTAGCCTTCATACAAGTCTAAGACTTCGTCAAACGAAATAGGATCCCTTTTAAAAACATTACAAGCTTCCTCATAGTCTAAGTCAGTTAAAATCCCCAAAGTAACGATATTATCATTATTTTGAAGACCTTTGCTAATAACTGCCAAAGAAGCACTGCGACAAAAATTACAGTTAACATGAACTAACATTGCATCTTTCTTGTTTTGAACAATTTTAATACTCTGTTTGCCGTATTTTCTACCGCAAATAGAACACTTCATCAAAAGATTAACTTCATTCATAAGCTTGATATTAACAATTATTCCCCCTTTAGTCAATGGATAAGTTCGTAAAGTTAGAAAGTCTATAAAGTCAAAAAGAGTTCTTTCTTAACAACAGATTTACGATCTATCTATAGCATATTAATAAATTAAATCAACTTTTCATTTTTCAAACCCTGTAAAATTTATGGGCTTTACAGACTTTATAAACTTTCTAACTAAGTTCCATTATCTTTTCCGCTAGAATTTCGGCTGACTTAGGATAGTAAAATTTTTCAATATTTTGGGCTAAAACAAATCTGTAATCACGACTGTTGGTAATTTTATCTAAATAATGCATCAACATATTGGGATTAAAATTTCCTTCTTCTAGCACGATAGCAGCTTTTTCTCGAGATAACTCAAAAGCGTTCATTCGTTGATGGTCATTAGCGCTTCTACTTATTGGCACCAAAATAGTAGCCTTTCTATTAGCAGCTAACTCTGCGATAAAAGTAGCTCCTGCTCGAGAAACTACCACATCTGCTAAAGCTAAAATATTACCCAACTCTTTTCCAATAAAAGGTAACGGATAATAATCGCTATGACCAATCTTGTAGCCTTTCTTTTGGGCTTGATTTTTAATTATTTCAAAATGACTCGCTCCTGTTTGATGAATAACTTGGAATTTTTTAGTCAACTCATTAATAGCATTAATCACTATTTCGTTGATAGCAAAAGCTCCTTGAGAACCTCCCAAAAATAAAACTGTCGGCTTCACTTCCTTTTTCATACCTAAAAACTCCCGCGCTCGATTTTTATCGCCACCAATTGACTCTTCTTTCACCGGAATTCCAGCAAAAAAAACTTTTCTATCTGGGAAATAACGCTTAGCTTTTTCAAAATTAATTCCAATGACGTTAGCTAGTGACCCTAAAAATTTATTAGCAATTCCAGGAACAGCATCAGATTCATGTATTACGACTGGAATTCGATAAAATTTTGCTGCTATAACTACTGGAACTGAAGCAAAACCACCTTTGGCAAAAATCACATCCGGCATAAAAAGCAATAAATGCCATAAAGACTGAAAAAACCCGATTGGCATTTTTATAAAATCACCAAAATATTTCAAAGAAAAATATCTTCTTAACTTACCACAAATAATAACTTTTGAAGGAATATCATTTTCCGCCATTATCTTTCCGTCAAAATCTCCCTTGGGTCCAATAAAGAGAAATTCAAAATTGCTTTCCCCATAATTTTTTTTCAAATATTTGACGACTGTTACTAATGGGAAAATATGCCCACCCGAACCACCACCACACAAAACAACTCTTTTCGCCATTTAATTAAATTATTTTTAATTTATTCATCTACTTCTTTTAAATTTTAGCACTTACTCACAAATCTCGCAAACCCTTTCTTCCGAAAATTTTGAATTTTGAATTTTGAATTTCGATTCAATTTTCAATGATTTAATTCCCGCCTACTCGCCTCGATTCGACGAAGCGGGCCTGCAGGCAGATTCAATGACCTAATTTTTTAAAATCATCTTTAAGCGACGTTTGTCATTAAATGGTGAATAAGAAAATTCTTCAAAAATAGTTTTTTTCTCAACAAAACGGTCTAATGAGTTATCCACCCTGTATAAATAGCACTTCGTAATTTAACAGGGTAAAGAATATCTCCGCTAAAGGCGGACACAGTTTTGCACCCTAAAAACAATAAAATAACCCCTTTCGAGGTTATTTTTGAATTTATATATAAAACACGTGGACTTGGGAGGTTGAGTACAATTCGAGGAGAAGTTGAGTACCGAGCGAGATGGACTTAATGGTCCATTGAGCGAGTAACGGAAACTTCGACAAAGAAATCTACCAAACTCTCAAGTCTTAAATAGTTTTATTTGGTAATTTTAGTAAGAACACCAGCTCCTACGGTTTTGCCTCCTTCTCTAATAGCAAATCTCATTCCATCTTCCATTGCCACCGGAGCTCCTAATTTAATGTTCAAACTAACGGTATCCCCAGGCATTACCATCTCCACTCCTTCTGGCAAAATAACTTCACCAGTTACATCAGTAGTTCGAATGTAAAATTGAGGTTTATACCCTTTAAAGAAAGGAGTATGTCGTCCGCCTTCTTCTTTAGTCAAAATATAAACTTCACCTTCGAATTCGGTGTGAGGAGTAATACTTCCTGTTTTAGCTAAAACTTGACCTCGTTCAATTTCTTCTTTTTTGGTTCCTCGAAGAAGAATTCCGGCATTATCTCCGGCTTCACCTCGATCTAATGTTTTATTAAACATTTCGATTCCAGTAACGACTGATTTAGCGGTTGCTTTAATTCCAATAATTTCGATTTCATCTCCAACATTAACAACTCCTCGTTCGATTCGTCCAGTAACTACAGTTCCTCGACCTTCAATTGAGAAAATATCTTCGATTGGCAATAAAAATGGTTTATCAACATCCCTTTTTGGTTCTGGAATATTTTCATCAAGAGCATCCATTAATTCCATAATTGGTTTAATGGCCTCATCATCTTTACTGGTAGCTTCTAAAGCTTTCAAGGCTGAACCTTTAATAACAATAGCATTTTCACCATCATATTTATATTGAGTAAGAAGTTCTCGAACTTCTTCTTCTACTAAATCAATCAGTTCCTCGTCATCAACCATATCAACTTTATTCAAGAAAACTACAATTTGAGGGACACCTACTTGGTAAGCCAATAAAATGTGCTCTCGAGTTTGTGGCATAGGACCATCAGTAGCAGAAACCACTAAAACAGCTCCGTCCATTTGAGCAGCGCCAGTGATCATATTTTTAATATAATCAGCATGTCCTGGACAATCAACGTGAGCATAATGTCGCTTATCAGTTTCGTACTCAACATGAGCAGTCGCAATTGTAATTCCTCGTTCTCTTTCTTCTGGAGCTTTATCAATCTCTCCTACAGATTTACTTGAAGCCATTTTTCCCATTAAAGTCATGGAATGTAAAATAGCCGCCGTTAAAGTAGTTTTACCATGATCAACATGACCAATAGTTCCTACATTTACATGGGTTTTACCCCGTTCAAATTTTTCACTCATAACAACTTTTTTATTATTTCAAAGGATTATCCACCCAAGAAATAATTATTAATTTTATTAAACTTATTCTTTTTATTATAATCAGGAAACTATTTTAATATAGTATCCCTACAATAAAACATCATTAGAATATTACCAGAAATTAGCTATTTGTCAAACAGACAAAGTGAGAAAGTCTATAAAGTTAAAAGTCAGAAAGTATTCGATACTTGTACTCTTGCACTTTTAAAAAGATCTGTCTTTTTATACTTTATACTTAATACTTACAGCTTAATACTTTTTTAAACTTCTCCGTCCTTAATTTTCTGAGCAACACTAATTGGCACTTCCGAATAATGATCAAATTCCATTGAATAATTAGCTCTTCCTTGAGTCATAGATCTTAACTGGGTGGAATATCCAAATAAAGAAGCTAACGGGACTTCAGCGTGAATTATCTTATTTTTAATTCTCTCATCACCTTGATCTTCCATTTCTTTAATTTGCCCTCGTTTAGCGTTCAAATCTCCCACTACGTCTCCCATAAACTCTTCTGGAGTGATTACTTCAACTTTCATAATTGGTTCCAAAATCACAGGACCGGCATTCCGACAACCCTCCTTAAAAGCCATTGAACTAGCAATTTTAAAGGCCCCTTCAGATGAATCTACATCGTGAAAAGAACCATCGAAAACCGTGACCACAATATCAACCATTGGATAACCAGCCTGAACCCCTTTAGCTATAGCTCCTTCAACTCCTTTTTTAATAGCCGGAATATACTCGCTAGGAATAACCCCACCCTTAATTTCATTCTTAAATTCAAAACCAGCACCTTCTTCGGCAGGTTCAACTTTCAACCAACAATGACCATATTGACCTCGACCACCAGATTGTCTGATGTATTTCCCCTCGGCTTCGGCTGGTTTTCGAATAGTCTCTCGATAAGCTACTTGAGGTTGACCAATATTAGCTTCAACTTTAAATTCTCTACGCATCCGATCCACAATAATATCAAGATGTAATTCACCCATTCCGGAAATAATAGTCTGTGAAGTTTCTTCATCGGTCCGAACTGTAAAAGTCGGATCTTCTTCAGCCAATTTCTTCAAAGCAATCGCCATTTTTTCTTGATCAACTTTAGTTTTTGGTTCAATCGAAATAGAGATAACTGTCTCAGGAAATTTAATATTTTCTAAAACAATTTGCTCTTTCTCATCACAAAGAGTATCGCCAGTAGTAGTATCTTTCATTCCTACTAAAGCTCCGATTCCGCCTGCGTAAATTTCTTCGATTTCTTCTCTATTATTAGCATGCATTTGAAGAATTCGTCCAATTCGTTCTTTCTTGCCTTTAGTAGAATTATGAACATAAGAACCGGCTTTTAATGTTCCAGAATAAACCCGGAAAAAAACTAATTGACCCACATAAGGATCAGTAGCCACCTTAAAGGCCAAAGCCGAGAAAGGTTCATCATCCAAAGCTTTTCGAGTAACTTTAACTTCTTCATTATCTACTTCGCAACCTTCTACATCAGAGATATCAGCTGGCGAAGGAAGGTAATCAACTACCGCATCTAAAACTTTCTGAACTCCTTTATTTTGAAGAGCGGTTCCAGTTAGAACTGGTTGAATTTCTCCAGTAATAGTTCCTTTTCGAAGAGCCCTTTTAATTTGTTCGTTAGTAACTTCCCCGCCTTCTAAATAAACCTCCAATAATTCATCATCTAATTCGGCTACTCTTTCAATCATTTTGTCTCTCCACTCTTGAGCTTTTTCTTTTAATTCTTCTGGAATTTCTTTTTCTTCTACCACTTCTCCCATATCGCCAGAAAAAATGTAAGCTTTCATTGTAATTAAATCAATAATGCCTTGATGTTCGCCTTCTTCTCCGATTGGCAATTGAATCGCCACTGCATTCGAAGATAATCGAACATGAATAGACTCTAATGATCTTTCAAAACTAGCCCCATCTTTATCAATTTTATTAATAAAGCAGATTCTAGGCACTTTATATTTGTCTGCTTGTCGCCAAACAGTTTCAGATTGAGGCTCTACTCCTTCTTTTCCATCAAAAATAACTACTCCACCGTCTAAGACTCGCAAAGCACGTTCTACTTCTACTGTAAAATCAACATGTCCTGGAGTATCAATAATATTAATTTGATTTTCCTTCCAAAAGCAAGTAGTTGCAGCAGAAGTAATCGTAATTCCTCGTTCTCGTTCTTGCTCCATCCAATCCATAACAGCAGCTCCCTCATGAACTTCTCCGATTTTGTGAGAAATTCCAGTATAAAATAAAACTCTCTCAGTAACAGTAGTTTTACCAGCATCAATGTGAGCAATTATTCCAATGTTTCTATTTTTTTCAATAGGATATTTCCTAGCCATATACTTAAAATTATATTTTATATACTTATATATTTTTTATAATGTAACTCATCTACCGATAGAACCTGAATAAATTTAAAAAATTAAACAAAGCTTTTTATTTAGATCGTCTTTTAAATTAACCTCTTGAAAGCAACAGAAATTAAATGTTTGAGTGCAGTTCGAGGCAAATTTTCAATTGCGTATGAGATGTGCTGAAATGGCACGTTGAAAAGCAACTGAAAATTTAACAAAGAAATGTACCAAACATTTAATTTCTGACATTTAGGCGAAGTGGGCAAAAGCTTTATTGGCCTCAGCCATTCGATGTGTATCTTCTCGTTTTTTCATAGCTGCTCCTTTTTTCTCAGCCGCATCCATCAATTCATCAGCTAATCGAATTGCCATTTTTTTTCCTTTTTTATTTTTGATAGAATCTTTAATCCAACGCATAGCTAAAGTAGTTCTTTTAATGCCAATAACCGGAACTGGAACCTGGTAATTAGCGCCACCGATTCTTCGTCCTTTTAATTCCATCAAAGGAGAAACATTTTTAATAGCTTGTTCAAAAACATTTAAACCGCCCCGATTAGTTCTTTTATGAATTTCATCAAAAGCATCATAAATGATTTTTTCAGCAACCGTTCTTTTTCCTTTTACTAATAAGTGGCCCACGAATCGACCTACTAAAAGTGAATCATAAACAGAATCTGGCAGCCAATTTTTTTTGTAAATTTTATTCTTTCTGGACATGTTATTTAAATTTCTTAATATAATTTCTTGTTTATAAATAAACACTCAACAACTAACATTCAACCTCCATTCAACTCTCAACTTCAAAACATTCAACTCCAGCAAAACTCATATTACGCAATACAGAAATTAAATATTCGAGTGCAGTTCGAGGCGAAATTAAAAATTTTATTGAGACGCACTAAATTGGTGCGGCGAAATAGAATTTTTGATTTCAACAAAGAAATGTACCGAATAGTTAATTTTAAACCTATTGTTTTTTAGGACGTTTAGTTCCATACCTAGATCTACTCTTAATTCGATTTTCAACACCAGCCGCATCCAAAACACCCCGAACTACTTGGTATCGAACACCAGGAAGATCTGGAGTACGACCACCTCTGATTACTACAATTGAATGTTCTTGCAAATTGTGCCCAACTCCTGGAATATAAGCAGTAACTTCCTTTCCGTTAGTAAGTCTAACTCTAGCAATCTTCCGAAGAGCAGAGTTTGGTTTTTTAGGACTAGTTGTACCAATTTTTATACACACCCCTCGCTTAAAGCAAGACGGATAATAAACTGGTTTATTCTTGATAGAATTAAAACCAAAATCCAAAGCAGTGGTTTTAGATTTTTTGACTACTTTTTTTCTGGGATTTTTAATAAGCTGGTTAATGGTCGGCACGTTTTTTTTAAAATTAATGGTTTATAAATTTATAATCCTCAAAATTTTAGACAATTACTAACAAAAAGCCAAACAAAACAATATTGTCTAGCGACATATTAACTTTTTTTAATTCTACACAAAGAGAAGCGCTGTGTCAATACCTCTCCTAGAAATTATCTAGGATTTCGCATTTCTCTAAAATGCTTAAATTATAAACCTCGCTTACTCATTTCAATTCAGCGAAGCAGGTTGACCGACAGAAAAAAACGAGTTGAAAGTCAAAATGTATTGAAATATTCTAAAACTGAAACAAATTTTTATAAGACAATTTTTTGTCTTTATTTTCCCATTTTTTTTCTAATAAAAGCTGGGATCTCAATATCTTCGTCCATATCGTCTAATGGACTTTCGTCTTCTTTAAACAATTTAGAATCAAATTTGTCCTCTTTCTTTTTAAAATTATTTTCACTTCCGAAGTCATTCTTTGAATCAATTTCAGCTTCTACATCGTCCTCTAGAAAAGAAGATATCTCATTTTCTTTGAAGCTATTTTCTTCTTCAGAATCGCTCTCTTCTCCATCTGAATTAAGAGCAAAATCTCCCTGTAAATCTCCGCTATTATCAAATCCAGTTGCTACGACGGTAATCTTGATTTCATCTTTTTTGATAGTTTCATCTGAAGTTGCTCCAAATATTATTCTAGCATTAGAATCAATATTTTCAGTGATAATTCCAGCAGCTTCATTAATCTCCATCATAGTTAAATCTAATCCACCAGTAATATTAAATAAGATACCCTTGGCACCATCAATTGAAATATCCAAAAGAGGTGATTTAATGGCTTGTTTGGCTGCTTTTTGAGCTCGATCTTCTCCTGAAGCTACTCCCACTCCCATCAAAGCTGAACCGCTATCTTGAATAACAGATTTAATATCAGCAAAATCAACATTGATAATTCCTGGCTTAGTAATTAAATCAGAAATACCTTGTACGCCTTGTCTTAAAACATCATCAACAATTTTAAAAGCATTTAAAAGCGATGTTTGTCTATCTACAATTTGTAAAAGTTTATCATTTTGAACAGTAATTGAGGTATCTACTCGATCTCTAAGATTTTCCAAAGATTCTTCGGCAATGGCCATTCGTTGTTTTCCTTCAAAAGAAAAAGGTTTAGTGGCAACACCAACAGTTAAAGCTCCTGCTTCCCTAGCCGCTTCAGCCACCACTGGTCCAGCTCCCGATCCAGTCCCTCCTCCAGCTCCATAAACCACGAAAACCATATCGCAACCCTTAAAAGCTTCTTGAATTTCATCTCGATTTTCTTCAGCAGCTTGACGTCCCAATTCAGGATTCATTCCCGCTCCTAAACCTCGAGTTAAATTTTTTCCGATATGAATCTTTTCTCCAGCCGCACAAGCATGCAAATCTTGAGCATCGGTATTGATTGCAACAAAATCAACTCCGGTCAATTTACAATCAATCATCCGGGTAATAGCATTGCCTCCAGAGCCACCAACTCCTGCAACTTTTATTTTTGCAAATGTTTCTACTTCCGGTTTTACTTCTGCCATTTGTATTTAAATTACGTTTAATAAAAAAGACGTTATGTAATTCTATCAAGTTTTTAAAAAAAGTCAAATGTTAAATCTTTTTTTATCAAAATTAGCTTCCTGGCAATAAATCTTTTAGCCATTTTTTAGCAATATTAAGTATTTCTATATATTTTTTTTGACTATTTTTGACTAAATAGGAAGAATTAATTGGTTGATCTTCCTCTTCCATTATCCATAAAATCGCCCCTGCAGAAACAGAACAAGAAGGATCATCAACTTTATCAACCAATCCTGATAATCCGTTAGGAAAGCCAACTTGAGCAGGAAGTTTTAGATTTTCTTTAGCCAAATCAACCATTCCGTAAAGACAAGATCCGCCGCCAGTCAAGACTGCTCCAGCTGGTAACAAGGCCGATCGATTTATTTTATTAAGTTCTTTTTCAACTAATTGAAAAATTTCTTCAACTCGAGCTTCAATAATTTCCGCCACATGATGACGAGAAATAACGCCCTCTTCATCCGAACAAATATTAGCTAAATTAATTTTTTCTTTTTTATCAATTTCTCCTGGAATGGCTGAGCCATATTTCAGTTTGGCTTTTTCAGCTACATCGATAGCTGTTCTCATTCCAATGGCGACATCATTGGTAATATGATTAGCGCCAATTGGTAATACTGATAAATAAACTAATTCTCTTTCTTCGAAAACTGCAATTGAGGTGGTTTCCCCTCCAATATCGATTGAAACAACCCCGAGTTCTCTTTGTCTTTTATTAAGAACTGCCTTAGAAGAAGCCAAGGGAGCCGCCACAAAACCGTTAAAATCAAGATTAGCTCGATTAATACATTGAGCAATATTTCGAAGATAAGGAGTGAAACCAGCAATTACCACGCCTCTCATTTCCAATCTAACTCCGGTCATTCCCACTGGTTCCCGAATTCCTTTTTGATCATCTAGAGAAAAACTTTGAGGGATAGTGTGTAAAATTTCATAATTGTGATCAACGTTAATAGCCTGACTAGAATCTATAACTCTCTCCACATCATCTTCGGTCACCTCACCATCAGCTTTACTAACTCCGATCACTCCTTTAGTGGGAATACATCTCAAATGACTGCCACCAACTGCTACATAAACATCATCAACCTTAACGCCTGACATTCTTTCGGCTTTCTCTACTGAAAACTGAACTGATTTAGTTACATCTTCAAGATCGATTATAACACCCTTTCTCATTCCAGAAGATTCAGTTTTTCCAACCCCAACAACCCTAGGTTTTTCACCTGGAATTATTTCAGCAACTACAACTCTGACAAATGAAGAGCCAATGTCTAAAACTGTTATGTATTTTTGTTTAACCATTTTCTATAAAAAAATATAAACCAAAACTGACTTAATCGAGAATATCTCAATTTGTAGTTTCTCAATCTAAGTGTAGAACACTTTTGACAAATTCGGAACACTTCCATTAAATTAATTCACTAAGCAATTGCCGTCACCTGAGACACTGCAATCTATTCTAAAAGTAGGACTCGCGCTAGTACCACCGCACCAAGCGCTTAAAGTTCCAGTACTTGGATTAGTAGTGTAATAACTGCAGTCTCCCAATCCAGGATAATTGATAGCGCCACAAAGGAGTCCTTCTCCTGTAGCAGTTGGTGCAGTAATAGATGCTCCAGTGATAAAACACTCTACCGCATAAGGCAAAACAGCATTCATAGACTCTAAAGCCCTTGCAGTCCTTGCTTTCTCCCTTTGACCAGAAACGCCCACTAAAATAGTTCCAGCTAAAATTCCAATAATAGCCATGACTAAAAGTAACTCAATTAAAGTAAATCCTTTTTGTTTCTCCATTGTTTTTTTTATTTTTAAGATACTCTTTATTATATTATATTCTGTTTATTTTATAATACTACTTTTTAATAAATTTTGCAAAATATATTTTCGAAAGATTGTTTGAAAAGATCTTTTCTATCATAATTTTACATTTAATGAAAAAATTATGGTCAGAAAAAATCTTATTAAATTCTCAAAACCTTCACTATTTCTTCTAGTTTTATTCCCCTAGAACCTTTAATTAATATTAAATCACCTGGTTGAATTAATTCTTTTATTAAATCTCTGGCTTCTAGCGAATTTCCAAAAACCATCACATTTTCTTGATTCTCGGAATTTTTTAAATAAGATTGAACTGCTTCTTCCATTTGATGCCCAATCGCAATAAAATAATCTGGCCGAATTTGAGCAACTTTTTTTCCGATAAGTTTATGACTTTTTATTTCTTCCTCTCCTAGCTCCAACATGTCTCCTAAAATCAAAATCTTGCGAACCGCTTTAACTTCTGTAACTAAATCCAAGGCTAAATTTAAACTAGCTGGAGCACTATTGTAAGTGTCATCAATGATTACTGAATTATTAATTCCTTTGGTTAAGCTCATCCGACCAGAACAAGATTTAAAATCTTTTAAAGTTTCAATCATTTCGATCAAATTCAAGTCAAAATATCTGCCTACTGCTAAAGCGGCCAAAATTGAATAAACGCTTCCCTTTCCCACACAACTCTTTAAACGAACTGGCAAAACCTTATCTTGATAATTTAATTTGAAATTAAGACCATCAATTTTTTGAATATTTTCACTTATTTCTATTTTAGAAATAATATCTGTAGCTCTCATCTCCGCTTCGTTTTCCAGACCATAGCTAATAATATTTACAGAAAGTTTTTCTCCGATATTCCGAATTGTTTTATTATCCCAATTGCAAATTGCTATTCCTTTTTCAAGAATACTTCTTAATAAATGTCCTTTCTCTGTCGCTAAAGCTTGCTTAGTTTTAAAATTTTCCAAATGAGAAATTCCAATATTAGTTAAAACCCCGACTGTTATTGGAATAAAATCACAAAAATATTTTATATCGCCCGGTTTATCAGCTCCCATCTCTAAAACTAAAATTTCTGGATAATTCTTATCAAAAAACAAAGCTTTAATCCAAAAATAAAGAACTCCCCAAACTTGTAGAATTTTATTTCTACTATAATCCACTCGACAACCTAAAATAGTCAAAGCTACTCCAATTTCATTATTGTAATTTTTGGCGCTACTTCGAACTTTAAAATTAGAACTTAAGACCTTGTTAATAGCCTCTTTGGTGGTTGTTTTTCCGACACTTCCCGTAATAGCAATCACAATTGGATTTTGTTTTTTTAAAACCCCTTTAGCCATTAGCTTTAAGATGATTTGGATAATGCTAGCTTTCATAATTTTAATTAAACTTAAATATTAATCATTACTTTCATCTTTTTTTGGCTCTTTACTATTTTCTTCCTCAGAAACAAGATTTAAATAATCATGAGATTTATTAAATTTTTCTAATTGCTCTTTAGTATATTCCTCAGTCGGCTTGATCCCATAATGTTCAAACAAGAATTTTGCCATCTCCCCAAAAACTGGACCAGCCGTGCTTTCTGCCCACTCAACATCTTTAGGATTATCGATTATCACTAACATGGCAAATTTAGCATTATCTACCGGTCCAAAGCCAGCAAAAGAACCAACGGTTGCACCCTCAACATAGCCTCCTTTTTCTTTATCTGAAATTTGAGCCGTTCCAGTTTTTCCTGCTACTCGATAGCCCGGAACTCCAGCCAATTTACCATGCCCATTAACAACATTACTTTCTAACATCAAATCAATTTTATTGGAAGTATCTCTGGAAATAACTTTTCTCACTACCTCCCTTTCAATTTCCCTTTTTTGTCCGTTAGAATCAATTCTAGCTTGAATGATTTTAGGCTTAACTAATTCCCCCCCGTTAGCTAAAGCCGCATAAGCAGTAGCTAATTGAAGAGGAGTAACTGATATCCCTTGCCCAAAAGAAGCCGTATAATATTCAATATCTCGATTGGTTTTTAGATTAGAAATATTTCCATTCATTTCACCAAATAATCCAATTCCCGTTTTCTTTCCAAATCCAAACTTCTCAACATATTCTAAAAATTTATTATTGCCTAATTTTTTTTCAATATGAATAACTCCAGTATTAATAGATTTTTCTATTATTTCGGTCATAGTTTGTTTACCATAAACTTTTTCTTCCGAGTTTTTAATGGTATAACCAGAAATTTCAACCGAACCCGTATCAATATAGGTGTCATTGACTTCAATAACTCCAGCGTCCAAACCAGCCGCCATTGTAAAAGCTTTAAAAACTGATCCACATTCATAAACATTAGCTAAATTTGAGTTCATATAAACACTGGCATCTTCCACTTCCGAAAAACTATTCAGATCAAAAGTCGGCTCTTGAGCCATGGCCAAAATATCGCCAGAGTAAGGATCTATTATAATAATTCGACCTCCATCGGCATCGTGTTTCTTAATCGCATTTTTCAAAGTCAATTCTGCCTTAAATTGAATAGCATAATTAATTGATAAAATTAAATCACTTCCATTTTGAGCTGGACTTAATAATCGCTCTCCAATTGAAATCCATCGTTTACCCGCATCTTTTTCTTGTTTTAGCCAACCTTTCTTCCCTAACAATAAATCATTATAAGATTTCTCAATTCCATATAAACCAACTCTTTCATTTTTTCCATTATAACCCTCAAATCCAATTACTTGAGATGCCAAAGAATTGTTAGGATAATAACGCCAACTTTCACTTTCTAGTTGAATTCCGTCATTATCTAATTCTTTTATTTTTTTAATTTCTTCTTCGGATATTTTTCTTTTTAAAGGCTCATAGACGTCATCCTTTTTTGATAATTTTAAAAAAACAATTTCCCGTTCCATCCCTAAAATTTCGCTCACTTTATAGGACAAAACTTCCACATCATCATTTTTAATATTATCAGGCACTGCATAAACAGTAAACATATCTCTATTAGTAGCTACTGGCAATAAACCACTTCCTTCACTCAAAAAAATTCCGCCTCTTTTGGGCTCCAAAGTCGACAGAGAGAAGTGTTGATTATCGGCTTGGGCCTTATAAAGATCATAGCCTTTAATCTGTAAAACATATAATCTAAAAAAAACTACCCCAAATAAAAATAAAAGCAGGACGGAAAGAAAGTTTATCCTGTTTCTAAAAATCTTTTCTCGATTGTCGTTATCACTTTCTCTCGTTTTACTATTATTTACCATGATAATTGCCCGTTTAGGAATTTCTTTAAAATCATTCCAGGTTTTGAATTCGATCCATCTTTCCCCCTAGTAATACCGTTATATTGATACTGTTCCTTAATTTCTAATTTTGAATTTTGAATGAATTTTTAATATCTGAATGTCTGAATTTTTAAAACTCCGTTTTAGTTTTAAAATTAAATCATTTGAAATTGAATCAAAATTCTAAATTCGAAATTCTAAATTTCTTAATTTATTCAGTCATCATCGCCATCTCATCGCTTTTTTCAATTTCGACAAAACTAACCTGATCAGGGCTTACTAAATTTAATCTTTCTCTTTCATTTTCAAAATGATAACTAGATTTTAACTGAGCTATCTGAATTTCCAAAGACTCGTTTTTATCTCTTAATTCTTCTAATAATTGTTCTTTGCTGTTAATCTCCTGCCCCATAGTCGCTAATTGATTTATCTGAAAAATATAACCCAGACTAGAAACTACTACCATCATAAACAAACTCGAAAATATTAATTTAAGATTAAAAATTTGCGAAATATTTCTGGACTTCTTGCTTTTAGACTGTTGAGTACTAAAAGTTTGGCAATTTTTAACTAATAGTGATTTACTCATTTTTTTGTTTTTTATTTTTATTTGTTTTTGACATAAATTCCTTTTTCTTTAAATTACCCTAACTTCTTGGCGACCCGAAGCTTAGCGCTTCGAGATCTTGTATTTTCTTTTAATTCTTCTTCTGATGGTCGAATGGGTTTTCGAGTAATTATCTCTAATATTTTTTTCTGATTACAAACGCAGACAGGAAGTTCTTTGGGACAAATACATCCCCCTGTATTTGCCCTAAAGAACTGTTTCACCAATCGATCTTCGAGAGAATGAAAACTTATTACCGCTAATCGACCTTCGTTATTTAAAACGCCAATTGATTCTTTTAAAAAAACTTCCAGATTATCTAATTCATTATTCACTGCAATCCTTAAGGCTTGAAAAACTCTAGTAGCTGGATTCATTCCCCTCCTAGCCTTAGCATTACCAATTACTATTTCCTCTAGTTCTTTAGTCGTTTCAATCTTCTTTTCTTTACGTCGCTCCACTATTCTCTTGGCAATTTTTCTAGAATTTGATTCCTCTCCATATCGGAAAAATATATCCACCAACGATTCTTCTTTCCAGCTGTTGACAATGTGATAAGCCGTTCTAGTTCCTTCTTGTCCTAATCGCATATCCAGAGGAGCATCAATCTGAAAGCTCATCCCGTATTCCTTATTCTTCACCTGGTCTAATCGCCAACCTAAATCAGCCATTATTCCATCTACTTTGTCAATTTTCAAATCTTTCAATATTTGCCGAATATTAATAAAATTGTCCTTTATTAAATAAACTTTCGGCCCTTTTTTATTTTCTCCTATTTTCTTTTTAAATTCGTCAATCGCCATCTGATCTAAATCAATTCCAATCAAAGTCCCCGTTTCTCCAATCTTCTCCATTGCTAACTGACTATGTCCTCCCCCACCTAAAGTTGCATCTACTATGGTCATTCCAGGTTTTATATTCAATCCTTCCACTGTTTCCCCCAGCAAAACTGTTATATGCATAAATTAAAATTAATTTTCAATTTTTCCGCCTCGGCAAGCCTCCGGCGAGATGGGCAATCAATTTACAATGACTGAATGCCTGAATTTTTAATTTAAAAATTAAATCATTCAAAATTCGAAATTGATTCAAAATTCAGAATTCAAAATTCAAAATTTTAGTATTTATTTTTAATAAATACCTAATCGTCCTAACTGCTCCGCAATTTTGTCTTGATCCTTCTCCGCCCCACTCTTATATTTATCCCAAACCCCTTCATCCCAAAGCTCCAATCGATTAAATAATCCGGCAACTGTCACCGCTTTTTTCAATTTGGCATAATCTTTCAAATAATCCGGCACCACAATTCTGCCCTGAGAATCCAAATCCAAATCAATCGCTCCGGCTAACATTAAACGAACAAAACTTCGAGTAGACTTTTCTCCAACTGGCATATTCCCTAATTTCTCAGCAATTTTTTCCCATTCTTTCATCGGATAAACAAATAGACATTGATCCAATCCCCGAGTCACTACTACTCTCCCTTTAAAATCACCCCGAAACTTGGCTGGTAGCGCCAACCGTCTCTTGCTATCTATTGAATGTTTGTATTCTCCGATGAACATAATTGCAAATTATTATTTTATCAATGGATTTCTATTTATTTTTGTTTGCAAAATTTTGAATTTTTAATTTTTAATTTTGAATGAATTTTTAAAACTCCATTTTAGTTTTAAAATTAAAAAATTAAATCATTCAAAATTGAATCAAAATTCGAAATTCGAAATTCGAAATTTACTCTAAATAATCCCTTTATATAAAATGAGCTTTAAGTATAAACAAAACCCATAATCCCAACAGCCTCATTTTTCTTTCCCCACTTTTCACCACGCAATACCATTTTAAACCACCAGTCAACCCTTGTCAAACATTTCTCTCCATTTTTCCAATTTTCCCTAAAAACTAATCAAAAAAATGGCTTATTAATGACATTCGCGACTGCGTCCGCCCTTGGCGGAACACACCATTTAATTTCATATCCTGTTGAGTTATACACAATTTGTTAACAGTTCTTTTAAATTAAAATTTAAAAGAAGATTTAGGATTTAAGAACTGCTTCCGACTTGCCTACTGACCTTTTTCGTCGAATCAAGACGAACAGGCAGGCTTTAAAATCTCCAAATATCTCTTATTTAAAATAAAAACAGGGTTATCGATATTGTCAACAACCCCGTCTCTTAATATACTTTCAGAAAAAAGATCTTCTTCCGCATTCAGGACATACAAAAGCTCTGCACCCGTTTGGACAAACATCGGTTTTGATAGTCTGCATGTTAGCTCCCGTTAAATAAGCATTACAAGGATATCAATCACCGGCCTTCAAAACATTAGCTGGACACTTAATTTCTCCAAAAGGTTTTTTCAACGCAATTGGAATCGCCATATGAGTATAAATTTTTTCTTTAGCCATTTTCACCCCCTGTTTGTTCTTTTATATTTAAGAACCATCAAAACCAAAGGCTCATCACTTTTATTCCAAAGATTAAAAGAGTGACTTCTAGGAAAAGCTCTTCCATCCAAACGCTCGATTGAGCTTATTTCTTGAAAACATTCCCCGCCCACAGTTTTGCTAATTTCTCCCTTGGATTCACCCAGAACTTCAGCCAATACAAACCAATCGATTCCATTAAAAATCATTTTTTCCCGAACCTCTCCCGGTTGCAATACTAATCTATCAATAAAAACAACTTCAGGAAAAAGATATTTAAAATAACCGTCGTCTTTCATTTTAATTACTCCTTTTTTGTTCTTCTATTTTTTTTGATTTAAAGACAACAAAATCCAGCTTAACGCCTTCAACATAAACATTTCTAACAAAATACTCTTTATCCGGTTTAAAGAAATTCGTATCAAGCGCTTCCCTCCCTGTTGCATCTAGAATAGCTCTTTCTAATTCAAAACAACAGTCCGGAAAAATTTTTCCCTTGCCCTGAAGCACCACTAGGCTAAAAATAAACCCTGGTGAATTCAAAACTATTCCTGGCGATGCCTCTCCTGGTTTCAAAGAAAAATTTTCCTGAAGATATTTATTTTCTTTTGGAAAATTTGACGAAAGCTCTCCTTCGATAATTCTTGGAGGAGGGATTATAACCGGAGTCTTTTCGTTTTTAGAAACCGAAATATATATCATCCCTTTGGTCAGATTCTCTACAAAAAGCTTTCCATAAAACGCTGATTCATAAAAAACCAGTTCTTCTGTTGGAGAAAATTCACCCAAGAAACATTTTTCGGTCCAAGCTTCTGCTGATTTTCGGAGCTCGCAAAAACCTCCCACAAAAGTCTTGAACGTGACTCCATGCAATGCTAAAGTTGTTATTTCGACTGTCTCTCTACCTTTGAGCCTTATCGACATCCTATCTTCAGTTAATTGAAACGTTTTCATAAAAGCCTCCCTCTATTCTTGAAAAATATTAAAGTCAATCTTTATAATTCTATTGATGTAAAAGTACTGAAAAAATATTCTAACCCAAATCATCTGTATTATCAAGACCATCCTAAAAATTTAATATATATTAAAATAGTGATTTTATTTACATTTAACTGTTTTTTTGATATTCTATCTAGCAAACATTTTAATCAATAAAATCGAAAATGTTTGTTGTACTTTTCACTGATTAGAAAACTGGGAAGGACCCACGCTTCTGATTTTAATATTTTTTAGACAGATAGGAGGATATCATGTCAAAAAAAATCACCGAATTTACCTTGAAGGATTTTGTTTGCCCGACCGTCGGGAAAAAATTTATTGATCTTTCACGAAAAACTTCCTTTTTAGTCACTTTTGAGACTGGGGCTACTGAAGATGGTCACAATACCTGGCTCAAAGAAAAATTTGAATGCTGGAAAAGAGAAATCGAAGAAACAACTAATCTCGTCGTAAATTCTATGGGCTTCAAAAAAAAGAACTTTTTTAAGAAAAACAGTCAAGGATCAGTTTCTGTCGGGATTGACATAAAGGGAGTCTTTAAACCAGGAGTAGCTGGTAATTCAACTTTCAACGCAAATCTATCAAGTATGATCAGAAAATTTCTAGCTGAAAACCTCATTATGGCAAAATTTCGCCCAGATTTCAATCTGAAAAATCCACTTTTCGATGCCCTGCATATCCACAAATGCATATTTTCTCTCGGTGCTTCAGACTGGAAAAAAGCTCAGAAAGAAATAGATTCGCTCTGTCTTGATACTTTCGATTTAAGTTTGTTAATTGATGACTGCGGAGCCATGCTCATAGAACCCAATTTCGAAATAATAAAAGGTAGGAATCCTCTTGATAATGTAAGATTTGCAATAACCCTTAGATGGAAAAGTGATGCTTCCGATGACAAAAGAGACACTCTCAAAAAAGTTATCGATGCTTACTTCAAGGGAAAAAAACTTCACATCGGAAATTGGAGAATTGAGTCAATCGGCCAACAACAACCAGAATAAGGAGAAAAGATTATGGGAGAAATCTTAAACAAGTGCAATAAAGGCGGTTGTCAATTATGCATTGATGCTGAAGTTGAATTTGAAGAACTACTCTGGCGTCTCAGCCAAATTCACAAAGGTGGCAGTTTTAATTCCGAGACTCTCTGTAAAGCCAGCCTAGAAGATTTCAATTCTAAACATCCTGATTATAAAAAAGTTCCTCAATTACAAAAAGCAATCTTCAAAATTGCCTACGATAGCATGCTTTTCTGGGCCAGAAAACTGGTCCACGAAAAAACAATCCCGCCTTTTATCCTAATAAAAGACTAAAAGGCCCGCCAGAAAACCAAAAAGCCGTTACAACACCAATCGTTGCAGCGGCTTTTTTGAACTTTTAAATTATCTTTCTAGATATTTCTCAAAGGCGGAACGGGGTTGGTCCATGAGATTGTGGTTGAGATAGTCTTCGATTTCGATCCATTTGAATGAATCATGCTCATGACTTAATTTCACTTCGCTGGTGTCGTCTTTCAATCGACATTCATAATAGATGCCAATAATTTGCCACTGCTCGCCATGAACAACTGGTTGCCATTCGGTAACATGAAAAGGTTTTATAATTTCAATTTCGAATCTGGTTTCTTCTTTAACTTCTCTTATTAGAGAATCTTCTGGTTTTTCTCCTCGCTCCATTTTTCCTCCTGAAAAATCAAACTTTCCTGGGTTTGTCCCAGTGTCTTTATCCTGCGCTTCTTCCAAAATCAAAACCTTCCCCTCCCTCACAATAAACGCCTTCACCGCCACAAATAATTTCTCTATTTTTTTATCCATATATACAAAATACGATTAAAACTCTTGGGGCTATTTGAGGTTTATGAGTTTGAGTAAAGTTCAAGGAAAATCCGAGTAGCGTATGAGATGTACTTGATGGTACATCAAAAAGCAACGGAGGATTTGACAAAGAAATTTGACAAACTCGTAAGCCGCTACCTAAGCCCTAGTTGATTTTTAAGCTGGTCAGCCTCTTGTTTGGTCATTTGACCGGACTTAACCGATTCGTCTAATTGTTTCAGAATTTTATCTTTCTCTTTCAAAATATTTTGCGGATTCATCATTTTCCGCATTGCTTCTTCTCGTTTAGATTGAGGCAATTTCTTAAAAATTTTCAGAGCCCAACGCTCTTTTCTAGACAACTTTGAATCATCAACCTTTTCCAACATTTCATCCATTTTACCCATCATACCATCCACTTTTGGATTCTTAGATTGTTCATCATCATTTTTTTTACCAAAATTGAAAAATCCCATTTTGTTAAATTAATTCTTAATTTAAATAAATTACAAAGCTCAAATTATTCCAAACTACTCAAATCAAATTCAAATGACAAATTCTTAAAATCCAAAACTATTTGATATTTAGATTTTAGTTTTCATTTGGAATTAATTTGGAATAATTTGGATTTTGACATTTTTCTAGTAGTCTTTCAATTTTTCCATCCCTTTCATCAACCTAATTTTTTCCAACGCCTTGGCTTCAATCTGTCGGATTCGTTCTCGAGTTACACCAAATTCATTACCAACTTCCTCTAAAGTATGCATTATTCCGTCTTCTAATCCAAATCGAATTCGCAAAATCTTTTGTTCTCGCAAAGTTAATTGTTCTAAAACTTCGTTTAAATGTTTTTTCAACAAAGTCCTGGAAGCAATTTGACTGGGAGCGATTGAATCAGTATCCTCTACAAAATCACTCAATACACTATCGCTATCATCTCCACCAATAGAAGTTTCCAGAGAAATAGTCTCCTGAGAAACCTTAATAATATGACGAACTTTTTTAACATCTAAATTCATTTCCACCGCGATTTCTTCCGGCAAAGGTTCTCTTCCTAACTCTTGAACTAAAGCTCGAACTACTTGAATATATTTATTAATAGTCTCTACCATATGAACTGGAATTCGAATTGTTCTTGATTGATCTGCAATCGCTCGGGTCACCGCCTGCCTAATCCACCAAGTCGCGTAAGTTGAAAATTTGTAACCTCGTCTATAATCAAATTTTTCCACTGCCCTAAAAAGACCAATATTCCCTTCTTGAATTAAATCCAAAAAAGAAAGGCTATGACTTCTACCAACATATTTTTTGGCAATTGAAACTACTAATCTAAGATTGGCCTCAGTTAATCTCTGTCGTGCCATTTGATCTCCTTTCTCAATAGCTCTAGCCAAAGAAACTTCTTCTTCTTGGTTTAATAAAGCTACTTTGCCAATCTCTCTAAGATACATTTGAATAGAATCAGTGTCTTTGAAATCCACAGTTTCTTTTGAACGACTTTCGGCTTCTTCGGCCAATATTGTAGCAGCTGCTTCTGCTTTATCAGCGGCTTTTTTGGAATAGCCTTTTTTGGCCTGATCCTTCTTCTTTTTGGCAGTAGCTTTCCTCTCATCTTCTTTGCCTTGAATTTCTTTTTCAATTTCAGCTTTAATAACATCTTCGGACGAAAGAATTTTTACTCCATATTTTTCCGCTCCATCATAAAAAATTTCTAAGTCCTCAATATTTTTTTCGACATCACCCAATTCGTGTAAAATTTCGTCCTCAGTCACAAACCCTCGCTGTTGTCCTCGTTTAATCAAACTCTCAATTTTTTGATTTTCAAATTTAGCCTCCTTGCTTTTCACTTTTTTTCGTTTAGAAATTTTCGGTTTTTCTGGTTTTTTCTCTAAAGGATGTTTTTTAACAACTTCTTTGACAGTTTTTTTAAACATCTTTTTAACTACTTTCTTGAATCCGCCAGTCTTTTTCTGAACTTTAACGTCAGTTTGTTTTTGACTAATCTTCTTCTTTTTTGTTTTTTTTACACTAGTAACTTGTTGCCTCTTCGGCGACTGAATTTTCTTTACCATATTATTTTTTTAATTCTTCTAATTCTTTAGAAATTTTCGAAAACTCTTCCATCAATAAATTCAAACTACTTTCGTCATCTTTTTCCTCTGCTGTTTTAATATCTTTAATGATATTAGCTAATTCCCCCTCTTTTCTAAATAGTTGAAGTTTTGCACAAACCTCCCGCCAATCAGAAATGGGTTCAATAATATTTTCCTCTAGACCTTCGGCGTTATAATCATAATTAACCTGAGCTTCAAAACGATTTAATTTATCAGAAATTTTTTTAGTTTCGCCTTTTAAAATTTTTCCCCAAACATCTCGATATTCCTGATCTAGCAAATTAGAATCGAAATTTTTAATTTGTTTTGCCAATTGCTTAGAATACAAAACAACCAACCCCAAGATTCTTTCTTGTAATTGGATTATTTTTGGCTTATCAGTTTTTATCATTTCATCAGTCGAAGCTGTTCGCTTTTTCTGATTCACTTTATCTTCCTTTATTTTAACCCCTTCTAGCACTTCAGTCAACGTATCCTCCTTAACATCAATTACATCTGCTAGTTTTCGAATCCAATAACTTTGCTCAATTAAATCAGAAATATCTTTAATAATATTTAATAATTTATGAGCAATGATTTTTTTGCCCTTAGGATTTTCTTTATCCTGTTTTTCAAGAATAGATGAGAAAAAATAATCCATCACTTGTTGAGAATTTTTAATGGCCTTTTTCCAAGCTGGAATATCTTCAATTACTAAATCATTTACGTCTTTGAAGCCCTTGGGTAATAAGATGATTTCTGCGTCGATATTTTCTACCAAACAAAGCTGAACACTTTTTGTCGCCGCTTTTTGTCCCGCTTCATCCATATCAAAACAAAGTTTAAAATTTCTCGTATATCTCTTCAAAATATTAATTTGATCGATAGTTAAAGCCGTCCCCGAAACTGCCACGGTATTTTTAACTCCCGCGCTGAAAGAAGCCACTACATCCAAATTTCCTTCTACTATTATTACGAAATCCTGTTTTTTTATTTCCATTTTGGCTTGGCTTAGGCCGTAAATCACGCGACTTTTATCGTAAATAGGTGATTGGGAAGTATTAATATACTTAGCATTTTTTTCGTCTCCGCCCGGCATTACTCGAGCTGAATAACCTACCACTCTATCAGCCACATCAATCACCGGAAACATAATCCGATTTCGAAACCGGTCATAATAATCGTCTTTGGATGCTCCTGAAGTTCCATCTTTTTGGACCATCAAACCAGAATGAGCAATGTCAGCTAAATTATGCTTTCGACTTAAAAGAAAATTTAATAAATTGCTCCACCCGTCCGGAGCAAAACCAATTCTAAAATTTTTAAATTGAGCAGTTTTAATTGCTCGGTCAGTCAAATATTTTCTAATTGATTTGGCCTTATTAGATTTATCAAATTGATATTGATAAAATTTACTAGATAATTCTAAAATCTCATAAATTTTTTGTTTCTGATTTTTTTCTTTAGGATCAATTTTTTGAAACTTTGGTAAATCAACACCAGTTCGTTCTGCCAATCTCTCCAGAGCTTCTCTAAATTCCAATCCCTCAATCTCCATTAAAAAAGAAAAGATGTCGCCACCCTTTTGACAACCAAAACAATACCAAAAATTTCTCTCAGCATTAACCATAAAGGAAGGGGTTTTTTCATTATGGAATGGACACAAAGCCTTATAGTTTGTACCAGATTTTTCCAACTTTAAATATTCTCCAATTAACTCCGAGACATTTAACCGCTCCTTGACTTGATCAACAGCGTCAGCCATATATTTAGGGATTACTGTAAAACCCAGTATAAACTATAATTTCTCTTTATCCAAGAGTTTTTTCTTTTTTTCTTTTCCTGGTCCAAATTCACCGATTCCTCCAGAACGTGGAATCACACGATGACACGGAACGACTAATGGAACAGGATTAGTCGTGCAAGCACTAGCTACGGCTCGATAGGACCTAGACTTTCCAATTGCTTCAGCAATTTGACTATAGAACTGAACTTCTCCAGCAGGAATGCTCTGCATGTATCGCCAAACTTTCATTTTAAAATCAGTACTTTCAACATCAAAAGGCAACTTTCCCCATTCAGTTTTTCCCTCTAGATAGCCTATTAATTTTTTGAAATATTTGTTTTGGTCTCTAGCGACCTTTTGAATATTTTCAGTAACAAATTCTTTTTTGAAATCTGCTAACAGCTTTTTCGAAGAATTGCCTATTTCCACCCAACAAAAACCTTTGGAAGTTGTTGCCATCAAAACATAGCCAATGAAAGATTTATGAACTAGATAGTCTATCTGCATATTAATCTTCTTTAGGTCGATCAATTATTGGTCGGTCCACCGCTTCGATGATTTTTTTATCAGCAATTCGCAAAACATCTTTATCTATTTTGGTCAATTCCTTGCTAGCGTGATTGTAGTGGTTGACAGTAGTCGACAAAGAATTGCCAACTTTCCCAAAAAATTCATCATAACTTTTCAAATGACGCCCCAATTTTTCCACATTTTTTTGAATATTTTTTGCTGATTCTTCAATCTGAAGAGACCGAAGTCCCTGCAAAACCGTTTGAAGATAAGCCAAAAAAGAAGTCGGGGAAACAATTACTACGTGTTTTTCTTTGAAAGCGTATTCAACTAAATCTCGATGAGCTGAACCTACTCTTTTGATTAACAAATCATAATAAATTGATTCAGAAGGGATAAACATAAAAGCAAAATCCATGGTCTTTTCTTTGGGTCGAATGTATTTGGAAGTTTCATCAATCCGATTTTTCAAATCTTGATTGAAATCTTTTATCAGACCTGGTCGATCTTCTTTTTTACATTTCAAAAGTTTTTCATATTTTTCCAAAGAAAATTTAGAGTCAACTGGGATTATCTTGTCTTTAACAAAAATGACCGCATCGACTGCCTCCCCATTTTTAAATCGATACTGCATTTGAAAATTATGGGGTGGCAAAACATTCTTCAAAGTTTCCTCCAAGAAATACTCGCCCAAAACTCCCCGTTGTTTTGGATTTTTCAAAATATCCTGAAGGTCTTTCAATTGAGAAGAAAAATTAACCACCTGTTTATTGGTCTCATCTAATTTGGTTAATCTTTCAGTTACTTCTCTGATGGATCGGTTGGAATGTTTACTCATCTCATTGAATTGAGAATTAATCTGTTCAAATAAACTTCGACTTTCCTTAGAAATTCCCTTGGACATCTCTTGCATCACCTGACTGCTGTCTTTTAATTGGTTTTTAGTAATTTTATTTATTTCCGATAATTTATGATCCATAATTTCCGACATTTGCCCCATTCTTTGTTGCATCATCATCATCGATTTATCTTCGTTCGGACTTTTTTTCAAATCCGTTAACTTTTGATTCAATACAAAAATTGCTCCAGCTGCAAGGATTATTAAAACTATTAAAAATACGATTATTAAAATATCCATAAGATTAATTTCTAATTTATACTTCCTCAAACTCTCACTCTTGTCTCCTCTAAATCCCCCACCCTCTCCCATTGCTCATCAACTTTATTTTGGATGTCCTTTATTAGAGCATTTTTATTCTTACTCTTGAAAATGTGCTTGAATCTCCCCTGAGTTTGAATAAATTCTTCAATTTTAATTCTCTTTTGAGGCTTATAATTGATCTTGTATTCTCCATCAATAATTTCGTAAAGTGGCCAAAAATTAGTTTCTGTTCCTAATTTGGCAATTTCGATAGTTTTATAAGGAGCATGCACCCACTGATTAGGGCAAGGTGAAAAAACTAAAATGAACGAAGGACCTTTGGTAGCAAAAGCTTTTTTAACTTTGGCCTGAAAATCATCAATAAACCCCACATTGGCAGTCGCCGCGTATTTAATATGATGAGCGGCTACAATCGCCATTAAATCTTTTCGAGCTACTTCTTTTCCAAAAGATTCTTTGCCAGCTGGGGTGGTTTCGGTTGAAGCGCCAAAGGGCGTAGCTCCGCTTCTCTGATTTCCAGTGTTCATATAAGCTCCATTATCATAACAAACATAAAGAAAATCGTGTTGTCGTTCCAAGGCTCCCGACAAAGCTTGCAATCCAATATCATAAGTCCCGCCATCTCCACCAAAAGCCACAAATTTAACTGGTTTTTTTGTTTTGATTTTTTTGCGTTTAAGTAAAGCTCTGTAGGCCGTTTCCGCTCCCGAAACCGTCGCTCCAGCATTTCCAAAAACACTATGAATATAGGGAACTTTCCAAGAAGTATTCGGATAAATTGTGGTAGTCACTTCCATGCAACCGGTAGCATTAGTCACGACGATTGGATTATCAGTTCCATTCAAAACTGTTCGAGCAATTATCCCGATTGGACAACCAGCACAAGTTCCAGAAGTAGTAAATTTTTGTTCTTTTTCTTTAAGCATATATAAATTGTTATTTAAAAAATATCAATAAATTCTAAATCCAAAATTTCAAATTCCAAATAAATTACAATTTTCAAAATCTCGATGCTCAAAAACTAGCTTCGAGAATGTTTTGAATTTAAAATATTGTTATTTGGTGCTTATTTGTTATTTGTAATTTTAAATTTGGTGCTTATTTTCAAATTATTTAATTCAAAATCACATCATAAAATATATTTCCTTCCTTTTTTTATTGAATATACCTTCAATATCTTTTTCAAAAATATCCCTCCCTCCCAAACCGTAAACTACACTTTCAGGTTCTTTTCCGGTGGATTTTTGAACCTCACCTACCAAAACCTGCCCTGTTCCAAAAGCCATATTCCGATCCATCACAACTACCCGTTTAATTCCTTTCAAGGCTTTTTGAACTTCTTTGCGAGGGAAAGGTCGGAATAGTCTAATCTTTAATAATCCCACTTTTTTTCCTTCTGCTCGCATTTTATCAACTACGCTAGAAATTGTTCCACAAGTTGATCCCATTGCTACCATAACTATATTAGCGTCTTTTATTTTATAAGTTTCAATTTGTTCATATTTTCGCCCAGATATTTTTCCAAAATCTTTGACGACTTCATTGAATTTTTTCCCTGCCTCTTCCATTGCATCGTAAATTTGCTTCCTAAATTCAAAATAACTATCAGGCAAAGCAATTGAACCAAAAGTTTTAGGCTTATCAAAATCCAAAAGACTTTTTTTAGGTTTATATTCTCCAATAAATTTATAAACTATACCATCGTTCAAAAGTTCTAAATTCTCTACGCTATGAGAAAGAATGAAACCATCCAAGTTGATTATGGCTGGCAATAAAACTTTTTCGGCTAATTTTAGAGCGATAAAAGTATTATCATAAGCCTCTTGAGCATTTTCCGAAAAAATTTGAATCCAACCAGTATCTCTCATTGCCATAGCATCCGAATGATCGCAGTGAATATTTAGAGGACCAGAAATGGCTCGATTAGCTACTGCCATTACAATTGGCAACCGCATCGCGGAAGCCACTGGTAAAACTTCCATCATATACATAATTCCCTGAGAAGCCGAAGCTGTCATTGTTCGCGCCCCTGAAGCCGAAGCTCCAATACAAGCACTCATAGCGCTATGCTCTGATTCAACCTGAATCATTTCGGTATCAGCTTTTCCATCGACTACTTTCTTGGAAAAATATTCCACTATCGGAGTTTGGGGAGTAATCGGATAAACCGCCATCACGTCTGGATTGATTTGATTAATCGCTTCTCCGACAGCAAATCCGCCAGTCAAAGCTACTTTTTTATTTTTGCTTATCATCTGTATTTTCTATAAATTTAATTACCTCACCAAAATTTTCAACTTTTTTATCAGCTAAATCTATTACATTTTTTCGAGACACATTTTCGGTATAAGCTAAAAAATAATCGGCTTCTTCTTCTCTTTTGATCTCATAATCAGTCCAACCATCCCCAACTGCAAAAATCATTCCTTTAAGGTCCAAGGCTTCCATTTGCTTAACTTTTCCGTAAGCTTTAGTCATAAAACCGCCCTCGTTAATTCCAGAAACCATTCCCTGATTATCGAACACGAATTCATTGGCTAAAATATTTTCTCGAGGAATTTTGAAATAATCCGAAACTAGAAAAATACATTGCTTGAAACCGCCTGATATTACAAAAATTTGCTTATTGTTTTTCTCTAAAAAATCTTTATTCTCCAAAAAAGAATCTGAAATATTTTCTCTCATTTTTTGAGCTACTTTCTCCACTTCTTCGCGACTAGCTGAAAAAAGTTTTAATCGACTTCTTAAAGATTCAGCAAAGGAAATCTCGCCTCTCATTCCTTTTTTAGTAATTTCTTCAATTTTTTCTTGAATTTCATTTTTATTGGGATTGTCTTTTAAAGCCTCTCGAGCTATCTCCTCTAAAGCTTCTAATTTTACAAAAGTACTATCAAAATCTATCACTAAAAAATTAGTTGAGTTCATCTATAAATCTTTATGGGTTATTTCGTATCCTTATTTATCATTTTTATGGCTTTAATTGGACAGATTTCAGCGCACAAACCACAACCTTTGCAATATTTATAATCCACCACAGATTTATTTTTACCGTCCACTTTTTTTATTCTTATTGCATCTTCTGGACAAAATTTTACACATAAACCACAAGCGATACATTTGTCACTAATTTCTGGCGCCACTTGAGACCACTCACCAGTAGGTGGATAATTTTTTTCATCATTTTCAATTACTCCCCCTAATTCTTGTCCTTTTTTATCATTATTATTCTTCATAAGCTGCCCTGATAGCATTAATATTTTTATTAGTTTTTTCTAAACCAATCTTCTCTCCGTATTTACTACGAAAAACTTTAACTAAATTTTCCAATTTAACCGCCTTAGTAACTACTGAAAATTTTCCTAGGATAACGGTGTTGGGCCTATTTTCTCCTACTATTTTAGTTGAAAGACCCGAAGCATCAACAATGACCAGATTACCCTTGAAGGGAATCAAAGCTGAAATTTCCTCCTTAGTTTTCCGAGTATTTATTATTAAAAACGAATCTTTACTTAAATTTTCAAAACCTTCAAAAACCTCCAACAGAGTTTCATCCAAAACCATGAAACAAGCTGGGTTGGTAATCGGCTCTCGAGTTTTTATGGGCTTATCAAAAATTCGAACAAAAGTTTGAACTGGAGCGCCACTTCTCTCTGGACCAAATTCCGGAAAAGCTTGAACGTATTTGTCTTCCAACAAAGCCCCTTGGGCAATTATCTCAGCGGTCGTTTTAGCTCCTTGCCCGCCTCGTCCATAAATTATAATTTCAAATATCTTTTTCATTTTTATTTTATTTTACAAATTTTCTATTCTAAATGTACTTTAACTATTTCAATAATATCTTCTTTTTGAAAAATTCCGTTCAAAAAATCTTCTCCCACGAATGAAGCTGGTGTTCCGGCAATTCCAAATTGGTTTCCTTGTTCAATGGATTCTAAAATTAAATCTCGGCTAGTCTCAGCGCTACTACATTCATCAAATTCTATTTTATTTAAGCCTATCTGCAAAGCGTATTGATCAAAAATTTTAAAATCTTTACTAATAATCCATTTTTCTTGATTAGCAAACAATAAATCAGCCATTTCTTCAAATCGTCCTTGCTTATAAGCACACTGTCCAGCCAAAGCCGCACTAATAGCTTGTCCCTGCAAATCTAGAGGAAAATTTTTGTAAACCAGCGCTAACTGATCTCCAGTAAATTCATTTCGAGCCTGTTTAGCTGCTTCATAAAAAATTTTAGAATAAGAACATTGAAAATCAAAAAAGGTTATAATTTTTACTTGAGCGCTTTTATTTCCAATAATAATATCTCCATCTTTTTCGGTAGGAATTTCTAAATATTTCCCTACTGGAATTCCTAAGGCGGTAGCGTTCAAGACAAACTTGTTATCTTTTTGATTAAAAATTTCTTGAACCTGATCTTCCTGGAAAAAATTGGCTTCTTGAATCTTTTTGTCAAAAACAAAAGAAGGGATACTTTTTAATTCATAATTTTTAATTAATTTTTTTCCTTCTTCTGAAGATTCAGAAACTTTATTAATAGCCATAGTAGGAATAAATTTCTTCATCCAAACTAAAATATCATCAGCGTTACAAGCTATACATTCTTCTTCGTTATCAGCAATCAAAATATCAACTTTAATAGCAGGTTCTTTATAGGCCACCCAAGTTTTATCGCCTAACTCAAACACATCAGCTGTTCGTAAAGATCTTTCAGAATAACCATTCTTGGTAACAATTTGCATTACATCCACGAATAAACTCCCCACAAAAAGTCCCAAGATAAGAACAATGGCAGAAATTAAATTCTGAATTTTGCTATTCTCCTTTTTTTTATTTTCAATATCTCGCAAAGTCATCCCTCTTCGAGACTTCTTGACCGTTTTCTGGCTAGAAGTAATTTTAACTTTTCTAATTTGACTCTTTTTCTGAACTTTTGCTCTAATTTTCTTTTGACGAATCTTTTTGATCATCTTTTCAACAAACTTTGTCTTTCCCTCCTTATTTTTATTTTTTTTAGCCATTTCAATTTGGTTTAAAAATAAGGTTTTAATTAATATTAATATTCATTTTCGTTATTTGATTTAAAAACCTCTTGTTTAATTTGGATTTCATCACTTTTCAAAATTTTCTGATCATCATATCCAGAAACAATTGTTCGTAAAGCTTGTGATTTAAACATTACTCCAATTAAAAATCCTAGCACAAATAACGCTCCTAATCTCAACCTACCTATAAAAATTTCATCTTTAATTATTTTTTCCCAATTGATTTTTTTCTTGATTTTCATATTGCGTTTATTAATATTCTCCTATTCAACACCAAGAAACTATTTAAAATTTCACCATAATTTATAAAATTTTACTTATTTATTAAAAAGACAGTTACTAATAAAATATCACATTAAAAACAGTTTCACAACTGTATCCTCAAGGTTATTTTTTCTTACTATGTTGATAATCTTTTTTAATTTGATATACTAAATTATAGAAACAACAAATTAAAATAAAATACGATGCGAAAATTTTTCTATATATTCCCAACTTTGTCTTTAGCCTTATCTATGGGAAATTTAATCAACGGGCGAATTTTCGAGTCCTTACTTTGGCTTTTAACAACAGTGCTAATCGCTTTAATTTTTGTTCCTTTGGCTGTTAGGGCTAATGAAAAAGATGTTCCCGTTTATCAGGTTTTTGCTCCAATTTTATTAATACCTCTGTTTTTTTCAATTTTTTCCATTATGGATTTCCGCCGAATTGAACTTTTAACTGGTCCTCAAGCAATTATTTATGGTATAGTAACAGGCATACTAGGGCTAATCACTTTAATGTTATTGATTGGTTCTAATAAATACTAGACTTCACTATTTTTTACCACAAGAATCTTTCCCTTAAGGGAGAGATTTTTATTTTTAACAACAATATAATTTATCAGGAATTTTTCCGTCGCTCTTTCCGCCAAAAGGATTGCCCTTCTTTTCTATTTTTTTCAACATTTCTTTATTATTCGAACTTTGGATTCCATTTTTTTCTTGTTCGACTCTAATTTGCTTTACCATTCGAGCTAGTCCTATTTTCATCGGACAATTTTCAGAACAAGAATAACAAATAATACAGTCATGACTACCACTTTTTTTAGCTTTTTTGAGACCTTTTTGCACCGCTTCAAAGATAATTCCTTTAGATCCGATATAACCATCATTTCCGTAATGACTTCCTTTTTGGTTATAAACCGGACAAAAATTAATGCAAGCTCCACAATTAATACAATGTAAAATATCACCGAATCCTTTTTTAATCATTTCTCGTCTTCCATTATCAACTAAAATTACATGGACTTCGTGAGCACCTTGAGCTCCCAACACTAGTTGATTTTCAATATCGGCTGTTTTGGAGGGTCCAGAAATAATTGAAATATATTGAGTAATATCTTGACCAGTTCCAAAAAGAGCGGCTGTTTGACAAAGCTTCACAGCATCTTCAACTGATTCGGTAATTTTATCAATTCCGCAAAGAACAATGTGTTTTTTTGGTAAACGAGAAACCAAAGAAATGTTACCCTCATTCTCTAGTAAAACTACTTGACCTTCTTCTGTAAAAAAATTAGCCCCAGTTACTCCAATCTCGGCTTCCAAAATCTTCTCTCGAATTTTCTGGCATAAATAATGAGTTAATTTTTCTGGATCAATTCTAATATCATCTTTGTATGTTTGCTTAATTTTTTTAGCAATCATTTTTGCTGTTATATGAATAGACGGCAAAACAAAATGCTCGTCTGTTTCTTTGAACATTTTCACAATAAAATCTCCTAGATCAGTCTCGCTCCAATCATGTTTTTCAAAAACTTTTTTAATCTCAATTTCCCTCCCAGTATTAGTTTTAGAGGAAATTATCTTTTTATTTTCCCCAATTATTTTCTCTAAAATTTTTCGAGCATCCTTATCGTCTCTCACTTCATAAACTTGAAACCCTCTTTTTTCAAAATTCTGTTTAGCTAATCTTAGATTTTTCTCAAAATCCGCAAAAGGCTTCTGCCGAATTTCAGTCATTTTGTCTTTATACTGATTTTCATCAATATCTTTACTTGCAAAAAATTTCCGCCGATTTTCTGCACCAAAATTAACCGCTTTCTTTATAGCTTCTCGACTTTCTGATTTTAGATAATCTTGTTTCATAATTTTTCATAAATAAATCAACTCCATTTAATAAATATACCATGAATGTTAATCTCTTAATAATTTATAATATCATTTTCTAAAATAATCTGCAAAAATTTATTTAATATTCTTTTAATGTTATAATTATGGAAAGTATTTTTACTCTTAATTCTAATAACAAAAAATAAAACTGGAAATATTATGTTCAGACGATTATACTCAGTTAAAATAAAAACTGGTGATTTATTAAAACACGAAACCAAAAGTCATGTTTTGTTTAAATTTTCTTTAGTCCTTTCTGTTTTTATTATTTACTTTTTGTTTATAGCCAAAAAATATGGAGTTCAACAAGGATTCATGGTTTCTATCTTAACTTGGTCATTTTTTGTACTGTGCACTCCAGTAGCCGATGCTGGTTTTTTAATTGACTTCCCCTTACGTTTAATTACAAATTTAAAAATGCTTATAGCAGAAGGCTTAGTTTGGCTACTTGCTATCAGTCTTAATATTTACGTCTTTTTCTTCAATCCTAATATTTACGAAAAAACAAAGTTGCTCAAACTTTTTAAGCATATCCTAGAAAATCCTCTTCCTTTTTGGAGTATTATTTTGATTTCTCTAATCGGAACTTTTGTCTCTATTAAATTTGGCGATGAACTTTTAGACAAAGTTCAACATAGAGAAAGAAAAATTTACCAAAAACACAAACTTAATCACCAATTGATTACCATGATTTTTCTAATAGCAATCTCTCTGGTACTTTATGATTTTCTTCTAAAAAAACTTGGGATTAACTTACCGATTTAAAAAACAAGATAATCACAAATATTAAATTAATTTAAAAAACTTCTGAATCTGTATGTAATTTGAGGAAGATTCGATTCGCCGCGGCAAAGGAAAACCTGACAAAGAAGTGTGCCAAATTTGAAAGTTTTGCCAATCTTATTTTAAATAGTGTTTTAAGGTAAATATCCAATCCTCGTCCGTTCCCTCTTCCTCTTTTGTTTTTTTCAACCAATTTAAGTACTGTCGATCTTTTTGCACAATATCCTCAACTCTCTCTCCAGTATATTTCCCAAAAGGAAATTTTTTAATTAGGACTGGATTAGATGAAATATCAATCATCCGACCGATGATTTCTTCTTCTGAGGCCTTTGGTGCTTTTTCTTTAGCAACCTTTAATAAATGATTAAAAATCGCTTCCAGGACTATCACATCGCCTTCAGCGCTATGAGGGGCGACTTCAACGTCAACTTCATAATAATATCGTAGAAATTGCAGATTATATTCAGGAATTTCTTGTTCAGAATCTAAATAACGAGCTAATCGCAAAGTACAAATAGATTGAGAGGTTTTTAAATCCTCGTTGCTTAACATCGCAATATCAAATTTAGCATTGTGAGCCACTAAAATATTATCCGGCAAAATCTTTTCCAAGTTTTTGGCAAATTTACTCCCTTGAAAAGCCTCCTCCTTCTCTACTGTTTTATTGGTAATATGAGTAATGCTCATCGCTTTGACAGAAATAGGGATAGGTGGTTTGAAATTCTTGACTTCAATTTTTCCTTCATCCGCCGTAGCCTTGGCGAAAACGGATCTTTTTCTATAAGCCACTTGACAAAGCCGATCTTTTTCCAAATCATTCCCCGTTGTTTCCGTATCTAAAAATATTAATTTCTTTTTCATTTTATTTAATTATTATTTAAAAATTTTTCATCAAAAGGATTAAAATTTTGTTTATTCAAATTTTGTTGAGGGATAAAAAGCGGACTTGGTTGTTTGCTATATTCAAACCACTCCCACTTCTCACATTTATCTGGCTCCATGAGCTGCGATTCTCCGGAAACATAATCAGCCAGCATTATTATCGTAATATAATGCTTATTTTCTTTAACAAAAAAATCATTAGTAGCCGTAGCAAATCTTAAATTTTTAATTTCCAAACCGGTTTCTTCTATCGTTTCTCGTCTAGCACACTCCTCCCAAGTTTCGTTAAAATCTAAATGACCACCGGGAAAACACCAACTCCCCTCACCATGAGAATTTTTTCTTTTCCCAAATAAAACTTTATTGTCTCTTAAGATGCAAACTCCCAATCCAATCTTTGGTCTTTCTTTTTCACTCATAAATTAGGAAAATTAGAATTATTTAAAATAGAACCCACTTTTAAAAACTTTATGAACTTTTGACTTTAAAAACTCACTGCTTCTTGCTTAAATCTTAAAATTATTGTATCATACATGGAATTGTTATCAAATAATCTTTTTTATGAATAAAGGTAAGGAGCAACATTCTTTTGATATCGCCATTATCGGTGGAGGCGCTGCTGGTATGATGACGGCTTTTTGGGCCTCTGAACAAGGAGCTCAAGTTGTCTTGCTTGACAAGAATGAAGAACTTGGTCAAAAAGTTGCCATGACCGGCAAAGGTCGTTGCAATATCACTCAAGAAAATTTTACCAAAGAAACGCTAATTGATGCTCTTGGGAAAAAAGGACGATTTTTATTTTCAGCTTTTCATAAATTTAATGTTGAAAAAACTAAAGAATTTTTTGAAAAATCTGGGATAGCTTTAAAAACCGAACGAGGTGGCCGAGTCTTCCCTCAATCTGATAGTGCCGAAGAAGTTATTTCCGTTTTAAAAAGAAAACTTATCCAAAACGGAGTAGTTTTGATGAGGAAAACTAAACCTCTATCTTTTGAAACTAAAGGCAACGTTATTAAAAAAATTATTACTAGAAAAAGGGAAATAACTGCCAATCAATTCATTTTTTGCACTGGAGGAAAATCTTATCCGACCACTGGCTCCACTGGCAATGGTTATCAATGGGCTAAAAACTTTGGTCATAAAATCGTAAAACCTATTCCTGCTCTAACCCCAATAAAAACTATCAATAAATGGGCCCGGCAACTTCAAGGAGTTTCTTTAAAAAATGTTAAATTGAGTGTTTTTCAAAATAACAAAAAACAGACAGAGCGTTTTGGCGAAATGCTATTCACTCATTTTGGCCTTAGCGGTCCAATCATTTTAGATGTTAGCAAGGAAGTTGGAACACTATTGAAAAAAGGCCGAGTAAAAATTTCTATCGATTTGAAACCGGCTTTGGAATTGAAAGAATTAGACCAACGAGTTCAAAAAGATTTTCAAAAATACCAAGGTCGAAAATTTATTAATGCCTTGGATGATTTACTTCCCCAAAAAATGATTTCAACTATGATTGAAATTTCTAAAATTGATCCTGAAAAAAAAGTTGGGGAAATTTCCAAAGAAGATCGTAAACGATTTGTTTCTTTACTGAAAAATATAGTTTTAAACGTTGATGATTTAGTAGGTTTTGATAATGCTATCATCACTTCTGGTGGAATTGAACTAGGCGAAGTTGATCAAAAAACCATGAAATCAAAACTGATTAATAATCTCTATTTCGCTGGAGAAATTTTGGACTTAGACGGTCCTTCTGGTGGTTACAATCTTCAAATTTGCTGGACTACTGGATATACTGCCGGAAATAGCGCCGCCGAAACTATTAACGACATTAAATACAATACAGAAAAATAATAAATAAGAAGCATAATAAAAAGGCTTTCGAATATTTAAAACGAAAGCCTTTTTGAATTCAGCATTAATCACAGCTTGACTCCTTTATCAAGATAAAGTTTTTAAACAAAGGGCTGCTATCAGCCCATGTTTATTGCAATAATCCGAGCCAGGAACTAAGATTATTGCCAAGTTAAAATCTTCGACATAGATAATCATCATCTCCCGGATATGATTATTTATATTATAGACAACTTTCAAAATTTTTGCCTCATGAGAACTCTTCTCTAAATAAGCAACAGCTATTTTCCCTGACCGCAAAGGAACGTAGCCCTCAAAATAACTGCTATTCTGAAAGTCTCTCAACCAATTATCGATATCAGTAAGACTGTTAACTTCAATTGACTCCCTCTTTCCAGCATATCCGCCTGGCATCAAGAATGAGTGACCGGTTAAGGTTTTCATTCTAGATGTATTACCAAGAGCCAATATTTTTTCAGCCTTTTTAAAATCACCGCCAGAGATGATGTCCGAAACGTCACTATCAGTAGGTATTTCTTTAACAGTTTTGAAACTTTTACATCCGCTTAGAAAAAAAATACCGACAATTATCATAAACAACGAGATAACGAAAAAAATTGTTTTTTTCATAGTTTCTTCCTCCCTTTTTTTATTATAAATTTCAAGTTGCTAATAAGTTTTCTAGTATACACTATTAAGATAGAAATGTCAATATCTATATCGTCTTTAAATCAAATTTTACAAACTTTATATTCGCATTCTTTTAATAGAACTAATTCTCGATTTTTATCATTTCTTAATTTTTCGAAAATTTCTGCAGGAACAGGACTATAAATTTCTGACTGATAATGAGTTATTAAATTAATTGAAATAATTTTCAGCCCTTTAATTATTTCATTATAATCTTGATCATAAAAGTTTTCTACCAAAAAAAGAGCTCCCGCTGAAGAACCCGAAATGGTTTTTCTGTCTAGATTATTTTTAAATTCTGGATATTTTCTTAAAGCTTCTAATATTTTTAAGGTATCTCCTCCTCGAAAATGAACTGCATTTGCCCATTTCAATTGCTCCATAAATTTATCCTTGTCGGCTAATTGAAATTCCAAATCATCTCGCTCTAAATTATCCACAAAATTTTTCTGCGCCCATTTATGTTCTTCTTCCCAACGCTCCTCATCAATAGAAAAAAGACAAATCAAAATTTTTGGGGGTTTTGGTAAATCTCTGGCAACCTCTTGATGAAATTTTTTATTACTTTCATTTTGCACACTCGTCATTCCTCCATGTAATATAAATTTGGTCATAAAAACTAAATTACTTTTTTAATTCCCTTCAACCCTAAAATTAATAAAATTAAAATTAAAATTTTTAAAAAATAGTGACCATCAAAATCAATAAAATCTCTAGTCATTGGAGTTAAATTTCCGACAATTAAATGAATTCCAATTCCAATCGGAAAAGTTAAAAATAACCAATTTATTTTGGGTATGTCGATTCCAATTTTAACAAAACCTTTCGATAACCACGGTGCTAATAAATACATCCCCAAAAATGCCGCCCCAAAATCAAAAATCGCATATCCATCCAAACGAAATTGTCTCAAAAATTCTATCGGAATCATATAGTTATATTTTATGACAAAAGAATTTATTTTAATTAAGACTAGTTCCTATTATTATAACATTAAATATTTAATCTATTCAATTTTCTTTACAATCAAGAGAAAAGGCGCTATCTTTTTACTTATGGAGAGATGTCCGAGTGGTTTAAGGGGCACGCTTGGAAAGCGTGTGTGCGTTATGCGTACCGGGGGTTCGAATCCCCCTCTCTCCGCAATGCTTTCTTAAATAAAACGCCGCTTGTTGATTGCAACCAAGCGGCGTAGAAGTTGGTGCGTTTCAGGACCGTGATAGTTACGGCCGCCGTTCAATGTCTTAAAGACAAAGCCGGGCCGGTGAAAAATGCTCACCTATTTCGTCACCAAGTTTCATTTATTATGCTAATAAGAAAATAAATGGAAGTCAATAAAGAATGTTAAATTTTATCAAATATAAAAGTTTCAAAGCTATCCCACACTCTCCGCACATCAAAACCAAAACAGGCTCAATGCCTGTTTTTGTTTTGGTTGATGAAAAGGGATGAGACCTGCCTGCCGGCAGACAGGAGTTTCACCCAAAGGGCACGACAATGCTCGCAAACGAAGCATCGGGTGAATCCCCCTATCTCCACGGATATCAAAAAGGTATTTGCCCATCTCGCGTCGCTTGCCGAGGCGGAAAATATCTCTTCATTCTATTTTGCATCAAAAACACCCTTTCGGATGTTTTTATTATTTATTATTAATTGATCATTACCAATTGGACTACTCCGTTCCCCAAATCAAACATCCTTTTTTCTTGTAATTCTTATTAAAAGTTTTTAGTTTAATTACAAAATCTTCTTGGCGTAAAGTGGCTAATCCCAAAGCTTCTTGCAGACTCTCTACTTCCACTTTACGAATTTTAGAGCTACTAGCGGTTCCTCTCATTTTTAAAATAGCGCGAGTAAATTTTCCAATTCTTTTCATAGGACGATCATTAAAAGAGGATTCTTCAGTTTTTTTAATAATTTTATCAGCAGTTTCAATTACCCTGATTGGAAAAGCTCCGACAGTGGTTTCTGCGCTAAACATGATAGCATCTGCACCGTCAACTACGGCATTAGTAACATCAGAAATTTCCGCCCTGGTTGGACGAGCTTTCTCTTCCATTGAGGCCATCATTTGAGTAGCCACGATCACTGGCTTACGAGCTTTAATACATTTCTCAATAATCATTTTTTGAGTTATAATCACATCCTCTTGAGGCAACTCAATCGCTAAATCACCCCTGGCCACCATAATTGCATCTGATTCCTCAATAATTCCATCAATATTCCGGACAGCCTCTTTCTTCTCAATTTTTGAAATTATCCAAGGATAAGGCAAATCAGAATTTTTCTTAGATCGATGAATATTTTTAGAACGATAAAGTTTTTTTTCTTTTTGCAAAATTTGATTAATAATTTTTCTTAAATTTATCAATTGGCGTTGACTAGCCACAAAAGAAACTGCTAAAAAATCAACACCCATCGGGATAACAAATTCTAAATCTTGAAAATCTTTTTCAGTCAGAAATCCCATGTGAGAAGAAATACTAGGAATATTAACTCCTTTATTTTCTTTGACTACCCCATCAAAAATTACTTTAGCGATACAAGCATCTTTCTTTAATTTTGTCACTTGCAGTTCGATAAAACCATCTTCGATAAAAATTTTATCCCCAACTTTTATAAAATTATGAAATCCCAACCAATCCAAAGTAATTTCTTTTTTCTGTCCATAGGTCGCCTGACAATGTTCATCGGCCACCAAAACTAGCTCGTCTTTTTTAATTTTAATATTTTTGGTGTTGACAATTCTAATTCTTGGTCCCTGAACATCAGCCATTATACCAACTCTTTTTTTAGAAATTTCCGAAGCCTTTCTAATTTTTTTAATGGCATTTTGATGCCAACGATGATCACCATGCGAAAAATTTAATCGACAAACATCCAATCCAGCTTTCATCATAGCACTTAAAACTTCGATTTTTTCTGAAGTCGGTCCAATCGTAGCAATAATTTTAGTCCTCCTCATATATTCTTTTTTTTATTTTTATTTTTTCATTAAAAATTCAGTTTTTGCGCTAAATCAGAAACAATTGGTAAATCCTTCATCTTCCCCTCTGAAACATTAATAATTCCCATTATGGAAAAAATTACAATAGCGATATGAACGAAGAATCCCAAACCAAATATCGGGTACAAGACCATTCCAATCACCCATCCGATTGTTAAAACTATCCCTTGCTTGACATGAAATTTGACGAATTCACTCTTCGGTTTTAACAACATGGGAATAATAAATAAAATTCCCAAATAACTCAACATCGCAATTGTCTTATTTTCTTGAATATCTCTTTTTTCAGTAGAAGTTTTTTTAACTTCTGTTTTTGAAACAGTTTTTTTCTTTTTCTCTACCATAATATTTTTTTATTTATTATATATTTAAAATTAAAAATCTTACTTATCCATTCCTTTTAATTTTGCGATTCTTTCTTTAATTGGCGGATGAGTCATAAATAATTTTGCGGTCAGCCCTTTAGCCATTTTACCTTTCAACGGATTCACAATATACATATGCGCCATTGCTTTGTTAGCTTTCTTAAGGCTAGCTGGAGATCCTGATAATTTTTCCAAAGCGCTAGCTAAACCCTCTGGATAACGAGTTAACAAAGCGCCATCAGCATCAGCTAAATATTCTCTTTTACGAGAAATCGCCAATTGCATTAGTATCGCTCCAATCGGAGCTAAAATAGCCAAAACTATTGCTAAAATAGTTATTACCAATTGAAGTTGTCCGCTTTCTTTATTGTTATCATTTTTCAAGCCTCCAAAAAAACTTATTCTAAAGAACCAATCTGATAATATGGCTATAAAACCAACCAAAACTGTCACCACGGTTCCCAATAAAATATCTCGATTACCAATATGAGAAAGTTCGTGAGCAATCACCCCCTCCAATTCTTGCTTATCTAAAATTTCAATTAATCCAGTTGTCAGAGCCACTACAGCATTTTCAGGATTTCGCCCAGTTGCAAAAGCATTGGGCGAAACATCTTCAATAATATAAATTTTAGGAACTGGCAAACCAGCAGTAATACAAAGATTTTCTACTAAGTTATAAATATTACGATTGCTTTCTCTTTCAATTGCTTTAGCACCATTCATAGTCAAAACAATTTTATCGCTCCACCAAAAACTCACAAGATTCATCCCTACAGCAAAAATAACTGCACCGTAAAGGATTGAGGAATTTTCAAGAACTTGAGAGAAAACCCAACCAATAATAATTACAAAAACTAAAAAACCGATTAGGTAGAACCAGGTCAGGCGAATATTTTTATCTTTCTGGTTGTAAATTGTCACCTGAATATAATTAGTTATTTAGAATTTTACTTTCACATTCTTCTTCTCTTCTTCTCCGGCTTCAAAAAAATCTCGTTCTTTGAAATTTAAAATTCCAGCAATCGTATTATTGGGAAAAGTCTGAATTTTAATATTAAAATCTCTCACATTTCCGTTATAAAACCTTCTAGAAGCTTGAATCTTATTCTCCGTATCAGAAAGTTCTCTTTGCAACTCTAAAAAATTTTCGTTAGCTTTTAGATCAGGATAATTTTCTGAAACCGCAAACAATGATTTCAAAGTACCGGAAAGCATATTTTCAGCCTCAATTTGATCTTTAGGATCACTCGCCCCCATCGCTCTAGTCCTGGCTTCAGTAACACTTTCCAGGACTCCTTTCTCGTGCTTGGCGTATCCCTTAACAGTCTCAATTAAATTTGGAATTAAATCGTAACGCCTTTTTAGTTGAACGTCGATATCTGACCAAGCTTCGTCAACTCGATTTTTCAATTTAATTAGTCCATTATAAAGACCAATTCCCCATAAAATCAAAACTCCCGCCACCACTAGAATGGCAATTAATGTAGCTCCCATATTTTTGAAGGATTTCTAATAAGGATTTTTTCGTTATGAAAAAATAGAATTTTTAGTTAAATTTTTTGAACAATTTTCGAAGCACTAACCAAAGTTAATGTGAGAAAATTTGAAGATAATTTAACAAAAATTATAATTTTGCAATAGAAATAATTCTTGTTAGCGATCCTAGATTACTTTTTATAATTACTTTACATTTATATTTTAACATTTTTGTTATTTTTGTACAGAAAAGATATTTTTTATCTCAATAAATTCACTTCGAAAAGCAACGTAAGACAGGCGATAAACAGATATTTTTTAAAAAAAAATTACTTTCGTAGATAAATTTGACTTCATGACTATTAATTGATAGTTTAAAGATAACTATTAAATAAATTAAAAAAATAAAGCATTGGGAGGTGCAAAGTGAGCAAAGAAGAACTTTTAAAAAAACTTAGTTTTATGCCATGTCATGTCCCTGTCAATGGACACCGAATTGTCGTGGATAATAATTCTATTATTCTTTTCATTAAGAAAAATGAAAAGAATATTTGGGCTTCTGTTCAAATTATTAGCAAAGAAATTAACCAGAGTCCTTTGGCTCGTTATCAAGAATTAGACCCAAAGACAAGAATTATTTACACAGTTTTTTTCTGGGAATTACTAGATTGCCTTAGTCGAATCCAGACTCTAAATCAAAAAGGAACTCTTTCAAAAATATTTAATTTAGAGATTTTTCCTAAAATCCCAGACACAGAAAAAAGATCTACGCTCTTGACAAATTGAGTCTATCCCCGTTTTGGAAACTTCCAAAACGGGGATGATTTATTTTTTTAAAAAAAAGCTTGTAAAAATTGATTCTAAACAAAAAACGAGACCCAAAAGTCTCGCTTTCTGAAATCCAAAATAATTTTGAATTATTTTTTATCCTCCTCTTTTTCTTCTTCCTTTTTGTCATCTTCAACTTCCGCGTCCTTGACATTAGGTTCATCTTTCTTCTCTCCGCCTTCGGTTTTTTCACCATCTTTTTTAGCAGCCTCTTCTGCTTGTTGAGCTGCTTGATAAAGTTCTTGACCAATTTTTTGAGCTTCCTGAGAAAGTTCTTCAGAAGCTTTTTTAATAGCTTCAATATCATTTCCATCTTTAACTTTCCTTAGAGCTTCTATTTTTTCTTCTACCGGTTTTTTCTTATCATCCGCCACTTTATCACCAGCATCTTTCAAGGCTTTTTCAGTAGTAAAAATTAAAGTATCAGCTGTATTCTTAGCTTCTACTTCCTCTTTCTTTTTTTTGTCTTCTTCGGCGTGTTTTTCGGCATCTTTTTTCATATTATCAATTTCTTCATCAGATAAACCAGAAGAAGATTCAATTCTAATAGATTGTTCTTTACCAGTTGCTTTGTCTTTAGCACTAACCTTTAAAATTCCGTTAGCATCAATATCAAAAGCTACTTCAATCTGAGGAATACCTCGAGGAGCTGGTGGAATACCATCCAAAATAAATCTCCCTAGTGATTTATTACCAGTCACCATTTCTCTTTCACCTTGCAAAACATGAATATCAACTGAAGGCTGATTATCAGCAGCAGTTGAAAAAATTTGAGATTTATTTATTGGTACTGTCGAATTTCTTTCAATCAAAGAAGTCCTTACTCCGCCCATAGTTTCAATGCCTAAAGTCAACGGGGTAACATCTAACAATAAAACATCTTTCACATCTCCTCGTAAAACTCCACCTTGGATAGCAGCTCCAGCTGCCACTACTTCATCAGGATTTACTGTGGCATTCGGTTTTTTACCAAAAAATTGTTCTACTCTACTTTTAACCAAAGGCATTCGGGTTTGTCCTCCAACTAGTATCACCTCACTAATATCGCTAGCTTTTAAGCCAGCATCTTTCAAAGCTTTTTCGCAAGGCGCTAATGTTTTGTCAACTAAGTCGCTAGATAATTCTTCTAATTTAGATCTTTTTAAAGTCATGACTAGATGTTTTGGTCCATCTTCTCCTGAAGTTATAAAGGGTTGATTAATTTCAGTTTCTTGCGAAGTTGAAAGTTCAACTTTGGCTTTTTCGGCAGCTTCCTTAATTCTTTGTAATGCCAAATTATCAGTTGATAAATCCATGCCTTCTTGTTTTTTAAATTCATCTAAAATCCAATCAATAATCTTTTGGTCAAAATCATCTCCCCCTAAATAGGTATCTCCGTTAGTTGATTTAACCTCTACTGTGTCTTCCCCTACTTCCAAGATAGAAACATCAAAAGTTCCTCCTCCTAAATCATAAACAGCAATTTTTTCATCTTTTTTCTTATTAAAACCATAAGCTAACGCGGCTGCAGTTGGTTCATTGATAATTCGTAAAACTTTTAATCCAGCAATTTCACCAGCATCTTTGGTGGCTTTTCTTTGAGAATCATCAAAATAGGCAGGAACAGTAATTACCGCTTCTTCTATTTTTTCTCCTAATTTTTCTTCGGCATCAGCTTTCAACTTCTGCAAAACCATCGCGGCAATTTCAGCTGGTCGATAATCTTTATCTTTCATAACAATATTAACCTCACCATTCTTACCTTCTTTTACTGTGAAAGGTAATGTTTTTTGAGCATCTTTAACTTGTTGATCAGAAAACTTTCTACCAATTAATCGCTTAGCAGAAAAAATAGTACTCTCAGGATTAGTGACTCCTTGTCTCTTAGCTAAAAGACCAACTAGTCTTTCATTATTTTTATTAATCGCTACTACCGAAGGAGTAGTTCTATTCCCTTCTTTATTTTCTAAAATTTCAGGTTTTCCTCCTTCAACTATTGCCATAGCGGAGTTTGTTGTACCTAAATCAATTCCTAATACTTTTGACATAATTTTATTTATTAATTAATTATACTTATTAAATTTATTAAACTTTAACTAATTTTAACTATAGTAGGTCTAATTATTTTGTCCCCTATTCTGTAACCATTTTTTACAATCTCCTTAATTACACTTTTAGATTCTTCTTGAGAATCTTCTATCTCAGCAATAACTTCATGAATATTTTCATCAAATTTATCTCCAATTTTAGTTTCTATTAGACTAACCTCATTCTCCATTAAAACGTTTTCTAACTGTTTCTTAATATGCAAAATTCCTATAACCCAATTATTTTCCGCTTCCTTTTCCGGAACATGCTTGAGTGCTAAATCAAAATTGTCTATAACTGGTAATAAATCAAAAACTAAAGCCTCTAAACAATACCTTCTAAAATCTTCGTTTTCTTTAACAGCTCTTTTTTTGTAATTTTCTAAATCAGCCAAAGCTCTTTTCCATCCTAAAAATGCGCTTTTAGCCTCTAAAATTTCTTGAGCTTTTTGAATGGCGACTTTTTTTTCTTGTTCAAAACCATCTTTCTCCGAGAGCGTCTTTAGGGCTTCCTCAAAACTAAGCCATTCATATTGTTGATGCTCTTTGCTTATTTTAACTTCTCCGCTTTTGTAATAAGCCAAAAACCTTAATCCACGTTTTTCATTTTTAAATTGTTTGTTTTCCTTAGCAAATTCAGCCGTTCCTAAAATATCAGCTACTTCAATCTTCAAGCCGGTTTCTTCTTGAATTTCTCTTGTCAACGCTTCTTCTAAAGTTTCAGCTTTTTCTAAAGTTCCTCCAGGTAAATCCCATTTCCCTGGATTTAAAATTTTATTTGATCTTTTTAAAAGCAAAATCTCATTCTGACTGTTAACTATAACTGCTTTAACAGTTAAAATAGTTTTGGCAAACTTACTAATATTTTCCTTTTTTGACATATCTTTTATTTTATAATTTTTAAATAAAATTAATTACCAACAATAAGGACGTCAGATATTTTTGTCCACCTAAAGCCCTTCTCATAAATTCGATCAAACCCTTGTTTTGCTCATATCTCATTCTTTTCGGACCGATTATTGCCAGCAATCCTTTCTCGCCGTCACTTCTTTGATAGGGAGAAACAATCATTGAATAATTTTGAGCTTCTTGCAACGGATTTTCTTCTCCCACGAAAATTCGAACTTCACCGTCTTGAACATCCTTCAAAACTTTATCTAAATTTTCATCAATTGCATCTAACGCCATTACTAATTTAGATAAATCATTTTGATCAGCTAATTCTGGATCTTCCAAAAGATTGTGCATTCCAAAATCATAAAATTCATTTTTATCAACTATGCCACTAATTGCTAAACAATGAGACATCGAAGATAATAATTTAGCAGTAGTTCTTTCTAAACGAGCATTTTTAGTTTTAAGTTTTAACAGTTCTAGCTCTAATCTTTTCTGATATTCTAAATCGGCTTTTTCTCTAGTTATTAGATTATCAATAAAATACCGATAACCTTTGTCGCTAGGAATTCTTCCGGCTGAAATATGAGGTTGAGTTAAAAAGCCTAATTCCTCCAACCGTGCCATCTCCGTTCTTAACGTAGCCGAAGAAAATAATAAATCATATTTCTCTATTAATAAACCACTACTGACTGGAATGGCTGTATCAGAATATTCCTGAACAATTGTTTTTAGAATCTGATTTTGTCGTTCTGTTAACATTATTCTAATAGTTTATTAATTTCACTTAGCACTCTTCTATCTCGACTGCTAATTATATTTTAACCAGTTCTATTTTTTTGTCAAGCTTTTATTTTCACCCATTCAAAAAACCGACTTTCATCGGTTTTTATACACAATTACCCCTTTTTATTACTGGACCTTATGAATACTCAACCCCGTAAAAGAAGTTTTATTTAATATATTACTCTCTCCATTCGCGATAACTGATTCTCCAATTTTGAAAGAGGATATTTCCACAATTTCTCCCATCGAACTAGCATCAAGAGCGGGCATATAAATAGTAGTGTTCTGATCGATTAAAACTGTGGCTGTCCATTTAGTACCCTGATAATCAAAATCAACTGTAATATTGTCTGTTCCTATTTCACTAATGGCTCCTTTAGCACTAGTAATCGGTTCTTGAGTTATCTTGAGTTGATCTTCTTCCTCCAACTGACCATCTACAGGATTAACTATTTCCTCAGCATTATTAATCGAAAATTCTTTTTTAATTGCTGCCAATTTATCATCTGTTTTTGATGCATCTTTCAAATCAGTTTTTTTAATTTCTGCAGAAGGAGCTAGAACTATTGGACTTTTACTTAAATTATAAGCATAGAAAATTAACAAAATAACCAAAGCTAATAAAATTACTCCTAATAAAATTGAAATTCTTTTGTTTTTCATTTTTTATTTTAAATATTAATTCTCAGTCCAAGTTGCTGATTTTGCAACACAGTCAGCATCATCAGTTCCAACCACCTTACAAGTATACCCCACTGCGCAAACTTCTTTTTCATAATGAGAGCAAAATTGATGATTATTGTAGCAAGCAGATGAGGAGCAACCTTGTAAAGTACCATCATATTTGGCCCAAATATTACCGTTTTGACAATATTCATGATCTGGTCCAGAGGTATTACAAGTATCAGAACCACATTCTTGAGCTTTATAATCCCCGCAAGAATTATAGCTCCAAGATCCTTGACAAGTACTCACCGAACAACCAGTGTTATTCCAATAACTATAGATTCCGTAAACATCATTATTGCTGCAATAAAGAAGTGGCGAAGTGGCCGTATTGCAATAACTAGGAGTACAAGTTTTTGTTCCAACAGCTGAAATAGAGCTGCAACCATTATTTCCTATTTGAGTGAAGCTATATCCTGAACAATAAGTACTAACACTAGGAGACCAAGAAGAATCGACTTTCGTTCCGGTGCAATAATAGCAACTATTGTTATAACCGCTATTAGTGCAGTAATTGCCAGCATTAGCACAACCAGGATCAAGGGTCCCGCCAGTAGTTCCACAACCGGTCGAACAAGTTGAACCTATACAAGTACTCGAGGCACAAGAATAATCAGGTTTACATTTAGGAGGACAATTTGGCGTAGTACAGCTTCGTGATTGAGTTTCTGTATAAGATTTGCAAGTAGTGCTAGTGCACGATCTAGTGCGTGTTTGTAGGCCAAGGCACTTAGCGGGAGGCGGAGCAACATAAGGAACGTTGGTATAAGGGGCTTGAGTTGGACCAGAAGTGGGAGTAACCGAAGATATTGTTTGAGGGGGTGGGGATGGAGTGGTAGCGGCAACATAAGCTCTAGAAACCTGTTGTTCAATAGGCTTAGCTAAATTTATGGGCACCCCCATAAATGAGGCGTTAATTCCCTGAACATTTACAAAAAACAATCCAACTAAAACTAAAATTATTTTTTTCATATTTTTTTTATTTCCAATTATTAATAGATATTGGCTAATTAATTAATAAAATTAACCAAAATGAGAATTAGATACTTTTTATTTTTATAAATAACAAAAAAATAGAAATTAGAAAGATTTTATTATTTATCAATGTATTCTTTTTTAAATTTTTGCTTTAATTAAATTTATTTTAAAAATCCTTATAATCAAAAATTAAATCCAATATTTTTTCCAAATTATCGACAAATACTCCAGGGTGACCAGGCGCCACAGGTTGGACTGCAGGTTGAAGTGCAATTTTGGCTTCCAGTGCAAGCATTGGCAGTTCCACAAGAGTCAGCAAAAGGTACACCAGTGCAATAGCTAGGAGCGTCATTGCAGTTAGGGACACAAGCAGCAGTGCAATTTTTTGTTCCCTGACAAGTACTTCCACAATCATCTATAAAAGTATCAGTCGAACAAGTATTTGCAGAATTCAGACAACTTCCATAGGCACAACTAACCAGATACGGAATCTGTCCTTGAAAAAGCGAATTACCTTCGCACTCATTAGGATATACATTGCTAGGATAACATCGATTATCATAAAATTGAAAACCAACATAATAGAACTGATTAAGACCAGCGCTATCAACTATTAGCCCAGACAAAGAGGTGGAAGCCAATCCCACATTATCTAGATTCTGATAATCAGCATAAGTCAAAATCATATTACCTGAATAAACGGGGAAAGCGATAGAAGACATACTATTCGGAATTGTATTAGCACAAGCCGTTTGACTTATACTCATCGTAGCAGTAAGAGTGTCCCCTCTATTATAAGCATTCCCATCGAGAGAATAATTAACAGTAAGACTGTGGTCTGTGTAGGGATCAGTTGAGTTAACTCTAACCCCGTAAACGACTACGGCAGTCTTAGCCTCAGCCGAATTACCAAAAGTTCCTCCCAAGAAAACTAAACAACCGAATAAAACTAACAATATCAATAAAGTGTTTTTCTTTCTAGTAATTAAAACGAATATGATTAGAATCGGAATTAGAATTAGAATTAGAATTAAAATAATAAGAAAAGAATTAATACCGCTACCAGTAGATAAAGAATCTCGAACAGCTTGATCATTATAATTTTTTGAAGAGACAAGACCAAATTCATAAGAATTTAAAACCGAGGAATCAGTCTTATCGATCAAATCAACTTTAATCTTAGGCGATTGACAATCAGCAGTTATCTGAAAAGGAATCAGCTGCTTGATTTGAGTAAAATCTATTGCTTCTTCCATTTCATTACCGCAAGCCTTATCATTCTCGTCTTTAATTTGAATATTGGCGATAACCCCCTCCAGTTTAGTTGCGCCCAATCTTGAACCATAAAAGCTATCAGCTGGACCACTAACAAAAAAACTAAGCTGGGCTATATCATTTTTGTTATAGAAACTTTTATCCGAAAGTAAATTGGTAATGGTGGCTGCTTTACCGCTCAATACATAATGAACAGCAATTTTTTCAGACGGAATTTTTAAATCATTTTGAAATTCTATTTTTATATCATAAGATTGGGGAACTTTCGTCTTGGGAAGCAAAAAGGAAATACTTTTTTGTTCAAGTGACTTAATTTCAAATTTAAATTTTTCAGTGCTAAAAACATCAGTTGCTTCGACTTTCTGGCCAAAGCTAGTTCGATAAAAAGTCTCCGTAATAGGAGTAACAACGAGATCACTATCAGAGTGGTTTTTGAGATCACAGTTCAACTCCAAATATTCGTCTGATTTGATATCTATTCCTTGACTCAAAGTATATTCATTTTGAATTTCATCGCCCTTAATAGTTAAATAACAACTTGGCAATAAAATTTCCAAATAATTTTCATCACCAGCTAGAGTTACTTCACCAAAGCTATTCGATCCCAGCATCAAACCATTGCCATTCTTGCTAATAACTCTCAACTCATAAATTCCCTTCAAATAACCTGGTGCTTGATAATGGATTTTCCTAACAACTTCTGAATTGTCCTCAAGACTAACAACTTCTGAATAAACATTTTCATCAACTAGCTCTTTGCTATCTTTTGAAAATAACTGAATAGCATATCTAATATCAGGCTGGCTTTCTTCTATATTGATAATGAGAAAAGATAAATCGAAATTATTCTCTTCTTGTTTGATTATTTTGGGCTCATAAATATCTACTGATGCAATTAAAATGGTTTTTGAAACCACAGTATCTTTCGATAAATTGTTATTAATCGATTGACCTAAGGCTTCCTGAAGATTTTCAGGTAATTCAGCAGATTCTCCATTGACGGCTTCCTGAAGATTTTCAGGTAATTCAGCAGATTCTCCATTGACGGCTTCTTGAGCTTTTTTATCTTGATAAATTAATAAACCAAAAAACATCAAGACACCCGAAGAAAAAATAATTAAAGCAATTGAAACACTTTTTCTTACAAACATTTTATTTTTATCTAATTTTTATTTTTACGCTACTCACGTCTATATATTTATATTAACTTTATTTATATAATTGTCAAGAAAAAAGTTATCTATTTTTAATTCTGATAATAAAGCCAGCAAAAAAGCAGAAGATTAAGACAAAAGATAAAAAAACAAACCAGTTTCCAAATCTGACATAAAGAGTTGAATCTCGATTAAAATAAGCTCTACTATTAAAAATTGACGGACTTTTTTTCTGATTAGTTAAAACCGCTCCCTTATTAGTAACAATAGAAGATGGAGAATAATTTCCAGATTGAATAAAATACTTATTATTTTCAACTGCCCTAACTTTTGTAATATTAATTATCTGATGATAAAGAATGGGATTTCCGTTAAAAGAAGAATGAGAAGTTGGATTAACAAAAAGTTGAGCTCCCGCTTTTGTCATTTTCCTAGAAATTTCCGGGGAAACTATTTCGAAACAAGACACTCCTCCGATGCCTTTATTTTTAAAATTGCCAATTTCGATACCGCTTCCTTTGCTATATTTTCTATTTTCTGCCCTTTCTAACCAATCGTTAAAGCCAATCGTTTTGATAATAAAAGAAAAAGAATAAGGAAAATATTCTCCGCCCGGAACAAACAAAAGTTTATCATACTTTTGCATTGATTTATTTTTTACATCGTAATAATAAAGCCTTGCTTTTATCCTATTGTCTTCATCCCAAACCAAACTCGTATCTATTACCATTTTTTCTTTATTGCCTAGTAGAGATTCGTAATAATCGTTAATTGTCTGATTATTAATCAAGTTTTGAGTAAAACCAGAACCCTCTGGAAATATAATAATATCTGGATCAAAATTGCTCTTTTTAATCTCGCTCAATAAATTTTCGTAAACTCTTACTTTGTTTTTTTCTCGAACATAATCATTTTCGAAAAAAGCTTCGTCTTTTGTTTGTAAAGCACTAATATTTACTTCTTGATCTTTATTTTTGTTATCTTCTTTTAAAAAAATTTTAAAAGGAAAAAACATAATAATGATTAGAATTCCAATAAAAAAAACTCTAAAATTCCAATTTTTGCTCTTGTTTCTCAAAAAAATCCAGTAGATTAAAAAATTAACAAAAACGATAATAAAACTCAACAAATAAACTCCACCAAATTGAGCTAACTGTAATAAATTATAATTAGAAGCTAAAATATAACCCAAAAAACCAAGAGTATTGTGAGCACCAAATAAAGAATCGCTTCCGAAACAAATTATAGAATAGAAAAATGTACTACTGTATTCCATTAAAACCCACAGAGTAGTAAATAAAAAAATATCAAAATAAGTTTTTGTTTTAAATTTAAAAAACAACCAAAATAAAATTAATAAAGGTAAAATATATACAACAACGATATAAGAAATCCAATAAAAAAATAGTATTAATTTAGCCATCCAAAAATTGGATATACCCGACCAAGCGAAAACATTAATTTTCCACAACCAAATTATAACACTACCAAAAAAAATAAAACCAAAAATAAACAAGCCGATTAACAGTTTTTTGCTTTTTTTAGTTTTATAAAAAAAACTGATCAAAGGTGTCAGAGCTAACAGGCTCAACCACCAAAAAAAAGAATAATTGTAGCTCAAAGACAATAAAATCCCGGATAAAATCGGGTAAATAAAAATCTTTTTTTTATTATAATAAAAATGCTTGATTGCTTTTTTAATTAATTTCAACATTTAAATATAAATTATTCTAAGAAAGGAATACTCAAATGTTCATAAGCTCGCCTGGTGGCTTTTCGTCCGCGAGGAGTTCGCTCTAACATTCCAATTTGCAAAAGAAACGGTTCGTAAACATCTTCTATTGTTTGAGTTTCCTCCGAAGTAGCCGCTGCAATGGTTTGAACTCCAACTGGACCACCACCAAATTTTTCAATCATTATTCTTAAAATTTCTCTATCAACCGGCTCAAGCCCCAGCTCGTCTATCTCTAACATTTCTAATGATTTTTTAACAATTTCCTGATCGGCTATTTTAACATCACTTATTTCAGAAAAGTCCCTGACTCTCTTCAGCAGACGATTGGCGATTCGAGGTGTTTTTCGGCTACAAGCTGCTACCATTCCACAACCCAAATCATCAATTTCCGTTTTTAAAATACTGGCTGATCGCCTAATAATTTGAATAATTTCTTCTTCGTCATAAAAACTTAAACGCAAAATAGCGCCAAAACGATTTCGCAAAGGAGCCGAAAGCATTCCCAATCGAGTAGTCGCTCCAATAATAGTAAATTTGGGTAAATCTAGCTGAATGGTTCGCGCCGAAGGTCCTTTCCCTAAAATAATATCCAGTTTTCCGTCTTCCATAGCTGGATATAAAACTTCTTCTACAGTTTTATTTAAACGATGAATTTCATCTACAAACAAAACATCCCCATCGTTAAGGTTGGTTAAAATAGAACCCAAATCACCCACTCGCTCGATAGCTGGACCAGAAGTGATTTTTAACCCGGCCCCCATTTCATTGGCGATAATATGAGCTAAAGTAGTTTTGCCTAAACCTGGAGGACCAAAAAGTAGAACGTGATCAATCGCTTCTTCTCTTTTCTTAGCGGCCTGAATCAAAACCTTCAGATTTTTCTTAGCATTTTTTTGTCCAATATAATCATCAAAACTCTTGGGTCTTAAGTTTGTTTCGGTTCCCTCTTCTTTAAAATCTTGTTTATTGGAAGTTATCATGTTAT
>CAYWJP010000002.1:0-47722 GCA_964458715.1 uncultured Bdellovibrionales bacterium
AATTATTTTCCATAAAACCTAGAAACTCGGTAGCTCTTCCGATAAAACCTGTTAGCGCTAGGATAATCAAAGATATTAAAGGCAATAATAATAACCAAAAATATTTATTTAGGGCTTGTCTATCTTTTTTCCATTCGTAGATAGTAAAAACTAAAAGATAAATAACTATTACTGGAAAAATATTGATAGTTAAAAAATGAGTAGCAAAAGATAAAACTAAAAAAATAAAAGCGGGAATAAAATAATTCCAATTAAGTTTAGTTCTGGCAGAAAGTTTGTTGATAAAGTTTTCGGCTTTTCCTGGAACAGATTCCAAAAATTGATAGGCTAGAGTAGCTAGAATTAAATAAACGGGAGCAAACATGGCATACATTCTAAAATGTCTATCAAAGGTGATGGCGGAAATACTAACTGCCCATAAAAATGCGCTCAAAAGAGCAATCACAAAATTTTTGGAATAAAAATAGCCCAAAAAGAACATTGAGATTATTCCAATCATTCCCCATATAACGCTGATCAAACGAAGATTGAATTCAGCAGGAGATACAAAATTTAAAAGTTGACTAACTTGAAAGTAATAAACTTGGCCTCGAGTATAAACTTTGTCGGTCAGCTCTTGCTTATTCCAATCCCAAAATTTCCACTCTCCAGTTTGATTGTAACCTTGAACAATGTTAGCCCCAAGATATTCGTCGGCTTTAAGCGACATGTTATCTAGTTTATAAAGTCGTAAAAAACCGCCCAACATTAAAATTCCTACTAAAATAATTAAAGATTTTTTCCAAGTAAACCACATATATTTTTATTTATATTTAAGACATATATATGATTTAATTCTACCTCTAACCAATTCAATTGACAACATATAAAGCGAAAATCAATTTACAATTTACAATTTTTAATCTACAATTTATCCTGTTAAATAGACTTTGTTTAATTTTAAATAGTATTTAAAATTATTTAACAGAATCAATTTACAATTCTAAAATTTTCAAGAATTTGAAATTTAAAAATTAAGACATTAGAAATTAAAAATTAAAAATTGTGAAATTTCATTTCACCGGGATGTAGTATAATGGTAGTACGTATGGCTGGGGGTCATGCAACCCGGGTTCAATTCCCGGCATCCCGACAAAAATAAAAAAAGCCCTGGCGGTGTTGCCGATAGGGCTTTTCAAGGGTTCTTGGGAATAAGCTCTTTTGAAAATATTGTTTCGTTGGAATAGCCTTTGCTAAAACTATTATTTCTTAAAATTACTAATCACAAATTACCTTTCTTAATTTCCTCAATTGCCGCTCCGAACTTCTCATAATATTCATCCCATTGTCTCCCTGACCAATCCTTAGGCTTTTCTAGAACAATTTGACTAGGGCTAGGGTAGTTGGCTGGATTGTCATAAAAACTGTTAAAGATATCCTGAAAAACTTCCTGTCCGGCTTGATTTTTAACAATTTGTTTCAACGTAGTCCTTAAATTTCCATCAGAGGTTTTTTCAACAATTTCCGGACCAATTAATTCAACATCAAAAAGATCTTCTTTGGAATAAAAATCAATATAGAATTTTTTAGTTAATTCATCTATTCGAGTTTGAATTAACAAATAATCATCGGTAATATTTTTTATTTTCAAGTCAGGTTGAGGAATATAAACAGTGGCATCAGTTCCGGGAGGGTCATAATAATGAACCGGATAGGAATGATTGTGACGTTCGGTGATTTTTAATCCAGTATTTAAAGCGGCTCTAAACATAGTAGTGGAGAGTTGACAAATTCCTCCACCAAATTCTGGAACAGTTTGATTTTTTTTAATAACTAATTCTTCTTTGTAGCCAGTGGATTCATCCACTTCCTCTAAAATTGTAGTAAAAGAAAATTCTTCACCAGGTTTAATTATTAGACCATTGAATTGTTTAGCGGCGGTTTTAATATTGTGAATACGGGTTTGAGAGGATCCTGTAAAATCAGATTTTCCAACTCCTATTAATTTTTTTATTTGATATTTATCGGGATTATCGGTTGATATATCGGGAAGACTTTCAATAACAACTAAGGGAATATATGAAGATTGAGGATTTTCAATAATACTATTTTTGATTTTTTCATAACTTTCATCGACTTTTAGCCGAATTCCTTTTTGACTTTTTTCTAAAACTGAAAGTTTGCTGGTTTCGTTTATTTTGAATTTTCCATCAATTGGATCCTGGTTTATTTTTTTGGAAATTGAATCTAAAAATAGTTTAGTTTCTGCCTTTTTAATAAAAATAGTGGAATTTTTTTTGTAATGAAGCTTATCTTGATAGGTTTGGCTTAATTCTAGATATGTTTTTTTAAAAATATTTTCTGAATATTCTAAAAAAGGATTCTCGATTTGTGAAATATAAGAAATATCATAAATCATTTGATGATCCCAATCAATAAAATCCTTTAAAAAAAAAGGAATAGCGCTCTCCTTATCATTTCCGAATAAATAAAAAGGTTTTTCTAGAAGTTCTTGAAGAGGTTGGGTATTGAAAGCGCCCAATTTATTATTTTCTTCAAAAGCCTGCGTAATTCTAAAATTAGTCAATAAAGTTATTGAGCAAAACAATAATAATATTTTTTGATAATTTTTAATTTTTACCATAAGCTTTATGAGGCAAATTTATTAAAAATTAAAACCAGCGTTGACTGGTTTTAATTATTATATGCAAAAGTAGGTAAATCAAACTAGAATCCTCTGACTTGAAGTTTTCTAGTTTTAGCCACTTCCATTTTGGGTAATCTAATAGTTAAAATACCATTTTTCATAGTAGCTTCAGCTTTTTCAGTAACAATCTCAACCGGTAAAATTATAGATCGAGAAAAAGGACCCCAGTAACACTCTTGATAATAATAATTTTCTGAATCAACCTCGTCATCTTGAGTTCTTTTTCCTTTGATCGTGACCATTTCACTGTTGATATCAACATCTAGATTTTCTGGTTTAACTCCAGCAATTGTTGATTTGATTACAATATCTTTGTCGGTTTGATAAACGTCAATAGTTAGCTGTCCCTCAGCGTCCATTTCTATTTCATCCTCCTCCTCTTTTTTAAGTATAGGTTTTTTCGCCATATTTTCAGAGTCCATGGGAGCAATCATTTCAAATTTTTCTTCAATTTCATTATCTGCTTCCTCTGTCTCGTCGATTGATTTTTTGAAAAAATCTTCTTTAATTTCATCTTCATCTTCGTCCTCTTTAATTTTAGAAGGGAACTTATAGGGATTATCTTCTACTATTTCTTTTTTAGGAAGAGAGGTATCATTTATTTCGACTTCACTTTCATCGTTGATTTTTTGGATTCCGGTAAGTTTTTCAAAAAAAGATTTTTTTTCTTTTGTCATGTTTTTTGTTACTTATATTTTTTAACTTGGGAAACGATCCCATAATTTATAATAATTTTAGCAACTATTTTAAAAAATGTAAATCCCAGAAATTGTTTAAGGTTTCGCATTCGGTTAAAACACTGAAATTATCAGTCTCTCTATCACTACAACCCTAGTGCTTTTAGTGAATGAGTATGTACAAGTTGCTTTGTTATTTTACATCAAAATGTTAAATAGTTTCTTAATAGATTATAAATAAATTATAAATTAAATGCAAGAAGAACGCTAATAAAAAGTAAAAAATAAAAATATTTTTTTTGTTTTTAAGGCCAATAACAGCAGTAATGATTAAAATGGAAGTGAGAGAATGAACTATAAATAGTAAAAAAATTGATGTTAACGTTGGTGATTTTTGACTAATTAAAATAAATTCAAATAATCCAAAACCGAAACCGAAAAACAAGCCATTTAAAATAACTTGAAAATTTACTCTGGTCCTCCTAGCGAATAAAAAATTTATTAAACCAAGTTTTACTAATTCTTCTATCGCAACTAAAAAAATAACAAATAAGATTCCTGTTTTTGACCAAAAATAAAATCCTTCTAAAATTAAATCAGAAAATACCGACAAAATTAAAGATAAAAGTCCAGCTAAAAAACCACCAATTAAGAAAATTAACCAACTAGGAAATCGGGATTTTTTTTTATTTAATTGTTTGGAGTTGTTCTTCAAGATTTTGAATTTTTATTTTTATTTGTTCTTTTTTAAATTTTTCTTTTTCAATAATTTCCTTAGGAGCATTGAACACAAATTTTTTATTACCTAATTTTTTATCTAAAGAATTTAAGATATTCTTTAATCTTTTAATTTCTTTGTTTAGTCGTTCGCCTTCTTTTTCTAAGTCGACAATTCCTTCCAAGGGAATATAAATTTTAATATCGGCGATTTGTCCAAAAAAAGCATTGGGAATTTTGTTTCCATCTTCAATAAGTTCAATTTTTTTAATAGAAGTTCCTAGTTTTTCTAAAAGATTTTTCTCTTTTTCTAGTTCAGTCAATTTTTCTCCGGCTTGAATAACGACTTCTATTTTATCTTGAGGATTTAGTTGATATTGAGCTCTAGCATTTCGAATAATTGTTATGATTTGTTTAATTAAATCGAAACTAGTTGTTTCCTGGGCATATTTTTCATATTTATTTTCTGCCGGTAAAGATTCAGTCATCAACATGGTGTCGGTAATTCTTTGCCAAATAGTTTCAGTAATAAAAGGAATAAAGGGATGCCAAATTCGCAAAAGGTCTTTTAAAATTTCAGTTAAAATAATTTCCTTGGAAGAATTGTTTTCAATTTTGCTAATTTCTAAATACCAATCAGCGAAATCGTCTCGAGTGAATTTTTTTAAGGTCTCACCAGCCGCAGATAAATTATGATTCCCAATATCTTTCCTGATTGTAGTATTAACTTGATTCATTTGAGCTAAAATCCATTTATCGGCTAAACTTAAATTAACTAAATTCAAATCTGCTATTTTTTTATTGAAATCAAGTTTCTCGGTCTCTAATTGATTTAAAATGAAGCGAGCAATATTCCAAATTTTATTAATAAAATTTCGGTAACCTTCTATTTTTCTTTCGGATATTTTCATATCATTGCCAGCAGTGCTTCCAATTAACAAAGAAAGTCGAACGGCATCAGTTCCGTATTTTTCAATCATATCAATTGGATTAATCCCATTGCCTTTGGATTTACTCATTTTTTTGCCGTGTTGGTCTAAGATCATTCCATGTAAGTGAACTTTTTCAAACGGAATTTCTTGGATAGCAAAAAGTGACATCATAATCATTCTTGATACCCAGAGAGTTAAAATTTCATAACCAGTATTTAAAATTTGAGTAGGATGAAACTCGGCCAAGTCTCCAGATTTTTGATCATTTTTGAAATTATTAGGCCAACCTAAAGTAGAGAAGGTCCACATTCCCGAAGAAAACCAAGTGTCTAAAGTGTCAGGGTCTTGAAGCCAACCGTCCCCAGGAGTTTCTACCTGAACTTTTATTTCGTCATCTTTATGCCAAGCAGGAATTCGATGTCCTAGCCAAATTTGTCTTGAGATACACCAATCGTGAAGATTCTCCATCCAATATTCATAACGTTTAGCGAATCTTTCCGGAATAAATTCAATTTGTTTTTCTTTTGAAACTTCCAACGCTTTCTCTTTAAGAGATTTTCCGTTTAATCGATCTAGTTTTTTATTAACTGCAATAAACCATTGTTTCGATGGTAAAGGTTCAATTACTGTATTACAACGATAACAAACAGCAGCACTGTGTTGATAGTTCTCGTCAATGTGATCAATCAATCCTAACTCTTCCATGTCGGTTACAATTGCCTCTCTGGCATCTAAAACGGTCATTCCAGCGTATTTTCCACAGTTGTCCATCATTTTACCATCTTCGTTAATAATCTGCTTAGAGGGAAGGTTGTGACGAGCCGCAATTTCACTATCAATAAAACTGTGAGCGGGAGTAACTTTGATGGCACCAGAACCAAATTTAGGATCAACTTCTTTATCAGCCACAACTTTAACCATGAATTTTCCCAAGACACCTTCAATTTCATAGTCCTTGCCAATCATCTCCTGGTATCTTTTGTCGTCAGGATGAACGGCGACAGCTGTATCTCCTAATTTAGTTTCAGGTCTGGAAGTGGCCAAAATAAATGGTCCGTATTTGATCCAGTAAAGCTTGGATTTTTCTTCTTTATGCTCGACTTCATCATCAGCGAGAGTTGAGTGACATCGAGGACACCAATTAACCATTCGCTCTCCTCTATAAATCGCACCAGCTTTATACATATCAATAAACATTTTTTCCACTGCTTTTTTTCGAGGTTCATCAAAAGTGAAAGCCAAACGTGACCAATCTAGGCTAGCTCCCATTCGACGAATTTGATTTAAAATTGTCGCTTGAGTAATTTTCATAAATTCTCCAGCTTCTTCCATGAATTTTTCTCGACCTAAATCGTGTCGAGATAGTCCCTTCTCTTTAAGTAATTTTTTTTCAACTACATTTTGAGTAGCAATAGCGGCGTGATCAGTCCCAGGAAGCCAAAGGGTCCGAAGACCTTTCATTCGATGATAACGAATTAGAAGGTCTTCAATAGCCAACATCGAGGAATGACCCAGATGAAGTTTATCGGTAATATTCGGTGGAGGAAGAATAATGGTATAGAGTTTGGCATTTTTGGGTATTTCTAGATTATCTGGATTAAATTTTCCAGACTCTTCCCATAATTTATAGATTTTTTCTTCGTTTTCCTTAGGGCTGTAAGCCTTGTCTAAGTTTGAATTCATAAAGTTTTTAAAGTTCACCCTGCTAAATAGATTTTGTTTAATCTTATTCGCCGCGGCGAACAAAATTATTTAATAGGGTAAAAAATTTGTAAAGTTAAAGAAAATAAGTTCGCCCTAGGCGATATACTAAATACTATTATCAATTTTACTCGAAGTTGCCAATAAGGCAAGGGCAAGCCAGAAAATAAATTGACCCTGAGGGAGGCTCCAGAAATAATGATCAAAAAATCCTAGTAGCAAAAAACCACTAATTAACAAAATAAAAAGTTCTTGTTTTTGAAGGAAGGCAAAAGGTTTAAAGTTTTGTTTGATAAATAGAAACAAAAAAATTAATCCAATTAGACCGATTTCGCTCCAGACTAATAAATATAAATTGTGAACGGGTTGAATATTATAGCTCGGTAATTTTTCAGGATTAAGGTCTTTGAATATTAAAGAAAATTGACCAAGGCCGATTCCAGTCCAACAATTATGATGGAGAATTTCCTTTCTGGAAAATTCAGCATATTTACTCCTTAAGGTTAAAGATTGGTCTTGACAGTCGCCAGAACAAAAACGGGCCGGGATAAATTTATAAAAACTAACTAAAAGTGTAATTAAAATCAATAAAATAATAAATATATATTTAAATCTTGATTTCAGTGGAAGTTTTTTAGTAAAAAGATATTTTCTCGTCTCGTCAAGGGCTCGCCGAGGCGGAAGATATCTTATTATTAAATAAAGACTTACTAAAGCAGTTACTAGCCAAATACTTCGAGAAAAACTAACTAAGATTCCGATTAAAATTAGGATTAAACCTGACCAAAAATGAACTTTTCCTGATAAAATTTTTAATTTTAAGGTTAGATTTATTTTTTTAAAAAACGAAGGCACAGAGAAGGGGATTTTAGATTTTTTATTTAAGATAAAATATAATCCAGCAATAAGAGACAAAAACAAAAAAACTCCTAAAACATTAGGATGAGGAAAAGTTCCATAGCTTCTAATAAATTTTTCACCGTGGACTTCGAGTTTGGCTACTCCTAGAATATCAGGGCGTAAAATACTTTCTCCTAGATATTTTAATCCCAATGATTTTTGAAAAATAAATTGGAATAAAGCAATGACAGTTTGAAGTACACCAGAGACGAAGATTAAATAAAGAATTTTATCGAAAAGTTTTTTAGACTTAACTGTTTCAATTAATATTAAGAAGAAAAATAAAACCTCGAGTAGTCGTAGATAATTGTAAGAAGAACTAACTGAATTGGAGGAAATATAAAATGTGTTCCAACTTAAATAAATAATCAATAAGAAAATTGGCCGATTAGATTTTAAAAATATCCGAGTCGTTTTATTTTTTATTTTTTGAAAAATCCAACCAGAAAAGATCGCTAAAAATAAAATATCAAAAAGATATAAGGAATATTTCAAACTTTCAGAAAAAAAGCTTAGATTTTGGATGTCCGCAAAATTTAAGATATAGCGAAAATTGAATGGTAAAACAAAAACCAAGCTTAAAATTAGAATTTCTATTTTTTTATTAATATTTAGTTTCATGAGTTAATTCTAGAAAAATTTGGAAAAGAAAGCAAGAAAAGTAGTTGGAAAGTTAAAAATTTCTGAATTAGGATTGCTAGATTTTAGTATGAAAACTTTTTAACTTTACGAACTTTTGAACTAGCCCGTTTGATAAAGAAGCTGAGATGAGTTAGAATTAAAATGCTTAAAATTTATAATCAAATGAATATATTTAAAAAAATATTTAAAGGAAATACTTTATACTATCCGGGATGTCTTACGAAATTTGTCTTGAAAGATATTCAGAATAATTATGAGGAAATTTTGAAGCGAGAAGGAATCGATTTTATTAAGCTTTCTGGCAAAGAGTTGTGCTGTGGTTCACCAGTGAAAAATGCCGGAGGTAAAAAACTTTTTAAAGAGCTGGCTTTGAAGAATTTGAAGATTTTTAAGGAACACAGTGTCGACCGAATTATTACTAATTGTCCAGCCTGCGCTTTGGTTCTAAAAAAAGATTATAAGGAAATTCTAGGAAAAGAATGGAATATTGAAGTGCTTCATATGACAGAGATAATTTCTCAAAAAACTTTGAAGAATCTTAAGTTAGAAGGAACAGTGACTTATCACGATTCTTGTCATTTAGGGCGAGGATTGAAGCTATATGATGAACCTCGAGAAATTATCAAAGAAACTGGTTTGAAAATTGAAGAAATGAATTTGAATCGAGAAAAAAGTTATTGTTGTGGAGCCGGCGGAGGAGTGAAGAATAATAACCCCGAACTTTCTGATCGAATTGCTGAGGATCGAGGAGACCAAGTTAGAAAAATTAAAGCCAAAACTTTATTGTCAGCTTGCCCGATGTGCCACGCTCAATTTACCAAAAATTCTAAAGGTTTCGAAGTTAAAGAATTAAGCGAAATTTTGTGTTCAAAAAATTCCAGAGAAAAATAGAGGATTTTAAATGTGAGAATTGCGGAGAATTTGTAAAAGGAGATGGTTATACTAATCATTGCCCGGAATGTCTTTACTCTAAACATGTTGATAATAATCCCGGCGACAGAGCTAATGAATGTGGTGGGCTGATGAAACCAATCGATGCTTTTTTTAAAAAACAAGAATGGCTTTTACGACAAGAATGTCAAAAGTGTGGAGAAATTATGACTATTCGTGTTCGAGATGAAGATAATAAAAAAACTCTAGAAAAAGTAATAGAAAATAAAATTTCTAATATTTAATGTTGTTTTACTATGAAAACAATTTTAGCCGATGCTTGGAACGCTTTATTTTTGGAAGATGGGATTTTTCAAGAAATGTATGAGTTGCTTGAAAAATATCCTAATAGAAAAATTGTTCTTACTAATGCCAATAAAGAACAGCAAATTAATTTTGGTTTAGACGAATCGCCTTATTAAGTTTTTACATTAAATCATAATCCAGAAAAAACGGATTCTGATTATTATAAAAAAATGTTAGATAATCTTAGTCTTAAAAAACAGGACGTAATTTACTTTGAGCATAATGAGAATGCGGTTAAAAATGCTCGATCGATTGGCATAAAAACTTATTATTATGACAAAGACCAAAAAGATCTTGATAGGCTCAAAAAATTCTTAGATAGTAATTTATAGAAAACAAAAACACCTCGCTTAGTGAGGTGTTTTTTATATAAAAAAATACTTTATTTAGTAGTTTTCAGCTTGTCGATTAGTCGTTTGAAGATTTCTGGCTCGTTTACAGCTAGCCCAGATAAAATTTTTCGGTCTAAGATAATGGTGTTGTCTCGAAGAAATTTAATAAAAGTGGAATATTTCCAACCATTTTCTCTCAAAGCGTTGTTTAATCTTAAAATCCAAAGTACTCGAAAAGTTCTTTTTTTGTTTTTTCGATCTCGATAAGAATATTTTCCAGCTTTAATAAGGGCTTCTTTAGCCGCTCGATAATTACTTTTTCGTCGCCATTTAAAGCCTTTAGCTCCTTTTAATAAGTTTGATCGTCTTTTTGACGCCGTTACTCCTCGTTTTACTCTTGACATGGGTGTATATTAAATGATTTTAACTATCCAAAAGATCCTTCTTGATAGAAGCGGCGTAAGTTTTATTGACTATATCCTTGCTTCGTTTAGCTCTTTTTTGCTTGGGGGTTTGTCTGGCATTGAAATGATTTTGTTTAGACTGTTGTCTGGTGACTTTACCAGAAGCAGTGAGTTTAAATCTTTTCGCTACTGATTTTCTTGTTTTAAGTTTTGGCATAAGTTTATTGTAAATTAAACGGCTCCCTTGAAGACTAGTTTGAAACTAATCTTGTGTAATGGGAGCAATAATAACATTAAAACCATTTCCTTGCTGTTTAATGTCTTGTTCTATTTTAACTGGAAAATCAATTTTGTCAATGAATTCTTTCAATCGATTTTTAGCTTGTTCGGAAAAAGCTTTTTCACGGCCTCTCAAAACCACCTGAATTTTGACCTTATTATTTTTAGCTAGAAATTTTTTAGCTTGTTCGGCTTTGAAAATTAAATCACCGTCACCGGTACTTGGTCTAAATCGAACACCCTTTAGTTTAGTTTTTTTCTGATTTTTTTTGCTATCGTCCTTTTCTTTGGTTTTGAGATATTGAAATTTGCCCCAATTAATCAACTTACAAACCGGTGGTTCGGCTTTGGGCGCAATTTCAACTAAGTCTAAATCTAGAGAACGAGCTAAAATTAAAGCATCTCGAATTTCTAAAATTCCGTGTTGTTCGCCTCTTTCTCCCACCACTCGAACAATCGGAGTGTGAATAGCTTCATTAATTTTATTGCTCGGTTTTTGTGGGACTGGTTTGAATACTCTTCTAATGGCTTTAGTTTACTTATTAAATATTTTAATTATTTTATCAGAAAGCTTCATTTTTAGCAAGACCAGGGAAATACAATTTTGAATTTTGAATTTTGAATTTCGATTCAATTTCGAATGACTTAATTTTTTAAACTTGCAAGCGAAGCTTGCGGTTTGTTTCAGCCATTGTAAAATTAAAAATTCATTCGAAATTTTAAATTCAAAATTCGAAATTATTTTTTTTATTTTTTAAAATAAAAAAATGTGGAGGTGATGGGAATTCTTCTCGCTCTGACTCGAAGCCCGGGTGCTACAAACAGAAAGCTCGCTTCCTCGCTTCCTACTCGCACCCTTCAATTCCTAATTTATTTGTCAAAAAATCAAGATTTGTGGAGGTGATGGGAATTGAACCCATGTCCAGTGTCAAAATTTTAAAATCGTCTACAGATATATCCCATTTGTTTTAAATCTAGTTACCTTTAAATGGGCAAAAAAATAAAAAGATTTTCTTTTGTGTGATTTGGTTAATTCGCCAAAAGAAAACAAACTAACTACGTTCTGATGTTGACACCGGAGAAGGGATTATCAGAAATCATCCCACCGATGGGCCATAGGTTATATTAAGCTATGGCAACAGCAAAGTTAGGTGTGAAAGCTGATGCTAACGCACTTTTTGCTTTGTTATATAAGTTTGCACTTATAAATTTGATATACTTTTAATGAGGCATATAACTCAATCTGCAAATTTCAAAATACTTAACCTGTCGAAGCCTAACACCCCCAAGTTACGCTATATTTGGTATCAGTGTTTCTTCCGCTAAAATAGCTTTAAGCAAAAGATAAAGGTCTTGCGGACTATGAATTTTTAATTTCCAATTTTTAATTTTTAAACAAATTTTAATTTTTAAATCTTAAATTTCCATTTAGGCAGAGAGAAGCTTAAAAATTAAGATTTAAGATTTATTTAAAAATTAAAAATTATAAAATTAAAAATTGAGAACCTAAAAACTATCAATAGCTTAGCATGCGCAGTTTTTAAGTCCGATATTGCTAATAGTTTATCGTCGTTCCTTATAGGTTCTTTCAATATCGATTTTATCTTCTCGATCTTTAATGGTGCGACGTTTGTCGTGTTTCTTTTTTCCTTTAGCTAAGGCGAAAGAAAGCTTGATTAGACCTTTTTTATTATACATTGAAATAGGTACTAATGTCAAGCCTTCAGTGCGAGCTTTTCCGATTAATCTTTTAAGTTCGCTTTTTTTGACTAATAATTTTCGAGGGGTAGTGGGGTCGTATTTTTCTTGATTTCCGGCTTGTTGATAAGGATTGATATGGGCGTTAGTTAGATACAATTCCGTTTTTCGAAAAGTAACAAAAGCACCTTTAAGAGAAGCATGCCCAGCTTTGACTGATTTAACTTCGTAGCCTTTCAAAACTAAACCAGCCTCAAATTTTTCGATGAAGTCGTAATCAAATCCAGCCTTTTTATTCATTATGCATGGTCGCATTTGTTTTGTTTAGAACTTAGTTGTTTGGCACACTTTTTTGTCGAATCTTCCGCTACTCGCTCAGTGTACTAATTTGTACATTTCGCTTGGTGCTCAGACTCTCCTCAAATTGTCCTCAAATCACTAAGTTCTTTCAGTGTAATTATTTACATTATTTAGCTAAGAATCTAAATCTTAACTAGTATTTTGAATTATAGTCTATTTAAAGAATTATTTCAATGAAACGCCATTTTTGGGCGAGATCTTTGCTGAATTTTGTTTGAGCTTCGGGGAAAATTTTTCTAAATTCATTTTCAGCTATTTTTTCTTGTTCGGGAGATATTTCAAAGATTAGATAGAGGTTTTGCACTAAGTTTACCAAATCATTATCTTTGATTTGAGTCAAAAGATCCAAGTAGAAACCTAATCCAGCCCTATCGGCAATTAAAGCCTTTTTTGGTTCAAATTCAAGAACTGATTTGGGACAATTTTTGTAGATATTTTGCGATAAATAAGGTAAATTAGCGGTAATTACCAATTGAGTACCAGAAAGATATTCTAAATATCTTTTTAAAGGCTTGTTTTCAATTGTGCTTTTGTTGTGAAGTTTATCATTTTTAGAATGAATATTCGAAATAATTCTAGAAGCTTTAGCATCCGTTAAGGCAAGAGAATTTTTCGAAGATTCAGCTAAAAATGGGGGATTGCAACAGGAAGCACGATTGGGAACAGGCCTCTGTAAAAATTTTAATAAGTCAGCCTCTAAAAAGTCTATTTTTATCTCAGGAACTAATTTTTCCCCATTTTTTTTAGCTATTTTTAAAGCTTCCGGAGAAATATCAGTTCCAATTGCTTTAATATTGGAATTTCTAAAACGACTTTTTTGAAGTTCTTTTAAGAGAGAGATCAAAATACAGCCTGAGCCAGTTCCGATATCAATAAGAGTAATATCTTTCGAGGGATAAAATTCTTTATGACAATATTCTAAAGTTTTTTCAATCAAAGATTCAGTCTCGGGGCGGGGGATTAGAGTCTCAGAACTAACTAAAAAGGGTCGGCCATAAAAAATTCTTTCTTTAATTAGATATGCGACTGGTTCTTGATTGCCCCTTCTTTGAATTAATTTCTCGAATTTTTCTATTTTTTTTTGGGAAATTTTTTGTTCAGGATAGGAAAATAAAAATTCTCGGTCTTTTTTTATGACCGAACTTAATAAAATTTCTGCATCCAAATCAGGAGTAGGAGAGAAGTCTCTCAACCTTTTTCTATTTTGATTGAGTAAATCTTTAATTTGCATCTCCTAGTTTCATTTCTAAATCTTTTTGAGTGATTTGCTCGATAATGTCATCTAGACCTCCGCTTAGAATCTCTTCAATATTAGACCAGCTGACTTTTATTCGGTGGTCAGTGATTCTATCTTGAGGAAAATTGTAGGTTCTGATTTTTTCACTTCGATCACCAGTGCCGATTTGTTGTTTTCGTTCTGAAGAGGCTTCGGCTTGTTCTTTTTCCTCGATTTGAGACAAAATTCTGGATCGGAGAATTTGCATAGCTTTTTCCTTATTCTGTAATTGAGATTTTTGATCTTGGCAAGAAGAAACAGTTCCAGTTGGAGTGTGAGTAATTCGAACGGCGGAGTTAGTGGTATTTACGGATTGTCCTCCTGGTCCGGAAGAGGCAAAAGTGTCTATTCTGAGCTCATCTGGTCTAATTTCCAAATCAGTTTTTTCAGCTTGAGGAAGAACGGCTACCGTAACCGTAGAAGTATGAATTCGGCCTTGTTTTTCGGTTTCCGGAATTCTTTGAACTCGATGAACTCCTGATTCGAATTTTAGTTTAGAATAAACATTTTTTCCTGAAATTTCAAAAATTATTTCTTTAAAGCCGCCTAATTCGTTAGAACTAGAGCTAATAAGCTCGACTTTCCATTTATTTTTTTCAGCATAGCGAGAATACATTTTAAATAATTCTCCTACAAAGAGGCTGGCTTCATCGCCTCCGGCGCCAGCTCTGATTTCGACTAAAATATTTTTTTTATCGCGAGGGTCAGAAGGTAGGAGAAGTCGAGTCATATCGATTTCTAGATTTTTAAGAGTATTTTCAAGTTCTTCTTTCTCGGCGTTAGCCATTTCTAAAAGCTCTTCATCTTTTTCTTCTTGGAGCATCCTATCGTTTTCTCGAAACTTTCTTTTGATTTCTTCCCATTTTTCAATTTGAGTAGCTAGCTCTTCGATTTCGCTAATATCTTGATTGAGCTGTCTAAGTTTTTCGGGATTATTAAAATTAGCTGGGTTTTCCAGCTCTTTTTTAAGCTCAACATAATTCCTTTTAATGTTATTAATTCTTTCTTGGTTCATTGGCAATAGTTAAAAGTTTTTAAAGTTTCTAAAAGCAGAATGTTTTATTTAGTATAGCATAGTATAAAAAAACTCCCACCAAAAAAAACTTTTAGTGGGAATTTTAAATTTTGAATAGCTATTTCTTATCTTCCTTTTTATCTTTAGCAATTTTTTCGCTCTTTTTTTTGGGTACTTTAACTTTTTTGGCCTTCATCTCTTCCATTTTTTGAACTCTTTGTTTGAATTTATCAACTCGACCAGTGCTGTCAATTAATTTTTCTTTTCCAGTATAAAAAGGATGACACTCACTGCAAATTTCAATGTCAATTTTTTCAACAGTAGAACCAATTTTAAAAATGTTCCCACAGGCACATTTTACTTCAGTTTCCGGATTGTATTTAGGGTGAATTTTTTTCTTCATCAGTTTTTTTATTATTAGAAACAATTTAATTTCAAATAAGAGTCTAGCACGATTTTTTAGTGATGGCAATAGCTTGTATTTGAGTCATAAAAAAATCAAAGTTTGATTATCAGAAATTTAGATTTGCATTTTTTCAAAAAATAGTATAATTTAAGTTTGTGTATTTTAAAAAAATAGTATATTCTAAATTTAATGTTTATTAAGGTATCGAATACTCTAATTTTAATAAATAACAAAATAAAAAATAAATGCAAAAAAAAGAGACAGAGAATTTTCTCAAGAATGAATTAAATGAAACAAAAGAGGGAATGAATTCTCTTAAAAAAGAATCAAATTTGAAAAAAGAAAAAACTACAACCAAACTTTCTAAATTAGTGGATCGAATTATAAGTATCCCGATTTATTTAGTGGTGATTTTATTGCCCATTTTCTTTTACCAAAATGTTCCTAGTCCGTTGGAATTGAACAAACAGTCGTTGTTGGTTGGATTGATTGGGATTAGCGTTCTAGCTTGGGTCGGAAAAATGGCTTGGAAAAATGAAATAAGATTTAGAAAAAGTTTTTTATTAATCCCGATTTTAACTTTTCTTTTAATCTATACCTTGAGTACAGTTTTCTCTAGTTATTACGAACAAAGTATGTGGGGTTATTTTGGGGGGGAAGGTAAATCCTTGGTGTCTACTTTGTTTCTAGTGGCCTTCTTTATATTGATATACAATAATATAAAAAATTATCAGGGAGTGGCTAAATTGCTTTTTGCGTTTTTAATAGGCGGGTTTATTTTGGTAATTTTTGGAATCTTGCAAAATTTTCAAATATACCTTATTCCTTTCGAATTTGCTAAAGTGAAATTTTTCAGTCCAGTTGGCTCTGTTTATATCTATTCAATCTACGTAGCCTCAGTGTTTTTAGTTTCAGTAAGCTTATTTTTAAGTAATGTTTCCAGGAAATCAAAATTTATTCTTGTGACTTTGTCAATATTGGCCTTTTTCTTGTTAATGGTAATTAATTTTAAAATAGTTTGGGTAGTCTTACTATTAATGTTGGCTTTTATTTTAGGAGTGACTATTTTAATTGAAAACAAAAAACCTTCTCGATTGAGAATAATCCCGATGATATTTTTAGTTTTAGCCTTACTTTTTGTATTAAGGGCAAAACCCCTTTTTAATAATTCCGATTTACCTGTTGAAATTTTTCTGAAAAATAAAACAGCCGCAGAAATTTCATTGAGTTCTATCAAGGCCAATCCTTTGCTCGGTAGTGGACCGACTACTTTTGCTAATGTTTACAAAAAGAATCGACCCAGCAATCTAGGAGATTTTTCTGTGGTCAATTTTAATGAATCTGCTAGTTTCTTTTTAACTTTAGTTTCTACCACAGGGATTCTAGGAACAATTTCTTTTCTGTTTTTAATTATTTCTGGCCTGGGGATTTTATTTAAGGAAATGGTAGGCATGATTCTCAGGGCTGATCAAGGAAATAATTTTCAAAATTATTTAGGAGTGAGCATAGGAGTTACTTGGTTATTTCTTACGATTTGTTTGTTCCTATATTTTGCTAACATTACAATTTTGATGCTCTGGTGGTTATTCTTTGGCTTACTAGTGTCAATATCTTTTTTGAATAAAAAAAATAAAGACAATGCTACAAGTGAAATTGCAGCTACCTCTATCAATCCTAGAACTTCTTTCTTTTTATCTTTCGGATTTGTACTAATAATAATCGGATTCATAGCCATTCTTTATCTTCAAAGTCAAAAATATATAGCAGCTATCTATTTTAGTCGAGCTTTAAAGGAAAGTAGTCGGGAAAACAACGTTAATAACGTTGCTGAAAAAATCTCAAAAGCTGTTTCTTTAGATCCTAATAGAGACTCATACTATCAAGACTTGGCCGTTGTTCATTTAGCCTTGGCTAAAGAAAAAATTATTGAAAAAGGTCTGCAGAATTTAACTCCAGAAGAAGCTAATTTTGTTAGTACTAGATTCAGAAGCGCCTTAGAGTCGTTAAATCAATCTAAGGTCTTAAATCCGGCAAATTCTGATAATTTTGTTTCCTTGGCTAATCTTTATGAAGAATTCATTGTTATTCAGAAAAATTCAGGAGAAAAGGCGATTGAAAATTATCAGAAGGCGATTGAATTAGATCCAAAAAATCCAGAGATATATCAATCGATGGCTAATGTTCAAATTACTTTGTCTGATTTGGAGACATCGGAGCAAAATTTAAATAAAGAAGTGGGAGTAGAAATAGAAATTCCTAGAAAAAGTTTGGAATACTTAGCAATGGCTGAAGAATATCTAAAAAAAGCATTGGAAATTAAGGCTGATTATGTTAGCGCCAACGTTCTTCTTGTGATTGTTTATGAAAAAAGTGGAGAATTAGAAAAAGCTTTAGCTAAGGCTATTGAGAATACCGAAATTTACCCGAACTCTGCGGAATTATTTATGAATTTAGGTAGAATTTATTATCAACAAGAAAGCTATGATCAAGCAGAAATTAATCTTAGGAGAGCCTTAGGCTTAAATTCTCAGTATTCTAATGCTAGATATTTGTTTGGTTTAGTTTTAGATAAACAAGGTAATAAAGAGGAAGCTTTGAAAGAATTTGAAAAAATTCAAGAGTTTAATCCAGATAACGAATTACTGACAGAGATTATCAATAATCTAAAAAATGGACGGAAAGCTCTTTTCGGAGTTGGCACTGATGAAACGCAAGCGAATTTGGAACCAGAGATTAATCTTGACGAATTAGAAACCGTCATTGATAATGAAGATGACACAAACACTGCAAGCGATGAAATTGATGGAAGTGATGGAAGTGACGAAGGTGACGAAATTAATGTAAGCGATACAGAGGAAGATTTAACTAGCCAGGAAACACCAGAAACAATAACAGAATAATATATGGTTATATTGATAAATTATTTTATAAAAGATTTATTTAATTAGACGATATTTAAAATAAAATGACCAAAACAAAAAATATAATAGAAATAAAAAACCTTAATGTTATTTACAATAAGGGAAAATCCAACCAGGTTAGAGCACTGGAAAGTGTTAACCTGGATCTTCAACCCGAAGAATGGGTTATTGTCTTTGGTCCTTCCGGATGTGGAAAATCAACTTTATTAAATTCCATAGCTGGACTAGAGACACCTACTAGTGGAAAAGTTAATGTTTTAGATAGGGATATTAATAAACTTACTAGTAATGAAAAATCTGAATATCGAGGAAAATCAGTTGGAATGATTTTTCAATCTTTTCATTTGATTAATTCACTAACAGTCTTGGATAATGTTTGTTTACCCCAAGTTTTTTACGGTGTTGATTTAAAAGAAAGAGAAAAGATGGCAATGAGCTTTTTGGATCGTTTTGGAATTGCTAATCAAGCCAAAAAATATCCAACGGACATCTCTGGAGGTCAACGACAGAAAGTTTCGATTGCGAGAGCTTTAATGAATAGTCCAGAAATAATTTTAGCTGATGAGCCAGTGGGAAATTTGGATTCCAAATCTACCTATAATGTGATGGCAATTCTCAAGGAATTAAATAAGGTTGATAAAAAAACTGTTATAATGGTAACTCACGATTCGCAACATTTAAAACATGCTGATAAAATAGTTCATGTTAAGGACGGTAAGATATTGAGGGTTGAAGTTATTAGGAGAAAACAAGATCCAAGTAAAAAATTAACAAAAGACGGAAAGAGAATGGTGAAAACTACGGAGGTTCGAATTCCTATGGATTTAAAATTATTGATGAATTCTTTCAAAGACTTATCTAGTTCAAAGATGAGTCAATTACTTGAACCTTTTAAGGTTAAACAGACCTTTGCTTATTTAATGTTACCAATTACAAATCATCAAGTGGAATTAACTCAACAATATATGCAGAAATTTTTCTTGGGTAATTTAACTAAAAAACAGCTTCAGGAGCAACTTAATGAATCGGTGGAAAAAGGAGGAGCGGGATGGGACAAGAGAAACGCTAAAAAATTTACTAGTGAAGTAGTTGATTTTTATGAACAATCTAAAAATATTGATTATTCAGAACCATTTTTATCGACAATTAAATTAAGTAAATTTTTTATCAAAAGATATCCCCTGAAAAAAACTGAATATCAATTAAATATTTTAAAAAGTAGCATTGAAAATAGATTGAGGAACGAATTATCCAGAGAAGATTTTCAAGAAATTTTAAATAAACCTGTTTCTGAAGAAGGACTTGGTTTGAATCGTAGAACTGCTCAAAAAATTGCTAGAGAATTAGAACTTTTAATTTTAATAAGATATTCAGGTTAAATATATGAAATTTATTGATTTAATAAAATTGGCTACTCGAATGTTTAGGGCTAGAACATCTAGAACATTCTTGACTATTTTGGGAGTTGGAGTGGGTATGGCTACTATTTTGTTTTTAATTTCTTTAGGCTTCGGTGTCCAAGAAGTTATTCTTAATAAAATAACCACATCGGACTCGTTGGCTTCGATTGATATTTTTGCTAATCCCGAAAAGGTTAAAAAAATTAATTGGGAGTCTGTTGAGCAAATTAAATATATAAAAGAGCTTGAAAAAGTTGCACCTCTTTTGAAATATGATGGTCAAATTAAAGTTGAAGAGTATTCAAGCAACACTTCTTTGTTAATTACCAATCCTGGGTATATTGGAATGGATGGAAAAAAAATTATTGCAGGAGAAGATCTTTCTTCGGCAAAAGAAGATGGAGTGGTTTTTACGTCAGCTTTTTTAAAAATTCTGGGTAAAAAATCAGAGGATCTGTTGGGAAAATATGTTGAAATTACTTTGCAAATTCCAAGTGAAAATATAGGTCAATTTGTAGATAAAAAAATAGAAACTAAGTTTGTTGTTATTGGAATAATCGAGGATGAGGCACCTAATGTTTACATTAATTTAAATAAAGTTAAAGATGCTAATTTAAATAATATTTCTTTAATAAAAGTTAGAACTCAAAACTTTAATCAGGTTGATGAAGCTAAATTTAAAATTGACGCCTTAGGTTTTAGGACATCTTCAACATCTGAAGTGATTGATCAAACTAAAAAGTTCTTTTCAATTGCTAGTTTAGTATTGGCGATTTTAGGTGTAATTACATTAGCAGTTAGTTCAATAGGAATGTTTAATACAATGGTGATTACTCTCTTGGAAAGAACCGAAGAAATTGGAATTATGAAGTCTATAGGAGCTACTGATAGAAATATTTTAAGTATTTTTATTTTTGAGGCAGCTATGATAGGTTTTTTGGGAGGAGTGGCAGGTGTTATTATGGGTTTTTTGGCACAAATAATTTTTAATGTTATTATTAATTTCATAGCCGTTAGAATGGGCGGAGAAGCTTTTAATTTGTTTCATTCCCCTCTTTGGTTTGTAATTTCGTTAATAACAGTTTCTTTGTTGATAGGGATTATTACCGGATTAATTCCAGCCAGAAAAGCCAGTGTAGTTGACCCATTAGAAGCCTTAAAGAGAAGATAGTTTTAATGAAAATCTAAAATTCAATTGCTATCATTAAAAATAATATTAAAAACTGAGTATTTAAATTAAAAATCAATATGAACAAACATTTTACAAAAAAGCTTTTAGTTAGTGTTCTGCAAGTTATGATAATTTTTGTTACAATTTTTGGGAGTCTGGTTACTTTCGAATATTTACAACAGAAAAATGATAAAAAGGAACAAATGTCCCAAGTTTCTCTTTATCACAATAAGGTTGATGGGGGATTTACTAGAGTTTTAGGCGAAACTAATGCTAGCGGTGAAGAACTTAAAGGAAATAGGTTCGTAGCGCAAGATGTTACTTTTGGAGGAGAGACTTTAATGGCTATGACAGATGATGGTAAGGAAGAAGAAATAGAAATTTCTCAACTTCAAGGAAAATTATATCGTTCTAGCGAAGATGGTAACATGAATTATTATGCTTCTTGGCAATCCAACAAACCAACAATGTCAGTTGTTGAATATAAAAATGAACAAGATGCAGAAACATTAGAAATAAAAGAAAATAATTTTGGATATGTTCATGCTATTACTTTGCCTGGAGTTTCTTTAGCGAGCGTCTATCAATATATAATCAAAAGTAAAGATCGTTGGGGGAATGAAGTTGATTCGGGTCAGTTTATTTTTTATACAGGAGCTCCAGATGCTTCATTTTTCCAAATACTCGATGAATCTTTTCAGGATGTCTTTGGATGGATGATGAAATAGCAATCAATGATAAAACTTCACCGAAGGAGGGCATTGATTAAATCAATAAATTAGAATAAGATTTCCCCTTGGTTTGATCTTGGGGAAATTTTGATTTATAACCAAATAAATTATCCACCAAAGATGAACACTAAAATAAATAACTCTTTACTTTTTCTAGTAAAATATTGTATAATAAATTAAAGAATGATTTTAAAATAAATAAACTTATATGAAAATAAAAAAAACAACGACTATTTTTGGGCTGTTACTTTTGTTAATTATTTTTTCTCCCTATACCATCACCAAGCTTACTGTTGATGCTGAAGATGCAGTGACAGAAATTCTCGGAGAAGAATATGCTCAATTAGAAGAAGACCTTCTGGTACTTCAAGCAGAAGAGGAAGAAGTTGTTGAAAATTTAGAATTAGAAAACCAAATTTTAATTGATTCATCAACTGTTGAAACCGAAGATGTTGCTTTAATTGATGAGGTGGCAGCAGAAGATCCTGTTGTTATTGATGAAATTATAAATTCAGAAGAAGAAATTGAAACTCAAGAGTCAATTGAAACAGTTATTGAAGAAGAAGAAATTGAAACTCAAGAGTCAATTGAAACAGTTATTGAAGAAGAAATTGAAACTCAAGAGTCAATTGAAACAGTTGAAGAAGAAGAAGAAGAAATAGTCAATAAATTCGACCCAGCTATTGCCCCTAGTCAGGTTTCTTTAAAAATACTTTTAGCGCAAAATAGCAAAACCCCAGATTTCAATGTCCTAGCTCGTTTTGTTGGAGTGGGAAGAGACCCAGTAGAAGAAGAAATTGACAAAAATGGTGAAATTGAAGTCATCTTAGAAACAGGAAGATATTATGTGGAATTAGTGATTGAAGATCAAAACTACAAACCAGAAAATGATTTACCTGCTTTCTTTCTTTTACCGAATAAAGAAGTTGACTTAGAGGATATTTATTTAGAAAGGAAAAATTAATAAATTTTTTTAATTACTAATATAACACTCTATTCATGGATTGGAAAATTATCTTGATAATATTTGGAGCTATTTTTTTTAACACAGTTATGGTTATGGGGGTGGTTTTTTTGCTTTTCATCAAAAAGAAATCGTTAAAAAAAATCAAAAAACGAAGAATATTATTTCCCAACAAAGAAAAACTATATAAAAAATTTAATTTTACACTTTTTATTGTTTTTTTAATTGTTGGAAATATTTTAGCTTTTAATTTATTCTCCAATAATAAAGAAAGTATTCTTCGAAAAGTTAAATTAATCGGAGTAAATCTAGCTAATTTTGAATTGACTGACAAAAATTTTAAAAAACCAACAAATATCAATAATTCTGGTCTCAATTTAGTTTTTTATGCTGATCAATATGAAAATTGGGAAAATTTTGAATCTGATATAGATATTTTAATGGAAGGATTAAGAGGAATTTCACCTTGGGATAATTTTAACAGATTTAATGTTTATAAAATATATCCCGGAAAAAAACAAAAACTTTGTAAAATTAAAACTCAAAATGAAAGAAAGCCCGTGATTAGATGTAGCGAAGATATCAATAATTACCTTAATCAAATTTCTGCTTCGCGACTTAAATTAATAGTTCTTTCTCGTCAAGAGTTCCAGTCATGGGCAAATTTAACTCGTTTGGCAAATTCCGGAATATTTTTCAGTATAAAACAAAAAATTATTCTGCAAGATAGATTGGGACAAGCTATTTTATTTTCTCATCTAATGGGTCATGCCTTTGGTCTTAAGGACGAAGAGAAATATGTTTTAGCTAAAGCTGAGGGAGCGCCTCATACTCCAGATGGTCCTAATTGTGCTCCTGATGAAGAAACTGCTAGGGAATGGTGGGGTGATCTAGCGACAGAAGATGATAAAGTCGGATATTTCAAAACTTGTTGTGGAAACGAAGAATATATCAAACCAACAGAAAGTTCCATAATGAATCTTAATAGTGGATTTGAAAATTTTTCAGTTAATTATGGTCCAGTTTCAGAAAGATATTTGGGAAAGATTTTAAAATATTGTTATAGCAATGATAAAGTGAGCTATGAGGACGATAAAGATTTTTTTGATAAATATCAAGAATTTAAGAGTTGTTTAAAATAATTTTTATTTGAATTACAAGAAAAATATAGAACGAAACGAATCTTTATTTAAAGTAATTTGTAAAAATGCTTTTTTTAAAAACATTTTTTAAAACTATTTTTTGCTTCCTAGTCTTACTAGGTTTTTTTAAATTGGTTGATCTTACTAGCTTATCCTTTAAAACAATTATCCCAAAATCTGAAACTCGAATTGAATTAAGTGAAAATACAAAAATAGGAGCAATTAGAAATTTGAAAGATATTTCTGAAGAAAAACAAATTGATTTTCAAGGAAATAATCAGGAAATTATTGATTTAGTTAATGAAGCTCGAATAATAGAAAACCTAGGAAAAGTTACAGAAAATGAAAAATTAAAATTGTCAGCCATGGAAAAAGCTCAACATATGAAAGATAATAATTATTTTGAGCATATTTCTCCTCAAGGCTTGCAACCCTGGTATTTTGTTGAAAAACAAAATTATAGTTATAAAGCTTTTGGCGAAAACTTGGCAGAAGGCTATTTTTCAGCTCAATCAGTCCATACCGGTTGGATGAATAGCCCAGGACATCGAGAAAATATTCTTTCAAAAAAATTCAATGAAATTGGAGTGGCCATTTTAGAATTTCAACAAGAAGGAAGAAAAAGCTATTTAATAGTTCAACATTTTGGAACTAAACTGACCCCGCAAGATTTAATTACAGAAATAGTTTGCGATAAAAAATCTAAAGAAAATTGCGAAGAGGCTGAAGATGACAGGGATGATTTGAAAGATTTAATAGAAGAACAAGAAAAAATTATTAAAAAAGCCGAAGAAGTCGGAGTAAGAAGTAAGGATTTGAATCGATTAGAAGAAAATTTAGATGACCTAGAAGATGCAGAGGAAGAGCTTGAAGATTATTTGGATGAATGCGAAAAATTTATGGATAAATGTGATAGGTTTGAATAAACAGAAAAAATTTGTAATTTGTTGATATTTAGATTTTAGTTTTGATTTGGAGTAATTTGGATTTTGGAATTTAATTATTTTTATCTTGCTTTACGCTAAGACCATAACTTTCACTTTTCAATTCTTTAATCTTTTCTACCGCTTGCTTTTCTTCGGAAGGTAAAATTTGAAGCACTTTATTGAGCTGGGTTTGATTGACTTTGACTACTTTGTCCCAAAGTTTCTTCTTTTCCAAAATTTCTTTGAGTTTTTCTTCGTTATATTTAAAGTTTTGGCGATGAGTTTTAGTGACAATTTTTCCATCACCAAATAATCGATCAACTTCTTCCGACTCCATAATACCCAAGAGTTCTTTTTGAAGTTTAGCAATTTCAGATTTGGTTTCTTTGTTTTTAGCTTGAAGTTCTAAATATTTTCTAATAATTGAATTTTTTTCTTCATCGGTAGCGGAAATTTCTTTTTTGAATTTATGTTTCCACATCGGACAAATTTCTTGATAATCGCACCAATCACAAAGCGGAGAAGTCGTAGGCTCAAAATTAGAGTTTTTAATTTCATTAAATAGGTTAAAAATTTTCTCTTTTTCTTTCTTGAGTTGAGAAAGAGTTTTGGTAGTCGAAAGTTTGGTATCATGTTTCAAGAAATAGAGACTCAATTTTATTTTTTCCGGATTTTTATCTAGTTGAGGATATCTTTTTAAGAAAGCTAAGAGGTAGATCAGTAACTGAAGATTATCTTCAACATGAATTTGAGCAGGAAGTTTGTTGGCAGTTTTATAATCAATAATTTCATAACCATCTTCGATTTTGTCGATTCGATCAATTATCCCAGAAATAAGATGAATTTCTCCTTCGTGTTCTAAATCAACAGAAAAGCGAGATTCAATATCTACTATTTTAAAATCATTAAGATTATTGTGTTTATAATAATTTTGAACAATTTTTATCCCTTGAGCAAAAGCGGCTCTTTCTCTAAATTCGTTATCAAAAACGTCCGAATTCCATTTTTGAGAAAAATAATTTAAAGCCTCTTTTTGAGTAGGTAAAAGAAAGCTTCCAGTATGAATAAACTGCATGGTTGAATGCATTACACTTCCAAAAACTGCTTCAGCTGATTTTTTGCCAGTTTTAATTTTATCAATGGCACTAAATTTATAGCGAAGAGGGCAGGTTCGGAAAGAATCTAGAGCGGAATAAGAGGTATTCATGAGTTAGTTAGAAAGTTTATAGAGAGCGAATAAAGTTCTTAAAATCTGTAAAATTACTGAAGTTTTTAAATCCGGATTATTTTTAGCAACTAGCTGAAATTAGAGAAGTATTTAAAATGTAAATCAAATGCAGATACAGTGCAAGTCAAAATATTTTGAGATTTTATTGATGGAGAGAAGCTAGAGTAAAATTATTGAATCACTATAGTTATTAGTTGATCAATATTTGCTTGGGATACTATGTCGCACAATGTATATTTTGCGACATCATATATTGAGAAACCTCAATCATCAGGTATCAGAAGTCATTGAAACTAAGTACTATTCCTTGGTGGTTATGAAAAATTGCTGTCAATCAGATTTATAAACTATCATTTGGTCTATACTGGCACTTCCGTAAATACTTTTAACTATTTTCTTTGAAGTTCCTAATAATAAATTTGAACCCCAATATGGATCATGGACTACAAAGTCATCATTTTTATCGTCGTAACCGTGAATCACTACATAATGACCTTTACTGCCGGAACCTTTAATAAAGACAATTACAGGCAAATCATCGTCTTCTATATAATCTTTTATATCGTCCCAATCAATCAGGCTTGTACTGTGCCCAGTTTTCACTTTTAATTTCATGTCATACTTGCTCAATAAACCTCCATCGCCCCAATCCATAAGTCCGCTATAAAAATAAGAATTTTTCTTAGCAATATCATCAGGTTCTATATCTTCGCCGTGATAAGTAAAAACCATAGCGACAGAAGTAACAGCACAACCATAAGAGCCCATAGTCAGAGAAGTTCCTCCTATAGAATCATTGCTCCATTTACTATCTCTTTGGGAATAATACCATTTAGTAGAGGCTTTACCCTCTTCTGGTTCATCGGCATTTTTTAGGATTTCACTTATTTCTGATTCTTCTGCAACAGTTAAGGAATCGACATCAATTAAAAGTTGTTTCATTTGACTTTCAATTTTGGCAATCAAGTTCTGATAACCGGCTTCTTCGCCTTTAGTCCTAGTCAAAAGATTACTTTTCTCTCCTTTCTTAAGCGAAAGGGCTTGTTTTTCCTCATCTAATTCTGACTTTTGATCATCTAATTTTCCTTTTTCGATTTCGTGTTCTTCTCTTTTTTCATTCAAAGCCGCCTTCTCTTCCCTGATTATTTTTAAAGCATTGTTTATTTTAGTTGAAATTTGACTAAGATAATCTGATTGAGTAAAAACTTCATTCAATCCGCCCTCGCTAGAAAGCAAACTTAAACCCAAGGTTTGGTGAAGTTTATAATAATTTCTCAACATTTCCCCTAAATTTTTTTGATTTTCTTTGATGTTTTGTTGTCTTGTATCAATTTGTTTTTTAATTTCATCAATGTTTTCCTGAGTAGTATCGATTTCTTTTTTTAATGAACCAATATCTCCCTGAACATTATTTATTTCTAGATTTAAAATCTGAACTTGACCAGCCAAAGTTTGAGCTTGTTGTTGTTTTAGTTTTACTAATTTTTGAGCATTTTTAAGCTGATTATCCAACGTATCAAATTGACTTTCTTTGTCATCTGCCTCGTCTCTTAAATCTTCGCAATCTTTTTCTGATAAATCCTTACAGGCTTCGTCCAAAAGATCATCAAGTTGATCGGCTCGAAGAGGTTCTTGAAGAAAAGACAGTGAAAAAAACAATAGGAACAATGAAAAACCTATTTTCCAGTAATTTTTTAAAAGTTTATTTTTATTTTTTAATTGCATTTTTTATTTTAGCAAAATTAAACTTTTTCTATGGCATTTTTTATTCTTTTAAGACTTTCTTCTTTTCCTAATACCCAAGCTAATTCAAAAGGACTAGCGCTTTTTTCTTGACCAGAAAGCGCTACTCGAAGTGGCCAAAGGTGTTCTCCTCGCGCTTCGCCGACACTAGCTAAGATAGTTTTCTGAAATATTTCAGGGCTTGCTAAATCAGTTTCAGAGGTAATTTTGAAAACTAATTCTAAGGCTTTTTTCAAATCTTCGGATTTCATCTCTTTCCATTTTAGTAAAGAACTATCGTAATTAATGTCTTTGAAATAAATATCAAAATTTTCGTTTATATCAGCCAATTTTTTTATTCGGGTTTTATCAATCGAGATAATTTTTTTGATTTTAGCTAAGTCTTTTTCTAGATTATTTTTTTCGAAATATTCATCTAAATAATTTTGACTTTTTTCTAAAATTTCTTCATCGGATTTATTTTTTAGATATTGGCTACTTATCCAATTTAATTTTTGATAATTAAAAATCGCACCTGCTTTATGAATTCCTGATAAGGCAAATTTTTCAATTAGTTCTTTTTTTGACATTATTTCTTGATCACTCTTGGGATTCCAGCCCAAAAGAGCCAGGAAATTAATTAAAGCTTCTGGTAAATAGCCTTTATTTTTAAAATCTTCTACGCTAACATCCCCTTGTCTTTTGGAAAGTTTTTTCTTATTTTCTCCTAAAACATTAGGTAAATGAACAAATTTAGGAGCTTTCCATTTAAAAAAATTATAGAGTAAAACATGCTTTGGAGTACTAGGAAGCCAATCTTCTCCTCTGAAAACGTGAGATATTTTCATTAAATGATCATCTACGACTACGGCAAAATGATAAGTAGGAAAACCGTCAGTCTTAATTAAAACTTGATCATCGACAGTACTGGTATCAACTGAAATGTCACCAAAAACTTTATCACTAAATTTAACCAGTTCATTTTCAGGAACTTTCATTCTAATTACGTATTTTTCTCCATTCTCAATTTTTTTTTGAATTTCTTCTGGGGTTAAATCTCGGCATTTTTTATCATACATCGGAGGCTGATTTTTGGCTTGTTGTTTTTCTCGGACTTCTTTAAGTCGTTCTTTGGAACAAAAACAGTAGTAAGCTGTTCCTTTGTCTAGGAGTTTTTTTATATATTTTTTATATATTTTTAATCGTTCTGATTGGATGTAAGGTCCCAATTCTCCTTTCTGATCTATTTCCTGATTTTCTTTTTGATAAACCCCTTCATCAACATTCATCCCGACCCAGTTTAAGATTTCAAAAATTTTCCCAGTAGCTTTATCGTCTAATCTTCGTTGATCAGTATCTTCTACTCTGACTAAAAAAGCACCTTCTTGATTTCGAGCAAAAAGCCAAGCAAATAAAGCAGTTCTCAAATTACCAATATGAATCATCCCTGTTGGAGAAGGAGCAAATCTAACTCGAATTTCACAATTTTCAGTTTTTTGATTATTCATATTTTTGTTTAATTTTTGGTAAAATTTCCGATAAAGCCATTATTGGAAATTTAACAACAGCATTGAAAATTCTTGGTAATCGATTAGGCTGAATAATTAGTCGCCATAACCATTCCAATCCAATTGCTCGCACTATTCTAGGTGCTCGAATTTTTCTTTTTGTCCAAAAGTCCAAGGTCCCTCCAATTCCCATGATTATTCTGGCCTCAGTCGATTTTAATAAATATTTATAAATTAATATCTCCTGATGAGGATGACCAGTAGCAACTAGAATTAACTGACAATCTTTGAGTAATTTAAAATCGAAATTTTGCTCTTCTCCTTTGCTAATCTCAATTAATTTGAGTTTCTTAAAATTATTCAAACTTTCTTGAATTTTTGCCCGGGAGCTCCAACCTTCTCTGAGAAATATTATTCCAATTTTCAAATTCAGTTTATCGGTTAAAGTCATTAAGAATCGAGCTAGGTCAGCACCAGTTATTCTAGCACTAGTTGGTTTTCTTTTCAACCAACTAACAAAACGAATTCCAAAACCATCGATTAGTCTAATTCCGGCGGAATTAATAATTTTTATATAAGGATTGTTTTGTCTAGCAGTTAAAAGTATTTCCGGATTAAGAGTAACGATAAACAAAGGTTTAGTTTTTAGACTCTTTAATTTTTGAAGACATCTTCTCTGAATAGAGTTTTGCGAATAATTATCTATTTTAATCCCGAATATTCTCATAAAAATATAAACTATTTGAGAAATTTATTATTTTGAAAATCTTTAACAAAAACACTTAAGGCAGTCGCGAAAGGTATTGCGATTAGCATCCCCAATACTCCCAACAAGCTTGCTCCAGTGATTAAGGCTACAATCACCACTACAGGATCTAAACCGACCGCTCGCTTCATAATTAGAGGCGTGAAGATGTGGTGTTCCATCTGTTGAATGATTAAATAAGAAACTCCAACTAAAATAGCAGTTAGAGGCGAGACTGTGAGCCCAATTAAAACGGCTGGTATGAAGGAAATAAAAGGTCCAATGTAAGGAATTATTTCAAAAAATCCACCCAGTAATGCCAATAGTAGAGCATAAGGAACACCCAAAATGGATAAAATTAAAAATTCTAAACTAAAAATTATAAAAGCAATCGAAAGTTGACCTATCAGCCAATTTCCCATTTTGTTTTGGATTCTTTTAGTTAAATCTATGGCATAAACCTTATGTTTTGCTGGTAGAACAAATTCTAAAAATCCTTTAATCCCGTCTTTTTTAACAATCATATAAAAAGCCAAAGCAAACATTATTAAGCCTTTAAAAAGATTAGCTAGAAAAGAAAAGGAATTGGAAAAAATTTGAGAAATTAGCTCGGTTAATTTATCCGAGACATTATTTATTAAAGTTTGAATATTAATTCCTAAATTAGAATCATTAGCTAGAGTATTTAAATTAAATAAAAAGTCATTAGTATTTTTAAAATAATCAGGAATATTCTCTCCTAATTGTTTTAATTCAAAGATTAGTGCTGGAATTATTAAATACAAACAAAAGAAAATAAAACTAAAAAATAATAAATATAGAATAATAGCGCTAATTACGCGAGGAATTCTTTTAGTTTGAAGATTATCCACTAGTGGTTCCAGGGCGCTAACTATAATTATCGAAATAAATAAAATTACCAAAACTTCTTTAATAAGAAAAACCAACCATAAAATTAAAATAATGGCGGTTATTCTAAGTAAGGTGTTGGTAGAAATTTCTGTGGAATTTTTCATTTTAGTGAAATGTTAAATATTTGTCTAAATTTTTATTATTTTGATGGGGTCCAATTATAGCTAAATTTAAATTTTCATCCTTAAAGATGTTTTTGGCTATTCGCATTAAATCATTAGCAGTAACAGCATCTATTTTTTTGAAAATTTCAACTGGTTTTTTAATTTCTTTTCGAAATAATTCTTGATTTCCTAAATAAGAAGCAACAGCTGAGGAAGATTCCAGTGCCATTAAAGCTTTTCCTTTAAGATATTCTTTGGCTTTATTAATTTCTTTTTCAGGAACTTTTTTCTGGGTAGTTTTTTTAAACTCTTTTAAAATAAGACTAATTGTTTTTTCAAGATTTTCGTGCTTAACTCCAGCACTAGCAAAAAAATAACCGGTATCTGTGGACTGATCCGCCTCTGTATTGACATAATATGTTAACCCTCTCTTCTCTCTTAATTCGTTAAACATTCGACTACTCGTTCCACCTCCTAAAATTGTGGCTAATAAATTAGTAGCGTAACGATCTTCATTGAACATATCAACTGAATTAACGCCTAAAATCAAATGGGTCTGATCAGTTTCTTTGGCATAAATTCTTAATTGGCTTCTTTTTTGATTATGAGCAGTTTTAAGTTTATCAATTTTCCTGGATGATTTTTTAATTTTTTCAAAATATATTTTTATTTTTTCCAAAACTTTTTCTTGATTGAAATTTCCTGCAACAACAATTACTGTCGATTGAGAAATATAAAAATTTTTAAAATATTCGAGAAAGTCCTTTCGTTTAAATCTACTAACATTTTCAATAGTTCCAGCAATATCCCAACCAGCAGGTTGATTACCATAAACTAAATTTTCAAAAACATCCCAAATATGACGCATCGGCATATCTTCGTACATTGCTATTTCTTGAAGAATAACCCCTCGTTCCTTATCAATTTCCTCTTGCTTGAAAGTTGAATTTAAATAAATATCACTAACAATGTCTAATGCTAGGGCAAGATGCTGCTTAGGAACTTTTACTAAATAACTAGTTTGCTCCTTGCTAGTAAAAGCATCAAATTCTCCACCAACGCCATCTATTTCTTCAGTGATTGTTCTCGCTAAAGGTCTTTTTTTGGTTCCTTTGAATAGCATGTGTTCTAAAAAATGAGAAATCCCGTTGTTTTTAGCATTTTCGTATTTAGATCCAGCTTCGACTAAAATTTGAACCGTGACAGTTTCAGTATTGGAATTGGGTGCCAAAATTACTCGAGAACCATTTTTCAATATTTTTTTTAGGTATTGCATTAAATTTATTTATTTCTAGAAAAACGAGTTAATCCACCAAAAGGAATTATTTTAAGACCTTTTTTTTCTAATTTATCTAAAATTAAATTCATTCCGATAGAATCCGAGGAAATATGCCCAGCTATAACCACATTGATATGAGCTTTTTCAGCACTTTTACGATGAGCTTCGCTTTGGTGCATTCCTATCACAGTACCAATTCCGGCATTAGCCATAGCCTGATAGATTCCTTCGGCCCCCTCTGTTCCTCCTGTCATTTCAGAAACGACTATTTTACCACAACGACTATTAGGAGCACCAGTAAATAAAATTGGACCAGAGGATCTTTTTCGGGCTTCTTGATATTCAGGAATTTCATTCAATATTTTTAATAATTCTTTGATGTATCGAGGTTTAATTTTTTCAACTTTTTTAGTAACTAATTGAGCCACACAGTTATCGGCTGGAGTATGAATATTAATTAAATTTACGTCAAGAAGTCTAGCTGCATCTACTATATTATAGTGATTAATTGGATTAAGTCCCCTGGCTACTTCGGAAATTCTTTTTTGAGTCAATTTTTCAGCAATATTAACTGGAACGCCAAACTTTTCATAAGCGTCAATTTGTAAATTCATAACATCATCTAGTTTGCTTAAAGCCCTCCCTACTGGATGATGATTAATAACTAGATCTATTCCCAGCTCTTTAGCTAAAAGTAAACTTCCTGTAGAAACATCTATCCCAGCCAATATTTTCTTAATATCTTTTCCATTATCATGATGAATAGCCGAATCTGCATAGGGATTAACTAATTCTTTTTGGTCAAAATAAGGTTTTTCCTCTTTAGGCATTTCTTTGAATATATCTTTTTTTCTTTTCAAAAATTCCCCAATTTCTTTTTTTGAACGAAAATCGTTGTTTATTCCTTGCTGAATGGCTAAGTCAAAAATTTCTTTAATTTTCATTTTGTTATAATACTGTTTATGGATAGCCAAATAATATCATTTAAATCAGCTTTGTTCAAGTTTAAAAACCAGACTGGGCAGAAGTCTGGTCTTTGTAGGAATGATTTTTTTAATTTAATTTTTGATCTTGAATAATATTGATATCATATTTTTTGATTTCTCCATTTTTATTAATTAACTTAATTTCACCTTTTATTTCAGGAACGCCAGATTGTTTTTGAATTAGCAGGTTATAATTTTCGAAAGTAATCCTCTTGGGCAACCGATATTCAAAATGAAGAGTCCTGGTTTGATTAATTGGAACTTGAATTAATGTTCCAAAATATTTTTTATTAAATTCTTCTCCAAATTTCATGGGACGAGTGCTGCTTGTATCTAAAAGCCAACTTTCCACGGGAGTATAAATTCTTAAATAACTCTGATAATCATTAGTCATCCAATCTTTATCTTGAGCGGTATTAATATAGGTTATATCTAGATTGGCAACAGGATCGTTTCCAGAGAAATCAACTTGATATTTAAAGGATCTAACCATCTTTAAATCAGTTTTGTAAGCAGCTAAGTTAGCATCAACTAACATTAAATAATCATTTGAATAATTTTCCTCTACTTCACCATCCCAATTTAAGCCAATTATTTCTTTTTGAATTTCAGAATTAAAAAAATTCAACATAACATCTTTTTGATTTAGATGTTTTTCTAAGCTTAAAAGTAATTTTTTCTTTTCAGATAATCCAAGCTTTTGAACTTTATTCAAAATTTCTTTAGCTAAATATTTCATAATATATTTTCGCTGGCCTTTTTCAATGTCTTGTTCTTTGTATCCTTTTTCAACTTGATATTCTAATTTTGTAATAGCGTTTTCACTATTATATTCACCAGGAAATCCCTCTATCTCAACTGGGCCAATTATCTCCAAAAAAGAACCGAGTAATTCAGTTGAAATAGCAATTACTCCATCGAAAGTTTCTCCTCCTCCCTGTATTTTATATAGATAGATAGCTTTTTCTGCGTTAGTTGGAAAATTTGGAGACCAATTACTGTCTCTCATTTCCCAATTTTTTATATTTAAAGTTTCTGGCATTGGATAAGGAGGGGTTATTCCAGTAGCAATTCTATCATCAAAAATATTAGTGTCATGAACATCAATTTCGATAATTTTACCATTCTCGATTTTTAAAATTCCAAAAGCTCCAATGAAACCGCCTCCGGGTCTCAACTCCAGATTATTTTGAAATAAAATTAAAAAAGTTTGGACTCCTTTTGTCTCCGTGATAATTGAAGCCATTTTAAAAATTGACTGGAGTTCGGTTTTCTGACTTTTTTCGATAGGCGCTATATTCAAAACAGGACTAAATAAACTAGCTAAACCAATCCAACCAGATTTTTGATATTCTAAAAATAAAAACCAACCGACAAGAATTGTAATTGCGATGGACCAAAAAGCTATCCAAAATTTCCACCCTTTTTTTCCAATTGATTGTTTGGTAAATCTAGATTGATTCAACGAAGTATGATTATTCATTGTTAAATAAAGTTAATTTTTTTAAAACGATCATTGATATTATCTTTTCCTAGATTCAAAATAATACCATACATCAACCAGAAAAGCACGGCTGTTGGGCCAAATACTAAAATATTACTAGTTAATCCTTCTAGGAGTAAACTTACAAAACAAGAAGCCACAATTACAAACCAAATCCTTTCGCCCTTTTTTGTACTTTCATATTTTTTATAAATATCGATAAAATAGCGCCAAAGAACTTTTAGGAATATAATTAATCCAATTATTCCATAAGTATTCCAAAATAACAAATAGGAGTTATTTTGACTAGTCCTAATTGGCAAAGTTCCAATATTTTTGGCTCCAAGACTTTCGCCGAAAAACCAATTGTCTTTAATAGTTTCTACTCCCCCAAACCATTGTTTTAAGTTTGCATTAGAAACAGTTTCAATAGATGCGTAAATATTAGGAATAATCATTGTCAAAATTATCAAACAGATTACAGAAATTGTAATAAGAAATTTTTTTCTGGTTAAAATTCCCATAACCATAATTCCTATTCCAAGAAAAATTAAACTAGAATAAGAAAAGGTTAAAATTAACCCCGTAAATTGAACAAGTAGTAAAACTAACATCCAAATTCTTTTTCGAAATAATTTTCGATTCTTAAAATGACCACTAAATCTTTTAACTCGATAGATGCCATCCAACAGGCGAACTTTCTTTTTTCGACCCACTGTTTTTTTAATTAGGACTTTTTCTTGTTGTTTGTTCAAAACTATAAATCCTAAAGTAGCAATAATACTAATAATCAGCAAGGAAACTAGGGGATTTGCACCGACTTGATCGTTTAGTCCAATCCCTAAGAACCCATTAATTTGATGAGCTGGTTGATTAAAAATAAGATTCTGACTTCTTTCAGTGGAAACTCCCATGCCAATCGAAGTTTGCCATCCGCCAGTAAACATAATAATTCCAAAAATAGCATGGGTTGTCATTACTCCAATTATCAAAGAGAAAAAATGTTTAATTCGTTTTTGGGTTTGAAAAAAATATTGAAATCCTACCAACAAAAACCAAATTAAAACCATATTTAAAGCAATCTTCCAAACAAGACTTTCAATTATTGTTTTGAAAATTAATCCAAAAAATAAATATGAAAAACTCATCAAAAAAAGTAAAAAAAACGGAAAAGTCAGCCTATTTTTTAGAACTTTTTTGTCTGTTATTGCTAGTTTAATCACTCCAATCATGGAAATTAAACCTAACAATAAATCAAACAAAGAAATGCCTCCCGATCCTAGTTTTATAGTTGGAAACAAAAGAACCAAGCCTAGTAAAAATAACCATCCTTTAGAAAAACTTTTATACAAAACAAAAATCGCCGCCAAAAGTATGGTAATTAAAACTGTTGCTAATACATTCAATGTTAAAACTAAATTTAAAACTGAAATCATCAGCACTATGAATAGTGGTAATATTAAATTTTTATCGAAATGGTCTTTAATCAACTTTATTCCATTTTCAAACCAAATTAGTTGCTTTATAAGTTTTTATTAAAACATAAAATCCAACTTCAATTTTAAATATGAGTATAACACGAAAAATATATTTTGGCAATAGAAAAAGGATATATTTTATTCACAATTCTAATCTAAAATCAAAAAACATTCTTATGATTATAATAAATTAGTTTAATGAAACTAGCTATTATTTTCTAAAAAGAATGTTTTACGAAAGCATCTTTAAACTAAATAAAAATTATTGAGTCATTTCGATAGTTATGTTTTTATTTTTTACCGGAAAAATACTCAACCAAGAAGGCGAATAAAATATTACTGCTTTTTTTATCTTTGATAGACTGGTCAAAAAAGCTTTTAACTCATCGTTATTTTTGTTACTTAATTCTTTTTTTAATTTAATTTCGTCTATAATTGGCCAATAGATAGCATTGGCGGCTATTGACAATTCTAATTTTTTGGATTCATTATTAACAACATCTTTTTCAAAATTAATTTTACTTATTTTCTCAAATTCAAGACTTTCTAAATTTTCATCTTCAAAAGAATCTTTAATAATTTTTTCAAACTCATTATTGCTAAAAGTGAATAATTTTATTTTTTCTCGAATAGTGTAACTGAATTTATTAATTATATCGCCAGGAGCATAAGAAGAATCGCTACCGATTATTTCTTTTTCGATTGAACTTAAAACAAAAGTTTCATTCTCTCCTAATTCTTTTTTAATGTTTTCTTCTAAATTTTTGTTAAATAATTCGATTGTTTTTTCTCTGGCTGAATTAATGTCTTGCTCCGTTACAATCTTAACTTTTTTATTTTCAATATCATTTGCTCCGCCCGTCATCGAATTTTCCGAAACGACTTTAAATTTTTCATATTTTTCGCTTCCTTTAAACCCTTCGATAGTAAATTCGCTAGCTTCAATATTATAATTTTGACCAATTTCACTAGCTATAACTTGGGCCTCTATTACACCGGGTTTGTCATCAATTACTCCAGGAACTGTTACGTTTTTAACTAAACGAAAAAGCTTTCCTTCTTTTGAAAGAACTCGAGTTGTAGCGACCAATGGTTGCTTGATTGTCGAGTAATTGTTATATATTTTTACAATTCCTCTGGCCATCCCTTTGTCATTACTAAATTCTTCTCCGCTGGAATCATATTGGTCGCTAATCGTAAGTGTTAATTCTTGATATTCACCGTTAAGGCAATCACCGGAATTTAATTTTTCTTCGCAAATAGTTAAATCCAATTTTGTATCTAAAACTTCTTCTTTTAAAAACAGCTCTATTTTCATCTTAGGCCAATTAGAAAGGCTCCAGTAACCTAAAAACAATAATAGTAAAAAACTAACAAAAACAGAAAATATCTTAATTTTTTTACTATTTGGAGATTTAAATTTAACTTTCTTTTTGGGTTTTTTTTCTAAATAAGAGTCCTTCTTGTCGAGAATACTTTCTTGATAAAAATCATCAATAGTATTTCTTGAACTAAAATTACTTTTTTTATCGAAATTTAAATTAGGTCTAAATTTGGGCTCTTCTTTTTTAATTTTCTCTTTACTATCAATTTCTTTTTTAAGATTATAATTTTGAAGATGTTCATCGCCAAAAGTATTTGGGGTAATAACTTTAATTTTTTTACTTTCCAATGTTGAAGATGGAAAATGTTGCTCAATTGCTTCAAAGGGCTTTTCTTTATTTGAATCTTTTAAATTTGAATTATAAAAATTAGAGCTTCCGATTTCTCTTTTTTCAGGTTTTTGAGTGGATATCTGATCTTGAGTTTTTTTTGTTTCAGGCTCCTCTTGATTTTTTAAATCAAGATCTTCATTGCTAACAAAATCCTGAACTGATTTAGTTTTTGTTTCCAACCCAACTCTTTTTATAATTCTTTTTGAATGTTGATCCGATGTAACTAGAATTATTTTTTTTCCCATTTTTGCTACTTCCTTTTTTAGTAATTTTAAATTTATAATTCCTTGAGTAAGAAGAGAGTTTTTTGGAACAACTAAAAAAATTTCACGAGTAGTTTCTCTTCTAATTTTATTAATTATTCCTATTATCTCTTCATCAACATCGATATAAATAGTTTTGTGCATTTTTTAATTTTGAATTATTTTTATAGCTTTATTTAATGCTTCTGAAAGAACATCATTATTCCCTGAATCAAGAATTAAACTAGCTAATCCCATGGGAGTTACATCTTGAGGATTAGTTAACTTGCCGGTTTTGTCTATTATTTTTATAATATCATGTGGTTGAATATAACCGATAGTTGGTTTATCTGGAAAAGGTATTCGACTGAGCCATTTTTCAGAATTTAATTGCTCATATATTCCTGGCAATCCACTACCTCCACCACATAATAAAATTCTTGGTGGCAAAGAGTCCAATCTGGAAGAACAAAAATTTTCTAATGCAATTTCTACTCCCGAAAGCCACACTTCGCAATCTTCTCTGAGTGAATCTTCAATTTTTCCAATATATTGATCTTCAATTTTTCCTTTTGAATAAAGTAACTTTGCCTCTTCTGCTTCCTCAAAGGACAAATGAAATTTCCTAGCTAAACTTTTGGTAAAACTTCTTCCTCCTAATCCAAAAATTGAAGTTCCCTCTAAACTGCCATTTTTAATAACAGCAATATCAGTAGTTCCTCCCCCAACATCAATTAAAATTGCTCCGAAATCAGGATGATTCTCTAGCCCCATCCCGTTAACAGCCGCATAAGGCTCGGCAGCAATGGAAATCAGCTTCAAATCTAATTCCTTGGAAATGCTTTGGATTGCTCCCAGGTGAATCAAGGGAGCATAGGCATTAAAAACACTGATAGAAACATCTCTTCCTTGGAAACCTACGGGATTAGTCACCCGATAACCATCGATTTCAACATTAACAATAGCAGCATTAATAAGCTTTACTTCTATGTCAGCATGATCAGATTCATACGCTAATTGTTTTTTAATTCTTTCAAAGGCTTTCCATTGAATTTTCTGAATGATGTTTTTTATTTCAGGCATATCAATGCGAATTTCTGGCTTAGCTCTTTCGTAATGAACGGTCGTAGTAGAACCTTTAACAAATTCTCCAGCTATTCCAATAATAGTGTTCTTTACGTTTTTTATTCCAGCTTCTTGACAAGCAATATCAATTGATTTTTGACAAGTTTCGATTACTCCTCCGATATCGCTTACCGCCCCACTAGTCATATTTCCAATTTTTTGTCTAGTTTTGCCAACACCAAAAATTATCCCTTTTTGAGATTCTGTATCTACTTTGTAAACTAAGCTTTTAACAAATTCTGTTCCTATATCCAATGCCAGAAAAAAATCTTTGTTAAATTTTTTGTCTTTTCCAAAAAATAAAGCCATTTTTTTATTTTTTTATCTAAACCTAATCTAATTATATCATTCTAATTTATTTATTACGAGCCGCTCTTCCAGCCATGCATTTATTTTTAGCATTTGATCTCTTACAATATTCTAACATCACTGCCCTAAATTTACCAGTAGTGATTATTTCCCCTTTTTCAATCAAAGTAGCTTTATCGGCAATTAACCCCGCTTCTTCTCGATGAGTTATTAACAAAATAGAACATTTTAATTTATTTTTTATTTTAAGAAGCAAGTCATAAAGCTCATTATAAACTATAATATCCAAAGATGCATCAGGTTCATCTAAAATCATTAGCTTAGGTCTCATTAAAATTACAGACGCTAATTCAATTCTCTTCCTCTCTCCTCCACTTAATTTTTCATCAATTTTTCTATCCAAAATTTCTTCATTTAAATCCATCATTTCAAGAGCTTTTTTGAGATCTTGTTTAGAATTATTTTTGTTACTAGCTAAAAGAAAAGCCCCTACCGAAAGTCCTTCGAATCGAGCTGGCTCCTGAAAAGCCAGAGTTAAGCCCATTTTTGCTCTTTCGTGAATAGCTTTTTTAGTAATATCCTTTTTTAAAAAAATAATTTTTCCAGATTTAATTAAATTAGAATTTATCCCCATTAAAGCATAGGCCAAGCTAGTTTTTCCACTTCCATTTTTACCTAAAAGACAGTGAATTTCATTTTCTCCAATTTCTAAATTAACCTTATTAAGAATATCTTTTTTATCTAAATAATTTTTTAAGGTTAGATTGATTGTTTTGAGCATTTAATTATTTTTTAATGAAAATAGCTTGACAAGGACAACTCTCAATAACTTCTTCGAGATTGCAACTGTTTAAATCAAAAGTTGAAATTTCAGCTATACCATTTTTTATTGAAAAACATTCAGGACAAATTGATTGGCAAATTCCACAACCAATACAATTTTCTTTTTTAATTATACATACCATAAAATTAAATTAGTTTAAAATTAATAAATACTAGGATCTCCTTCGGATTTATTACGTAAAATATTCTCATTATTTTCAAGGGTAGAATTGGAAAATTTAATTTTAAGACTTTCTTCGTCCCAAAAATATTCTTTCAAGAAAATTTTGATTGAAAAAGTGGCTTTTTGATCATTGAACCAATTTAAAAAACTTCCTTCAGGAGTGAATATTTGCTTTAATTTAACCTCTTTTATTCCTTCTTTCTCTTTAACTTCCTCGAGATATATTAAATGACTTCCTAATGAACTTTGAATTACTTCAGAAAATTCGCCAGGTTCCATGGAATAAGCTTTCTCAGCAATGGGCTCAACTAGGTATTCTTTCTTAAACCATCCCAGCGATCCCCCATTTTTAGCCGTTTCTCCTTGTGAATATTTACTAGCTACTTTTTCAAAATTAATTCCATTTTTTAGTTCTTGATAGGCCTTCTCAATTTCACTTCCAATTAAATCATCGCTGGCTATTTCTTTTTCATAATAACTGATTAATGCTTCTAAATAAAGCTTAGGAAGAATAACTTTATCCCTAAAATCACTCAGTTTCCAATTATAAAGCTTTTTAAGATTTAGCGCTAGATTTTCTGTACTTCCTGCTGCTTGAGTCTTGGCAATTAATTCTTGCTCAGCTTCTTTCTGGGAAATATTAATTCCTTTAGATTCTGCAATCAATTTAATAATTTCATCTTCTATTAATTTATTAAAAATTTCTTTTTCTTTTATTTTCAAACGTTGCTTGCCTTCTTCTGTTTTAAAATCAATTCTCATTCCTATTTCAGAAAAATCTTGAGAAACGTAAAACCTCTCTAAGGATTCCGCGTTAGATAAAATATCCCTGGTTGTTAATATCTTATTCTTATTAATTAGTGCAATTGGATAAGGAATCGTTTTAAAAAAACTTTTAGTAAAATTGTTCAAAGGACTACAAAAATAAAAAATTCCTAAAAAAATAATCGCAAAAATCAACAATAACCCAATGAATAAAGTGATTTTATTAAAAATTATTTTATTTTGTTTTTTCATTTTGTTTTTATTGAAAAATTTATTGGAATCTTTTTTAACCTTATCAATTTAATCACTTTAAATCAAGCTCTATTCATTTCTCAAAGCTTCTATCGGAGTTAATCGAGAAGCTTTTTTAGCAGGTTTATAACCGAAAACAATACCTGTGATCATTGAAAATCCAACTGCTAAAATTATTGAAAATAAAGTAACTGGAAAATTTAAAATAAAATTAAATTTCGAAGCAATTATTTCAGCTATTTTAGAAAATGCAAAACCAGCTAAAATGCCTATTATTCCCCCAATCATCGTTAGTATTATAGCCTCATAAATAAATTGCATTAAAATATCTTTATTTTTAGCACCAACAGCTTTTCTTAGCCCAATTTCAAAAGTTCTTTCAGTGACAGCAACATACATTACGTTCATTATTCCTACTCCGCCGACAACTAATGAAATAGAAGTTAATCCAATTAATAAAGCGTTTAATATACTAAAAACTTGTCCGACAATCTCCGTAGCTTCTGCCATAGAAGTAATCGCAAAATCATCGTCAATCAGTTTATCTATGTCATGATTTTCTCTTAAAATCTTTTCCATGGCTTTTATAGTAACTGAATCTTTGAGAGTATTGTTGCTTTTAAAAATTGCCCATTGAATGTGATCAGTTCCTAAAAGTTTTTTTTGGATAGTTTGAGTAGGAAGATAAACGATGTTATCAAAATCAAAAAATCCCGTAGAACCTCGACTTTCCAAAACACCTTTAACTAAATATTTTTGATTACCAATTTTAATTTTTTTACCGATAGCTTCTTTGTTATCAAATAAATTTTTAGTAATTTCACTTCCCAAAATAGCCTGAGGTTGATAATTATTGCCATCGTCTTCAGTAAATTTTATTCCTTTTGATAATTTCATGTTTTCATCAACATCAAAAACACCAGAAGTTACCCCCATAATCATTGTAATTTTGTTTTTATCTTCAAAAGAAATTAATTTTTGAGTCATTATTCCGGCATACCAATTGTCTAGATTTTCTAATTTAGCTAATTCTTCAGCATCTTCTAGCGTTAAAGTTTTAATTTCAGTTCCGCTAGCTATTCCTCCGGCGTTGCTAGAGGAAGTTTTGTCTTTTCCTGGAACCTTAACTTCTACGTTGATAATATCAGTTCCAAACGAATCTATTTGATCGATAACATATTCTTTCATTCCAGCCCCTAAGGATAATACAACAATTACTAACATCACACCGATCACTACTCCTAATAAAGACAAAGCAGTTCTGTTCTTATTTTTAAATAAGTCTTTCAACGCCAATCGAAAAGCGGTTTGTTGTAGTCTTAAAAAGTTAATCATTGAATTATTTTAAAATAATCTCTAGTTATTCATAATGCAAAGCTTCCATTGGACTTATTCGAGAAGCTTTTTTGGCTGGATAAATTCCAAAAATTATTCCGACTATTACAGATATCGATACAGCAATAAAAATGGACATAGGAGAGATAATAAATTTCCAACTATAACCAAGATAATTAACAATAGCAAAAATTAAAAAAGAAGTAATAATTCCGAAAATTATTCCAATCAAACCTCCCACTAGAGAAACAAAGATAGATTCTACTAAAAACTGAGCCAAAACATCTTTATTTCTAGCTCCGATAGATTTTCTTAACCCGACCTCTTTGATTCTCTGATTAACTGAAATAAGCATAATATTCATTATTCCAATTCCTCCAACCAATAAAGAAACTGAAGCCACCGCTAAAAGAAAATATCTAATAATATCTGTAATGCTTTTAATCATTTCTAGCGCCATAGCCTGATCTCTAATAGAAAAATCATCCTTGCTGGGATCATCAATGTTGTGTTGAGTCCTTAGTATTTGAATAATTTCTTTTTTAGCTGAATCAATTTGTTCGGCTTGTTCTATTTTTATTCTAATAAAATTCAAATGATTAGACCCTAGTATTAATTTTTGAGCAGTTTTTAAAGGAATTAAAACCGAGTCATTTTGACTAGTGGCTCCAAAAGCCGAAGTTCCTTCTTCTTCCAGAATTCCTATTACTTTAAAATAATGGTTTTTTATTTTTATTTTCTGGTTTATTGGATCTTCGTTTTTAAAAAAATCTTCAGCTACGGTATATCCCAATACCGCTATTTTATCTAAGCCAACATCGTCTTTTTCGGAAAAAAAACGTCCGTTTAATATTTTTGTATCAGCAACTTCCAAATAACTGCTTGTAGTACCCATTAAACTAAGATTTTCATCATAATCGCTCCTTGAAACAGAAACTGTTCCATTACTATAACCAGCAATCGCCGACAATCCTTTTATCCTTTTATTGTTTTTTATCGCTTCTAAATCGTCATTAACAAGAGTTTTAATAACAATTCCATAAACTGCAGCGGGTGGGCCATTGTCGTCAGAAGCACCAGGAATTACTGCAATTAAATTAGAACCCAAGCCTTCAACTTGTTCTAAAATTAATCTTTGAGCCGAACTGCCAATAGCCATTATTATTATAACTGAAGCCACTCCAATAATTATTCCCAGAATGGTTAAAAAAGAACGGGTTTTATCCGCTAACAAATTTTTTTGAGAGAATTTTATGGCATTTAGTAAATACATTAAGAAATTTACAATTTACAATAAACCAATTTACAATAAATTTTCGATACTTCCTGCCGGCAGGCAGGTAATTTTAAAACTCACATAAGCGAAGCTTGCGTTCATTGAAAATTATTTAATTATGAAATTGAAAATTGATTGGAAATTGAAAATTGGTTTATTGAAAATTAAAAAATCAAGATCTTTGATCTTTTATTATTTTTCCATCTTCCACCTTAATAATTCGTCTAGCATATTTAGCAATTGATTCTTCGTGAGTAACTAAAATAATAGTTTTTCCATTTTTATTTAAATTTTCAAATATTTTCATAATACTTTCCCCTGACTTTGAATCCAAATTTCCCGTAGGTTCATCAGCAAAAATAACTCTTGGGTCATTAACTAAAGCCCTGGCAATAGCCACTCTTTGTTTTTGCCCTCCAGATATTTGATTAGAGAGATATTCAGCTCGATGTCTTAGATTAACTGCTTCTAGCGCTTTATTTATTTTATCGATGTTTTCTTGTCGATTAGTTTTCTGAATATTATACAAAAGTGGTAATTCTACATTTTCATAAACACTTGTGCGCGGAAGAAGATTGAAGGATTGAAAAACAAAACCAGCTTCTTGATTTCGGATATTGGAAAGTTCGTCATCAGAATAGTTTTTGACACTTCTGCCTTGAAATAAATATTCTCCGCCACTTTGTTTGTCCAAAAAACCTAAAATTTGCATCAGAGTTGACTTCCCTGACCCGCTAGGACCCATAATAGCAATAAATTCACCTGCTTCAATTGAAAAAGTGGCTTCTCTTAACGCTTTAGTTTCCGCTCCTTCATTATTGTAAGTTTTAGCTAAATTTTTTACTTCAATTAGTTTCTGTTTTTTCATTTTTAAATTTTTATAAATTTATCCGCTTTTGGCGGATCTATTTTCCAGTACTACCAAAAGCACCGTCTTTTCTATCAGTTTTTTTAAGTTTAGTTACTATCTCTATTTGAGGGTGTTCAATTTTTTGAAATAAAACTTGTGCTATTTTTGAGCCTTTATTAATTTTAATATTTTTCTGACTTAAATTTATAACACCGACAAACCATTCTCCTGTATAATTACTATCAATAACTCCACCTAAAGTTTTTAGTCCTAATTTATGCGCTAAGCCACTTTTATCCCAAATCAAGCCAACGTATCCATCTTCAATCTTAATGGCGATACCGGTTGAAACAGAAGCTCTCTGGCCAAGCTTAAGATCAACCTCTTCATTACAGAACAAATCCATTCCCGCATCATTTTCTAAAGCGTATTTTGGAATTGTTGCTTCGGGATCTATTTTTCTAATTTTAATTTTCATTTTCGGAAATTAGTTATTTTAAATTTGAACGTTACTTAGTAAAAGATTTAAGTTCCTCTTGAATGTCTTTGGCTACTTTGTCAATTGTTTGATTACAATTAACTAATTTCCAACCATATTTATCAGCCAATAGTCTATGAAAATTTTTAGAAATATTTATTTTTTCATCGTTACTTTCGTTGCGATGTTTTCTCTCTACGGCCGATAAAAATCTTTTTCCATGAAGCAAAATTGCTAAATCAGGTTCGAGAAGATTTTTATTTATTTTCTCTAAATATTCTAAATCTGAACCCCAAGTCAAACCCCAGGAAAAACCAGTACCAGTATAATCTTCAGCCAAAACCCATTCTCCTTTTTCTAATTTTTTTTTCAATTCAGGCTCAAATCTTTTTCTATTTTTTGCATATTTTTCTTGCAATTCTTCTGTTGTTTGAGGATTTTTTCCACGAAAATTAAAGTCTCTTAAATATTTATCAATAAATGGACCTTCTGGTTTAAGATCATAAACAGGATACTTCAAGTAGTTAACTTTGATTTTTATTTTTTTAAGATATTGAAGCAGATTTTTTACTTGGGTTGACTTTCCCGTCCCATTGACCCCATAAACAACAATGAATTTACCTTTTTTCATATAGTTATTTTTCTGTTATGTCTTGTTCTCCTCTTCTTATATCGAATCGATTTGGTTCATCATCTAAATGCAAAACCAAACCATATTTTTGAAATATACTTTTTAAACTTTTAATTGTTTTTAGTATTTGTGCAACTAATGTTGGATGAACGAATCTAGTCGAACGAAGTTCCACTAAATAAACCAAAGCTTTCAGGTCTCCGGAAAAAAAACAAGGAACCTGATATCCCATAGCAGTAAAGTATTGTTCATCTTCTTCTTTTATATTTAATTTCTCAATTCTTTTTTCTTGCAATTTAATAAATTCTTTTGTTTCTTCTTTTAATTTTTTTGGTAATGCATTTAGGTACCATTCATTAAATCCATGGTCCCTAGTTAATAAGGGCATTCTTTGCGCAATTGCTCTATGTCTTTGTAGGTCTCTAAAAGACCCAAAATCTAAAAGAAATTCATAAGCAACTACACCACATTCAGCAATCGCCATGGGAAGTTCTGTTTTGGCTGGACGATTTTTAAGAACATTCTTATAAACAGAGAGTCTATCTTTGTCAACATTGTCATAAATTAAAGAAAAATCCTTGGCTTTATTATTCTTGTAATAATATTTTTCTTGCATCCATTTCTTATTATATTTTTCTGTTTTGGAAAATCTTTCATGACAAAAAGAACTTGAATATATTTTGCCCAAAGCTTTTTCGGTTTTTTCAGCAATGTCACGGACTTCTGCCAACGGGTGATGTCTTAGAAGCATTAGTTCATCTGCAAATTGTCTGAAATTCATTCTCCAAGCTAGATTAGTTGTGGCACCGGCGGGTAAAAAGGACCTAGTAATATCAAATGCTCTCACTTTAATTGCCTTGTCATATACATCTTGACTTTCTCCCTCTCCTTTTGGAAATTTATTTTTTAAATGTTTTTGAACAGGCTTTTGTGAATCTAAATAAAATTTTCTCCAATTTTCTAGAATTTCTATTCCTTCTTTTGTATTAGTTGGATCTAAAAATTTTTGATCTGAAAAATCTACATACCTAGTTGAGGCTTCTTGTCCTGAATACAGCCTCCAATCCTGAATAGCCTTAGCTGCCAACATTGAAACACCTTCCACAAAAACTGTGCCCGAACCACAATCACCAATTGATTTGTGCCCATAACCAACATAAAATTGTTCCATAAAATTTTCCGCCCCTTTTTCTTTGAGCATCTTTAGATGATGCTTAATCCCTCCAGTTGAACGAGAGTGAAGCGCTTGCAACATGGCTTCAGCCTGTCCATCAATTTCTGATCCCGTATTTAAAACTAATACAAAACCGCCATTGGATAAATCTTCAACAACATGTTTTTCTAAAATATTATCCATAAATCAAGTTTAATTTTTATTAAAAAATAATTTTTAAATCACGCAGTCTTAATTCTAAATCGTCAACTGATTTAAATAAAATGGTTTTTATTCCCAATTTTTTTGCCGGAATAAGACAATCGGATTGATCATCGATAAAAATGCATGTCTCCGGAGAAGCTTTTAGCTTCTTTAATATAAATTCATAAATCTTTTGATTTGGTTTTAAAATACCAATTTCATGAGACAAAACAACCACATTAAAATTATTATACCATCCTTTTCTTTTATATTTTTCTGAATTCAAAATATCAGAATTAGATAGTACTGCTAATTCATAACGTCTATTAAGCTTTTTTGCTAATTCTTCCATTTCAATATCAAGCTTCCATGTATTAGTCCAGATTTCTTTAATTTTCTCTAATTTGTCATTTGATAAGT
>CAYWJP010000003.1:0-42635 GCA_964458715.1 uncultured Bdellovibrionales bacterium
GGCCGACTAATATTAGCGGCTAAGAAAGATTGCTTGGAAAACCAAACCAAATATTTAGAATATATTAATAAGAAATTTTAAAAATGAGAAAGGAGGAATTTTTATGGTAGAAGTTGTAAAAAAAGACAAAGAAACATCAGAAAGTTTGATTAGACGTTTTTCTCGTAGAATGCAAGAAAGTAAAGTTTTAATAAAAGCTCGAAAATCTCAATTTAACGTTAAGGCTAAATCTAAAAAAGAACTAAAGGAAGATGCTCTTTATCGGAAGAAAGTTAAAAAGGAAGCTGATAAACTCAAAAAAATGGGTATTTTTGATGATGAGAAATTTAAAGAAGTCAAAAAAAGAATCTTTTAATTGTTTAAACTGTTTTTAATCACTTTTTTTACTGCGATTGTTCACTTTTGAGATAAATTTCGTTAAAAAATTGCGATTGGAAACAGTCTCTTAAAAAATATGAGCTTAAAGGAAACTATTAAAAAAGATTTTATAGAAGCGTTTCGGAACAAAGACCTTATTAAGAAGTCTGTTTTGTCGATGTTAAATTCTGAAATCAAGAATGCTGAGATTGCTCTTATTATAAGAAAGGAAGGTTTATCTGATGAAAAAGTATTAGAAGTTATTAAGCGAAGCGTTAAACAGCGAAAAGATTCTATCGCCAAGTATACAGAAGGAGGACGAGCAGAACTAGCTGTTAAGGAGCAAGCAGAACTTGATATTTTAAAGACCTATCTTCCAGTTGAATTAGATTCAGAAAAAATTAGGAAAGTAGTTGAAGCAGTTATTAAATCTAGCGAGGCTCGGGATATGTCTCAACTGGGAGTTGTTATGGGAAAAGTAATGCAAGAACTCGAAGGAGAGGCTGACGGTAGTGTTGTTAGAGAAATGGTAACCAAAATACTTCAAAATTAGCTCGTTTTTTGACGCATTTTTTTGTTTGACTCGTCTTAGTCTTAGTGAAACAGGTCTCATCTCGATGTAGTTCGCCGCAGAGAATGAAGATGGGTTGAACTGTATTCAAAAAACCAATTCCTCGACCTGTGTTGTTGGGATTTTAATAGAAGGGACTGTTTTATGATCAGTCTTTTTCTTGAATTAAGAGATTATCTAAGATTTCGCATTTTGTTAAAATGATGAAATTATAAGTGAAGTTTTACGACTATAATTTCAATGTTTTAGGTGATGAGTGCATAAGTTTTTCACTTGTTTTATGTTGAAATTTTGAATAGTTTTTAAAAACCATTTATGAATTCGAAAAAAGTTTTTCCGGAAAAATTAGCGAAATCCTCATTAAAGAAAATTATTGAGTTTTTAAAGAATAAAAAAATTATTACGACTGAACATCGAGTTTTGGTTGGTTTGACTAGCGTTTCGAAAAAAGAAATTAAAGATTTGAATAAAAAATATCGAAGTAAAAATGAAGTTACAGATATTTTATCTTTTAGCTATAATTTTAATAACGAAAAACTAGAAGGAGATTTAATTTTATGTTGGGAGATAATCAAAAAAAATGCTCAAGAAGATGGGATTGAATCAGAGCAAGAATTAATCAGAAATTTAATTCATGGTTGCTTGCATTTAACCGATCGAGAACATTCGGATGAAATGTTTGAATTACAAGATGAATTTTTGAGACTAAATTAGAGAGGAAACATTTTTTTAAAAATATGAATTTTAGCAATCTTTTTTTAAGTAAAATTGGAATAGATTTAGGAACAGCCAACACTTTGGTTTTTGTTCCTAAAAAAGGAATCGTTATTAACGAACCTTCTGTTGTGGCTGTTGATATTACTACCAATAAAATTTTAGCCGTAGGGACTGAAGCTAGAGAAATGATTGGAAGAACTCCAGAATCGATTGTTGCTCATCGACCGTTGAAGAACGGAGTGATAGCGGATTACAAAGTTACGGAAGCTATGATTCGATACTTTGTGAATAAAGTGAGCTCCAGAATTCGATTTAATCGGCCCGATATTTTAGTTTCTATCCCTGCTGGAATTACTTCTACTGAAAGAAGAGCGGTAATTGAGGCTACTAACAATGCTGGAGCCAGAAATGCCTACATTGTTAAAGAACCCGTTTTGGCGGCTATCGGGGCGGGTATTCCGATTAATAATCCTTCGGGTAATATGATTATTAATATTGGAGGCGGAACTTCTGAAGTTGCTATAATTTCTTTGGGTGGAATTGTAGCAGCCTATAGTGCTCGAGTCGGAGGAGATCGATTTGATAATGCTATCGCTAATTATATTAAAAAAAGACACGGCTTAGCGATTGGAGAAAGAACTGCCGAAGAAATAAAAATAGCAGTAGGTGGCGCTATGTCTCAAATTAATGAAAAGTACGTTGAGATTCGAGGAAGAGATTTGATGGGAGGATTACCAAAAACTGTTAAAATATCTTCTAATGAGGTTACTGAGGCGCTTCAGGATGAACTTAGAGAAGTCATCGATGCTATTAAAAAGGTTTTACAAGAAACTCCACCAGAATTAGCTGCTGATGTAATGGACAAAGGGATGGTTTTGTCTGGAGGGGGCGCTTTACTTCGATATTTAGATCAATATATTGTTCAAGCCACTGGAGTTCCTTGTTATGTAGCAGACGAGCCTTTACTATGTGTAGCCAAGGGATCAGGGATTGCTTTGGAAAATTTAGAAATGTATAAGAAAACGATTCTTTCTAAATAGAATATTTAGAAAGAAGTTCAAATCTCAAAGTACTCCAAATTAATCAAATCAAATCCTAATGTCAAATATCTAAAACCTAAATTTTGTTGTTTAAGTTTTGTCAGTTGATTTTCAATTGGAATAATTTGGATTTTTTAATTTTAAAACTTGTCTTGAAATAGACATTCGGACAGGTTATCATTAAGATATATTAATTAATTTTTCAAATAAAAAAAATGATTACAGCTCAAGAATTACGACAAAAATTTATAAAATTTTTTGAAGCTAAAAATCATGCCGTTTTACCTTCTTTTCCTCTAATTCCGGAAAATGATCCGACCTCTTTGTTTATTAGTTCCGGAATGCAACCTTTAGTTCCTTATTTAATGGGAGAAAAACATCCTCAAGGAATTCGCTTAGTCGATATTCAAAAATGTATTCGAACGATTGATATTGAAGAAGTGGGTGATACTACTCATCATACTTTTTTTGAAATGCTAGGGAATTGGTCTTTGGGCGATTATTTCAAAAAGGAATCAATTGAATGGAGTCATGAGTTTCTAACCTCTTCTCAGTGGTTAGGATTAGATCAGGATCGATTGGCAGTTTCAGTTTTTGAAGGTGATCAAGATGCTTCTTTTGACAAGGAATCTTTTGAATATTGGCGAGAAATGGGTTTTTCTGAAGATCGGATTGCAAAGTTGCCTAAAAGTGAAAACTGGTGGGGTCCTTCTGGTGAAACCGGACCTTGCGGGCCAGATACCGAAATTTTTTATTGGACTGGTTTGGTTGATAAAATTCCCAAAAAATTTGATCCAAAAGATGATAAGTGGGTAGAAATTTGGAATAATGTTTTTATGAAATATGAGAAAACGGCTAATGGATCTTTTGAAAAACTTTCTCAACAAAACGTTGATACTGGAATGGGAATGGAAAGAGTTATCGCGATATTAAACGGTTTTAGAGATGATTACGAAGGAGAATTATTTAGACCGATCATCAAAAGAATTGAAGAGTTATCTAACAAAAAATATCAAGAAAATAAAAAATCCTTTCGAATTATTGCTGATCATATTAAAGCGGCGGTTTTTATGGTAGCTGATGAAATTCAACCATCCAACACTGAGCAAGGTTATATTTTACGTCGATTAATTCGAAGAGCGATTAGAGAAGCTCATAAGATAGGGATTGATCATTTATTTACTCATCAAATTGGAGAAGTAGCTCAGAATATTTATCAAGAAATTTATCCAGAAATAGTTGGGGAAGGTGTTTTAAATATTATTAAAGAAGAGGAACAAAAATTTCAAACTACTTTAGAAAAAGGATTGAAACAGTTTGAAAAAATAGTTAGTCAAAAACAAGATGTCGTTTTAGTTTCTTCAAATGCTAATAAAATCAAAGAATATAGAGAATTGATTAAAGGCGCAATGAGAATCAGTTTTTATAAATCTGATTTGCCTGAAATTCAATCGGTTAATTCTTATGATGTGGCCCAGTATAAAATAATAGAAGCTTATAAATTAATTAAACGACCAATCATTATTGAGGATACGGCGCTTCATTTAGAAGCCTGGAATGGTTTTCCTGGCGCTTTAATAAAATGGTTAGATGAGTATCTTGGTACACAAGGGATCTTAGATTTAACTGAAGGTAAAAATAGAAATGCTGAAGCTAAATGTGTAATTGCTTATTTTGATGGTAAAGAAATTTCATTTTTTGAAGGTTCTATTAAAGGAAAAATCACCGAAGAAAGAAAAGGTCAAAGTCAAACTGATTTTGGTTTTGATCCAATTTTCATTCCAGATGGTTATGATAAAACTTTTGCTGAACTAGGAAAAGAAAAGAATAAAATTTCTCATCGGCAAAGAGCCTTGGAAAAATTTATAAAAGGAAAACCAGATAAAAAAATAAAAATTGAAGAAGGACTTGTTGATAGTTCTATTGATTTAATGATAACCGGTCAAGAAGCTTTCAATTTATTTCAAAACTATGGATTTCCGATTGAAATGGTTAGAGATTTAGCCCACGAACAAGGATTGAGAGTAGATGAAAAAAGTTTTCAAAAAGAATTAGCTTCCCATCAAGATCTTTCTCGAACGGCTAGCGTTGGAATGTTCAAAGGAGGCTTAGCCGATACTAAAGAAAAAACCAAACAACTTCACACTGCCTCTCATTTGTTGTTAGCCGGTTTAAGAAAAACTTTAGGGGAAAGTGTTTTTCAAAAAGGAGCCAACATCAATGGAGAGAGAATTAGATTTGATTTTTCTTATCCCGAAAAATTAACCGAAGAACAAATTAAATTGGTAGAAGATTATGTTAACGAAGCAATTAAAAGCGGAACTTCGGTGGTTAAAGAGGAGATGACTTTGGAAGAGGCTAAGAAAATTGGGGCGCATGGATCTTTTGAAAATAAATATGGCGACTTAGTTAGTGTTTATACTATCGGTGATTATTCTAAGGAAATTTGTGGTGGTCCGCATGTTGAGAATACCAGTGAAATTGAAGGGACTTTTAAAATCATTAAAGAAAAATCATCTAGTGCGGGGATTCGAAGACTCAAAGCTATTTTACAATAAAAAATTAGTTTAATTTTTGAAAGACTCGCTTCTTAAGAGGCGAGTTTTTTGTTTCTTGAGAATTTTATAATTTTTTTTGTAATCTACTCTTGATTTTTATGGTCTTTTGGATTATAATGTTTTTCTAGTACATTTGTTAAAATATTTTATCTAAAAAAGGAGTTTGAGATGCCAGAATTTAAGGAGTCATTTTGGGAATATTATTGCCCAAGATGTCGAAAAATTATAATGAAGTTTGATTTTTTAGGTGAGCAATGTCCAACCTGCGAAGCCTGGTTGGAAAGCAAGGAAATGGTTTATCGAATCAAGCCGGCTTTTCAAGGTTTAGAGTTAGCGTCCGCTAATAGCTAGACCAAAAAATTTTTTAAAAAATAAAGAAGGCCCTAGTTTAAATTGACCAAGGGCTTTTTTAATTGGAAAAATAAGCTTGAAAATCGTAGTAGTAGTGATAAAATAAAGATAATGTAACGAGATTAATTGTTTTTTATATAATGAAGAACGAGAAAATTAGGGCAATATTATTTGACGTGGATGGGGTGATTGTTCGAGCTGAGCAATTTTCTAAGCAATATCAAAAAAAATTTGGGATTAGCAATGATGAAATGCTTCCTTTTTTTAAAGGAGCTTTTCAAGATTGTATTGTAGGCAAAGCTGATTTAAAAGAGGAGTTGAAATTGTGGTTGGAGAAATGGAGATGGACGGGAACGGTGGAAGAATTTTTACAGTTTTGGTTTAAATCAGAAAATCAGGTTGATGAAAGAATAATTGAAGAGATTAAGTGGTTTAAAAGGATTGGAATAAAATGTTATTTAGCCACCAAACAAGAAAAATACAGAATAAAATACATGAAAAAAGAAATGAATTTTGAAGACATTTTTGATGGGATTTTTTCTTCAGCTGAATTAGGAGTCAAAAAACCAAATCCAGAATTTTTTCAAAAAGTATTAGATAGAATAGGATTTGAAGCTGAAACAGTTCTGTTTTTTGATGACGAACAAGATAATATTGACGGAGCGGAGAGCTTGGGGATCAAAAGTCTTTTATATACTGATTTTGAAAAATTTAAACGAGACATTAAAAAATTCATAAATTAAAACTTTGAACAAAGAAATTAAGCAGAGAGCGGAAAAATTAAGAAAAGTTATTGACGAGTATCGATATCGATACCATGTTTTGGATGATCCAACCTTGACTGATGTGGTTTATGATTCTTTAATGGTGGAATTAAGAACGCTAGAGAAAAAGTATCCGAAGTTGATGACCCCAGACTCGCCTTCCCAGAGAGTGGGTGGACGGCCTTTGAAAAAATTTGAGAAAGTTCGACATCGCGCTCGGCAATGGTCTTTGGATGATGCTTTTAGTTTTGAAGAATTACTTGACTGGGAAACTCGAAACAAAAAAATTCTGGAAAAAAGGGGGATCAAGGTTGATTTTGACTATGTGGTGGAATTGAAAATTGACGGTTTAAAAATAATTTTGGATTATAAGAACGGAATTTTAGAACAAGGAGCGACCCGAGGAGATGGAGTAATTGGGGAGAAAGTCACCGAGAATATTAAGACCATCAAGAGCGTTCCTTTAAAGCTAAGTCAGGCCATTGATATGACAGTGACAGGAGAATGTTGGTTGCCAGTTAAGGAGCTTAAGAGGATCAATCGAGATCGGCGAGAAAAAAATTTGCCAGAGTTTGCTAATTCCAGGAACGCTGGAGCCGGTTCGATGAGACAACTCGATTCCAAAGTAGCGGCGTCCAGAAATTTAGATTCCTATATTTACAGTATCGAAGAAATTCGCTCTGACATTGCGAAGCCTCAAAATCAGCAAGAAGAACTGAAATTGTTAACTGATTTGGGGTTTAAAGTTAATCAAGGACATCAATTTTTTAAGACTTTAACTGAAATTAAAAATTTCTATAAGGAATGGGAGAACAAGAAAGATCAGCAACCTTATGGAATTGACGGAATGGTAATTAAAATAAATTCTAAAGAATATCAAGATGAATTAGGTTATACTGGGAAGTCTCCACGGTTTGCGATTGCTTGGAAATTTTCTCCAGAGCAAGTTACCACTCAAGTCATTGGGATTAAAATTCAAATTGGACGAACTGGTGCTTTAACACCGGTGGCAGTTTTGAAACCAGTGAAAGTAGCTGGGAGCGTAGTTTCTCGGGCGACTTTGCATAACGAGGACGAGATTACCAAAAAAGATATTCGGATTGGAGATACAATTGTGATTCATAAAGCGGGGGATGTCATTCCGGAAGTAGTTGAGGTAATTAAGAAATTACGAACTGGTCAAGAAAAAAAGTTTTTTATGCCGACTAAATGTCCGATGTGTGGCGGAAAAGTGATTCGAGAAAAAATTGCTGATAGTAAAAAAGATATTAGCTCGGCTCATTTTTGTGTTAATAAAAATTGCTTTGCAGTAGAAAAAGAAAAGATGATTCACTTTGTTTCTAAAAAAGGAATGAATATTGATGGATTGGGGAAGAGCATTGTTGAGCAGTTATTGACGGAAGGATTGGTGACGTCGGTAGCCGATATTTATAGTTTAAAATTGGGTGATTTGGAAGTTTTAGAAAGATTTGCTGAGAAGTCAGCTGATAATTTAATTGTTGCTATTGAGAATAGCAAGCAAGCTAGTTTTGAAAAATTGTTGTTTGGTTTGGGAATTCGTCATTTAGGAGAAGAAGGAATCATTTTATTGAAAAAAGAGTTGGAAAATGGGCAATCAAAACTAGGGAAAAAGTATCAAAAATTAGGATTTGAAATTGATAAACCAAGTCAATTGACCTCATTTTTTAGCCAAATTTTGGCTGAGGACTTATCTGAAATAAGTGGTTTTGGTAATCGGATTGCTCAAAGCATGGTGGATTGGTTTAAAACAGAGGAAAATCAAAAAATATTAGAAAAATTAGAAAAACAAGGAGTGAGAATGGAGTTGCTGGAATCTAAAGCAACAATTGAAAAAAAGAAGTTTGACAGAAAAAGTTTTGTTTTGACTGGATCAATGCAAGAGTTGACAAGAGAGCAGGCAAAGGATTTAATAAAGCAAGCAGGTGGAAAAATTTCGTCTTCGGTGAGTTCCAATACCGATTTTTTAGTGGTAGGAGAAAAGCCTGGTAGTAAATATAAAAAAGCGTTACAATTAAAAATCAAGATTCTTTTAGAAAAAGAATTCATCAATTTAATTAAAGAATAAAGTTATGTCTAAAAAAATTACTATAGAAGAAGTTCAAAAAACGACCGAGTTGGCTCGAATTGAGCTGACCAAAAAAGAAGAGGAAAAATTCACGGAAGACCTAGACAATATTTTGGATTTTTTTGCTGATATTCAAGAGGCTCAATCTGATAATGTCGAAGAATTTGATCATTATCAATTGAATAGCAATCAATTAAGAGTTGATGAGGTTTTGGAGAAACCGGAAGGCTTGGTCAAGGGAATTAAAGAAAATTTTCCAGACCAGAAGGACGATTATTTGAAAGTCAGGAGTGTATTAAATAAGTCTAATTCGTAACGAAATTTTAAAATTTTGAGCGAAAAATTTGAAAAGTGAGTTAGATATAAACTTTACTTCAACGAGATTTGAAAATTTTGCAGTCATAATTTGGAAATTGTATTAGAATAAAGACTTGTTCGATACGCTCTTGTATTAAAAAATAAATAATTTTGATTTCATGATAAAAGAACTACACGAGAAATTAGTTAAGAAAGAAATTAGCTCAGTAGAATTAACTAAGCAATATTTAAAACGGATTAAAGAAAGAAATCCTGAAATTAACAGTTTTTTGAGCGTGGATGAAAAAGGGGCGTTAGCGGCAGCTGAAAAAGTTGATCAGAAGATAGAGAGAGGAGAAGAGATTGAAATATTAGAAGGAATTCCTTATGCGGTTAAGGATAATTTTTGTGTAGCAGGCGAAGTTACGACCGCTGGTTCTAAAATTTTAGAGAGCTATCGAGCGCCATATGATAATTTTGTGATTAGAAAGTTAAAAAAAGCGGGAGCGGTTTTATTGGGGAAGACTAATATGGACGAATTCGCCATGGGGACTTCGACTGAGAATTCCGCTTATGGTGTAGTTAAAAATCCAATTGATACCGAACGAGTAGCCGGAGGTTCTTCAGGAGGTTCAGCAGCAGCAGTAGCTGATAAACAAGCAGTTTGGACTTTGGGTTCTGACACGGGAGGATCAATCAGATGTCCGGCTAGTTATTGTGGAATAGTAGGAATGAAGCCAACCTATGGAAGAGTTTCTAGGAGCGGAATTATTGCGATGGGTTCTAGTTATGATCAAATTGGACCTTTTGCGAATAGTGTTGAAGACGTTGCAATTATTCTTGATGAAATTTGCGAAAAAGATCCTCGTGATAATACTACCGTGGCGAAAGAGACTAATTTTTTGAATAATTTAAAACCAGAAATTGAAGGAGTAAAAATTGGAGTTTTAAAAGAATTTTTAGGAGAAGATGTCAATCCTGACGTCAAAAAAATTATTGAAGCTAAAATCAACTGGGCTAAGAAAAATGGAGCCGAAGTCGTTGACATTGAAATTCCTGGAATTAAATATTCTTTAGCGGTTTACTATCTGATGATTTCTTCTGAAATTAGTTCTAATCTAGCTCGGTTTGATGGAGTTAAATATGGAACTCAAATTGAGTCGGATAATATTCTAGATACTTATTTGAAATCAAGAGAGTCTGGTTTGGGCGATGAAGTCAAGCGTCGAATTATTTTAGGAACTTATGCTTTATCAGCGGGTTATAAAGATGCTTATTATAAGAAAGCTCAACAAGTCAGAAATTTAATTAAAGCTGGTTTCAAGAAAGCTTTCGAGGAAGTAGATTTGATTTTAACTCCCACGATGATGGGATCGGCCTTTAAAATTGGAGAAAAATGTGACAATCCCCTAGAGTTATATTTGATAGATATTTCAACCGTACCGGTTAATGTGGCGATGTTACCAGCCATTTCCATTAATGCTGGATTTATTTTAATCGATGGAAAAAAATTACCAATTGGAATGCAATTGATTGGGCCTTGGTGGCAAGAGCAATCCATTCTCAATACCGCTTCGGCGTTTGAAAAAGGCTAGACTTTTTTGTTTGACAAATTCCTTCATCAAATCTCAAATCTCAAATTGCTTTTTAATGTACAATTTAAGTACATTTTACACACAATTTAAGATTTTTCTTAAACTTTGCTCAAATAAAAAAATTCTGGCGATGTTTAGCGTTTATTTGAGAAAAAATAAAGCTTGCTTGAAAGTTTTGTTTCAATGTAGTATCATTTTTTAAAGACTATCAAAATTTTTTACTTTTAAATTAAGGTTTGCAAAATTTTGGATCTAAAGGGGAAATTTTAGCGGCTAATTATTTTGTAGCCAATGATTATAAGATTATTGAAAAAAATTATTATAATCGAAAAGGTTATCGACTGGGAGAGATTGATTTGGTTGTTGAAAATCCTGAAGGCGTCATAATTTTTGTAGAAGTAAAAACTAGATCAACCAAAGGCTTTGATGTTGTTCCCGAAGAAAGCGTTAATAGGGCAAAATTAAAAAAAGTGTTTAAGATAGCCCAATATTTTTTAGCAGAAAGAAGTTTAATAGAGACGGAGTGGAGGGTTGATTTTGTAGGAGTGATTTTTAATCTGAAAACTCGGAAAGTTTCGATAAGACATATAAAATATCTACATCTTTAAGAATTGTATTTTTGGCATATTTTTTAATTAAAACTTTAAAAACAATCCCTAATTTTAAAAAAATATGAAAAGTGAATTAGAATTTCTGTTTGGGTCTAGAGTCAGATGGCGGTTGATTAAATTTTTTATGTTGAATGAAAAGATTTCTTTAACTACCACGGAAGTAATAGAGAGAAACAAGCTTGATACTAGAGCTAGTAAAAATGAAGCTAAAAAAATTCTTAATCAGTTAGTTAATGCTAAATTTATTTATTCTCGAACGATTAGAAAGCAAAAAGCTTATTTTGTTAACTCTAAATATTCTTTTCACGATGAGCTAAAATGGCTAGTGGTTAAGTCTAATATTTATCCTCAGTGCGAACAGCTTAATCGAGTTAAGAGCTTAGGAGATGTTAAATTGGGATTGGTCTCTGGTATATTTATCAATAATAAAAAATCCAAAACCGATTTGCTTTTAGTGGTGGATGGACTTTCTAGGGCTAAACTTAAACATTTGATTGAGGAATTGGAAGCTGAAATGGGTCAAGAGATAAATTATTCCTTGATGAATTTAGAAGAATTTCGTTATCGAATTAAAATGTTTGATAAATTTATTTTGGAAATTTTAGAACAACCTCACGAAATTATTATCAATGAAGTTGACGGAATTATAAAGGAGATTAAGAGAAATAGAAGAAGATAGTCTCCAAGAAACTGTCTAAAATTTCGACGTAAAATAATTAAAAAAATCAACAGGTTTATTAATATTAATCCACTAAAACATTGAAATTATAGCTGGATGCAAAATATTAGACAGTTTCTGAAAAAATCTATGAAAAATATAAAAATATATTTTCAATATTTTATTCAAAATAAAATTTTGATGACTATTTTAATCAGTGGTTTTTTATTGAATTTAGCCGCCTGGATTATTTTTTGGATTGGACTTGATTTTGACAAAACTGCGTTAATTCTTCATTATAATGCTTTTTTTGGAATTGATAGAATCGCCTTGAATTCGGAAGAAAAACGTTTTTTTAACGTTTTTTTTGTGGCTTTTAGCGGTTTAATAATAATGGTAATTAATTATATTTTAGGAATTTTTCTAATTTTTTCTGGTTGGAAAAATTTCAATGAAGATGATTCGGAAAAGGTTGAACCTAGAGAAATGTCCACGGCGTTTTTTGGGGGATATTTTCTTTTTCTAGCAGGGATGATTTTACAAATTGTTATATTGGTGTATACTGTTGCAATTATCCTGGTAAACCGCTAGGAGTTGTAAATTCGGTGCATTTCTCCGTCAGATTCTCCGTCATTCGCTCAATGTACCAGAAAAGTACATTTCGCTCAGTACTCGAATCTTTCTCGAACTACACTCGAATTTACAACTCCTGAATTCTTGAATGTTCTAAGTAAGATCTTTTATCAATTTAAATTCAATAATTTTATGATTAACATAAATGGGGGAAGAAAAAATTGGTCTTATCCAGATCCGAGGACAACTGATCCAAGGGAACGACGTTGGCAAAGGTTTTTTGAAATGTTGCCAGGTTTTTTGACTTGGATTACTTTAATTGGAATGTTTGTTTTTTCTTTTGTGCTTCCAATTTGGGTGGCTTTATTTATTATTTTATATGATATTTATTGGTTGCACCGAACTGTTTATATCGCTACTTATTCTGTCTTGGCTTACAAAAAAATGAAACGTTGGAATAATGTTGATTGGCTTGGTCGGATTCAGCTGATTAATAATGGAAATGAACTTCAAGAAAAAATAGAAGAAGAATTAGCTGATTTTAAAATTGAGTTAGAGAAAAGTTTTTTCAAAAGAAAGAACGTTAAAGAGCTCAAAAGAAATATAAAAGAACGAACTGAGTTTCTTAAACAATTGAAAGGCAACTATAGGAATAGAAAAAAGTTTTTGAATTGGCAGGATGTTTATCATGTTATAATGTTGCCTACTGCGGGAGAGTTAGCTAAGACTATTGAACCAGCTATCGCAGCTATTGATAATTCTTGTTATCCTAATAATAAAATTATAATTTTATTAGCTTTGGAAGAGCGAGAAGAGAAAGCTAGTCGAGATAAAAAAGTCAAAATTTTGAAAGATAAATTTGGGGATAAATTTTATGAGTTCTTAGTAACAGTTCATAAAGTTAAAGAGGGGGAGATGAAATGTAAAGCTTCTAATACCACTTACGCAGCTAAAAAACTTAAAAAATATTTAGAAGATAAAAAAATTCCTTTGGAACACGTGGTTCTTTCTAATTTTGATTGCGATACTCAGGTTCATCCACAATTTTTAGCGGCTTTGTCTTATGAGTATATCGTTAGCCCTAATCGACTGCAACAAGCTTATCAGCCTTTACCGATGTATCATAATAATTTATGGGATACAATTGCTCCAGTTCGAATAATTGTTACTGGTTCCTCCTTTTGGCATATGGTGGAATCAATGCGACCAGAGCATATGGTAACATTTTCTTCGCATAGTGAGGCCTTTAAAACTATCGTTGACGTTGATTATTGGCCGGTGAATGTTATTTCTGAAGACTCAGTAATTTTTTGGAAAGCTTATGATTATTTTTGCGGAGATTATCAAGTTCGACCGATTTATTTGCCAGTCTCTTTAGATGCGGTTTTGGGGGACAATTATGGTCAAACTTTAGCTAATCAATATCGACAAAAACGAAGATGGGCTTATGGTATTGAGAATTTAGCGATGTTGGCTCGAGCTTTCAAAGCTAATCCGAAAATTCCTTTTGGTAAAAAAATAAAATATCTTTGGACCATGCTAGAAGGTCATCATAGTTGGGCGACTTCGCCTTATATCTTGGCTCTTTTGGGGTGGTTACCTTTAATTTTTGGGGGAGATGTTTTTAGCGAATCAGTTTTGGCTCATAATTTGCCTTATATCACTAGAACTTTGATGACCATGGCTTTAGTCGGTTTGGTAATTTCAATGTTTTTGAGTTTTTTAATTATGCCGATCCGGCCCAAAAAACATTCTAGAAAGAAATATTTTGCCATGTTTTTTCAGTGGTTTTTGGCTCCGATAATTGCTCCATTTTTAGGAGCTTCACCGGCGGTAGACGCACAGACAAGGCTACTTTTTGGTAAGTACTTTGGATCCTTTTGGGTTACTCCCAAATCTACTAAGAAGTAAATTTAAATATTTGGCAAACTTCTTCGTTGAAATCTCCGCTTTTCGTTCGCCGTACCATTCAGTACGCCTCTCTCAATGCTCGACTTCGCCTCGAATTTTACTCAAATATTTAAATTTATTGAACTCGTACTTTTTTGCTTGACTCAGAGTAATTCGTCGCGATAAATGGAGATGGGCCTCGCCTCGGTGCAGGTTTAGCGGAGACGGGTCGAATTGTATGGGATGATCTATTTTTTAGATTGAGAAGTTGATTTAAGATGAAAAGAGGGTTAAAATAAAAATAGCAATAAAAATAAAATTAAATTAATAACTAGAAATGATTAATATTCCCATAATATTATATTGGATTTTATCTACTTTGATTTTAGTGACTTCAGGTATGATCATTTATCATATTTGGGTTTATTATTTAAATAGAACTTTAGCTATTTTTACTATTGCATTGTTTTTGGGAGTGAGTGCTTTTTTGTTTTTGGCTAATTTGGCAATAGCACTAAAAGTTGATTGGAATATTTTTGGATTTTTAATTTTTTAATCTTTTTTGTGCTTTCGAAAGAACAAAATAATTATCAACATCATTTCGATAATATTAATTTTAAAGGAAAAAGAACTGGTGAGAATGTTATTCTTTTACTAAGAAGACATTGGTTGGTTTTTGTTTTGAGATTCTTTCCGTTTCTATTGATTTTATTAGGATTAATAATTTTTCATTTTTTTGGGAAAATCGTCTTTAACTTTTTAGATTTAAAGTTGGATTTAAATTGGTTTTATTTAATTGAATCTTTTCTGGCAATATTTGCCTGGTTATCTTTATTTATCACTTGGATAAATTTTTATCTGGATGTCTGGATAATAACTGATTCTAGAATTGTTGATATCAATCAAATCGCTTTATTTAGTCGAAATATTAGTGAATTAAAACATAATAAAATTCAAGACGTGACTTCAGAAGTTCAGGGGATAATTCCCACTCTTTTTGATTTTGGAGATGTTTATATTCAAACTGCTGGAAATAAACAAAGATTTGTTTTTAAGCAAATTTCAAATCCTACTAACACTCGAAATATTATTATGCAACTTCAAAAGAAGGCAGTTTTAGAGGAGAAGAGAGAAGCGGGAGAAATCATGAGAGGAAAAGCCTGATAAGTATCTAATATAGAGTATTCCGTATCTAGTATTTAAAAAAGAACCAAAAGTTCTTTTTTTGTTTTTTAAATCAAGATTGGTATTCTCGGATATTTTAGCAAAAATTAGCAGAGAAAGAGGTCGATTGCTAAATTGTCTTGAAACAATAATTAAAATAGGTTAAAATATCTTTGTTTTACCGAAATTTTTAATATCAAACGAATGAGTAAAGATTACTATAAAGTCTTGGGAATAGATGAAAAAGCCTCTCAAGATGAAATAAAAAAAGCCTACCGAAAATTAGCTCATCAATGTCATCCCGATAAAAAAGGGGGAGATGAAGCTAAATTTAAAGAAGTCAATGAAGCCTATCAAACTTTATCCGATGATAAAAAGCGAAGTCAATATGATCAATTTGGATCTGGTCATGAACAGGGAGGAGCTTCGGGTTTTGGTGGATTTGGTGGCGGTCAGGGAGCAGGCGGTTTTCAAGATTTTAATTTTCAAGGTGGAGGTTTCGAAGATATTTTCTCGGATTTTTTTGGAGGTGGTCAAGCAACTAAAAAACAAACCGCTGGTTCTGATGTAGTAGTTGATGTTGATATTGATTTCAAAGAGATGGCCAGAGGGGTAAATAAAAAAATAAAACTTTATAAAAAAATTATTTGTAAAACTTGCGATGGAACTGGTGCTAAAAATAAAAATACCAAGCAATGTTCGGCTTGTGGCGGATCAGGTCAAATTAAGAAAATTAGACAAACTTTTTTAGGAAATTTTTCTCAGATTGAAATTTGTAATCAATGTAAAGGAAAAGGTCAAATAGCTGAAGAAAAATGCAGAGAATGTGGGGGCGACGGAGTGATTAAAGATTATCAAGAAATGGATGTTAATATTCCGGCCGGGATTGATTCGGAGCAGGTTTTAAAAGTTTCCGGAGGAGGAGAAGCTTCATCTTTAGGCGGACCAACAGGGGACCTTTATCTTAAAATTCACATTAGACCTCATTCTGAATTTAAAAGGAAAGGTTCGGACGTTGTTTCAAAAAAAAATATAAATTTTTCTCAAGCTGTTTTAGGGGACAAAATAGAAGTTGAAACTGTTGAAGGACTTGTTAAGCTTAAAATTCCAGCTGGAATTGAAGCCGGAGATTTTTTAAGAATTAAAGGAAAAGGAATCAAAAATTTTGGTGGTTTTGGACAAGGAAATCATTTGGTTGAAATAAAAATTAAAACACCTAAAAAAATTTCGTGGAATCAAAAAAATCTTATTCAAAAACTTCAAAAAGAAGGAATCTAATAGCTTATGATACATAAAAATGTAGGAACACAATTCGTCAACCAGTGGATTGTGTTTTTGGTATTTATCTTGATGATTTCTATTTTATTGTGACAATTGTGTTTATTTGCTAAAATATTACCAATCAATCAAATAAACATTAAATATTAAAAATGAAAAAAGTTTTAATTGTGGAGGATGATCCGATGTTATCTGAAATCTACCAAAAAAAATTTGAAAAAGATGGAAGTTTTGAAGTAATTTTAGCTACTAGCGGAACTGAAGCGATAAAGAAGGCTAAGGAGAAAAAACCAGATTTAATTTTGTTAGATTTGGTTCTTCCGGAAATGGACGGATTTGATGTTTTAGAGGAGCTTCGAAAAGATTCCAATTTAGATAGTGCTAAAATTATTCCTTTCTCTAACTTGTCTCAAGAAGATAACAAAAAAAGATTGAATAAATTAGGCGCTGATGGTTTTATTTCTAAATCCGAACATACTCCTCAGCAGCTGGTTGTTGAGGTTATAAAGATTTTGAAAGAGACCGAGAAAAAAATGCCTCTAAAGAATATCGTAAATTATAAATTAAGATCTAATAATTTTTCGGTTGAAGACCAAAAAAGAGTTTTAATTATTGAGGACGAGGAGGTTTTTTTGGAAGTTTTTGGTAATAAGCTTCAAGCTACTGGTTATGAAGTTGAGAGAGTCTCTATTGGTAAAGAAGGACAGGCTTTATTAGCTCAAAAGAATTTTGGGTTAGTAGTTGTGGATATTGTTTTACCAGACATTGAAGCTAAGAAAATAATTACTGATTTCAAGGTTCAATTTCCAAAATCTAAAACTCAGTTTATTGTTTTAACAAGTGAGTCTGATCAAGCTAAAGACATCGATGAATTAAAAAAAATAGGAGTTCAGGCTATTGTAGATAAAAATAAAATTAATCCAGATCAATTTGTTGAGGGGATTGAAGAAATGTTAAAATAATCTTTTATTTTCAAAATTAAAATTAAAATTTGAAATATACAGAAAAAAATCAGGAAATAAATGAAATGGATCCTTTGGGAGTTTTATTAAATTTATTAGAAAAAGAGAAATTGGAAATATCCAATTTTTCTTTGGCTCAGGTAGCAGACCAATATCTAGATTATTTAAGTAGTTCTAGAGATCAAGATAAAATTTTAGAAAATATTAGTGAATTTCTTTGGGTGGCTTCTAAATTAGCTCTATTAAAATCAAAAATTTTATTGTCAACGATTGAGCTAGAAGAAATTGAGCTAGAAGAGAATGACGATTTAAGGGATCGTTTAATCGAATATCAAAAATTTAAAGAAATTTCTAAAGAACTAGGATTTAGATTAGAGGAAGGTGGTCAATGCTTTGCAGGGAAAAGTAGGGGGTTAGCTATTGAGAATTTCTCTGTTAAATTTAATCAGCGTGATCTTAGAGATATTTTTGAAAAAGTGATTAGGGAATTTAATTTGGAGAATGAGGATTTGTATCAAAAAAAAGAAGTCAAAGAGGTTGTGAAAATTAAAGAGAGAATTGAAGAAATTAGAAATATTTTAAAACGAACTAAAAATTTGAAATTCTCTCGTATTATTTCTAAGAAAACTAGTAGATTAGAATTGGTGATATCTTTTTTATCTATTTTAGAATTAGTAAAACAAGGAGTAATTGAGATTAGGCAAAAAAAATCTTTTCAAGACATGAATATTATAAGAAAATAATTAATTTAAAAGTATCACCTCCAAGACTCCTTTATCGGAGGGTTATAATTAGATATCCGAGATATCTTTTGACTGTTTTAAGTCTTAATTTTTGAATTTTTAACGTGAAAATTGAATTAAAAAATAAAATTGAAACTGTTCTTTTTTTAGAATCCGATCCGGTTTTTATTTCTGAATTAGCGGAAAATCTTGAAGCAACACGAGAAGATTGTCTGAAAGGACTAAAAGAAATAGAAGAAAACTATAAGAAAAATAGTTCAGTGTTAAGGTTGGTATTTAAAGAAGACGAAGTTCAACTGGTAGTTACGGCCGATTTAGCTTCTTTTGTCAAAGAATATTTCAAAAGTGGCAAACCAAAACAATTATCTCCAGCTATGTTGGAAGTTGTATCTATAATAGTTTATAAAGGACCAATCGGAAGGGCCTGGATAGAACAAGTGAGAGGAGTTAATTGTGGTTTGATTTTAAAAAAATTGGCTATCAAGGGATTAATAGACAAGAAAGAGAAAATTGATAATTCTCGAATTTTTGTTTATGAGCCTAGTTTGAAGCTTTTAAAGAAACTGGGAATTTCAAGGTTGGAGGATTTGCCTAATTATGGTAAACTCACCAAAGACTCAAGCAATTATCTAAAATCTCATCGTGATTTATAAAATTTCACTTGTTTACTAAAAAAAGATTCTTAATATGAAAATTGTAACTAAAATATTATTAGTGGTTTTTGCTGTTTTATTTTCAGCTGGTTTTTTTTATCGGGATACTTTGGTTGAAAATATTTCTATATTTAGAGAAAAAAAAGATAAAGTTGTTGATGTTAAGGGTGCTAAGTTTGATTTTGATGAGGCCTACAATGACAATATTACTTTTGAAAAACTAGTAGTTAGGAATCCAGATGCGCCTATTAAAAGAGAAGATTTTGGAAATTTTTATGCTCAAGCTCGGGCGGCTGTAGTAATTGATGTCGAAACTAATACTATTTTACATTATCAAAACGCTAAAAAGAGATTGGCGATTGCGTCGCTAACTAAAATTATGACGGCAATTTTGGTTGTTGAGAACATCAAGGATCTTAAAAGAGAGGTTGTTACTATTGATGAGGATGCTGTTTATGAGGATGGAACTAAAATCGGTTGTCCTCGAGGTGGATATTGTCCTTCCGCTCGTTTGCAAGTTGGTGAAAAAATTTCCGCTTGGAATCTTTTTAAAGCTATGGTTATGAATAGTACAAATGATGCGGCAGTCGCATTGGCTAAACATATTGCCGGGACAGAAGAAGAATTTGTTAAAATGATGAACGAAAAAGCTCGAGAGATTGGTTTGGAGGATACTAATTTTTGTAATGCTTCTGGATTGGACAAGGAAGATAATCCTGGGGGATGTTATTCTAGTGCGTATGATATGGCTAGAATTGCTGCTTATTCGTTGCAATATGATAAAATTTGGGATACTATGAAAATACGAAATGCTGAAATTTTTTCGATTGATGGTAAGACTAAACATTTATTAGGGAATACTGATCGACTTTTGGATCAAATGTCAAATTGTTTAGGTGGTAAAACCGGATTCACCTACGAGGCCGGAGAATGTTTGATGAGTGCTGCTACCGATCCAGATGGGAGAGAGATTAAAGTAGTTGGAGTAATTCTCGATGATTATTATCGTTGGCAAGACATGAAAAGTATGTTGACCTGGTCATTTCAAGCCTATCAATGGAAATGAGTTGAGAAGTTCATAAAGGAATTTCTGACTAAAGTTGACAATAAAGATTATTAAATTTTTTTGTCGAATGGTGAAAATAACTTCAATTTCAATTTTTAACTTTACTAACTTTCTAACTTTATAAACTATTATATGCAGATAGCCAATATTCAATATATTCCTGGAATGCTTTCAACTGCTAAAATTATTATTTTAGCAATTTTAGCCTTTGCTATTTCTATGGGAATAACTCCCTTATTGACTCATTTCTTGTATAAAAATAGAATTAAAATTAAAATTAAAAAAAAATCTGTTGATGGAGATAAATTGATCTTTATTAATAAATTGCATGCTTCTAAAAAAGGCACTCCGACGATGGGAGGCATAATAATTTGGGGAACAGTATTGATTTTGATAATGGCAATGTTTTTTTTGGCGCCTTTTCTAGCGGATTTAACTGGTGAGGATTGGTTTAATCGATTAAATTTTTTAAGTCGAAATCAAACCTGGTTATTATTATTTGCCTTAATTTCGACGGCGATTTTAGGTTTGGCAGATGATTATATGAGCATTAGAGGTATCGGGGATAATAAAGGAGGCGGAATGCGATTTGTGGTTCGATTTGGTTGGTTAATTTTGATTGCAGCAGCGGGTGCTTGGTGGTTTTTTGTTAAACTAGAGTCTAATTTTATTCACATACCGGCTGTTGGAGATTTTGAAATTGGCTTTTGGTATTTTCCTCTTTTTATTGGAGTAATTGTTTCTATGGCGGTATCCTCTAACGAAACTGATGGCTTGGATGGTCTAAATGCTGGTATTTTAATTCAAGCTTTTGCTATTTTTTCTTTAATTGCTTTTTTTCAAGGTCGGTTTGATATAGCAGCTTTTTGTGGAGTAATAGCGGGCTCTTTATTGGCTTTTCTGTGGTTTAATTTTTATCCAGCTCGTTTTTTTATGGGAGATACAGGGGCAATTTCTTTGGGGACTACTTTGGGGGTAGTAGCAATGCTGACTAATTCGGTTTTAGTTCTGCCGTTTGTCGTTTTTATCTATTTTTTGGAATCTGGATCGGTAATTATTCAATTGTTTTCCAAAAAAGTATTCAAGAAAAAAGTTTTTTTAGCAGCACCAATTCATCATCATTTCGAAGCTAAGGGGTGGCCAGAAACGAAAGTGACAGTTAGATTTTGGATTATTAATGGGGCTATGGCGTGCTTGGGACTGTTAGTTGGCATCATCGGCAGAGGCTAGTTTGAGAATTATTTTTTGGCACATTTCTTTGTTGAAATCAAAAATTTTAGTTCGCCGCACTCTGAGTGCGTCTCACTGAAATTTTTGATTTCGCCTCGAACTATGCTCAAAAAATAATCCTCAACGGTATTATTGAATGTTGAAAAATTGGCAAATTTCTTCGCCCGCCTGCCGGCAGGCAGGTTGAAACCTTCTTCGCCGCGACGAATCGATTTCGCCTCGAATTTTGCTCAATTTTTAAAAGTCTCAACTTTCATTTTAAATAATCTCCAACATTATTATTTGAAGTTTCTCAATTAATAAATTAAAACTTTTTACTTTACAAACTTTTAAACTTTATAACTAAATTTATGTTCATATCAGTAGTTGTTCCTCTCAAAAACGAAGAGGAAAATGTTGCTAAAATGCATGAAGAGTTAAAAAATATTTTCAGAAAAGAAAAACTTCAAGGGGAGTTTATTTTTATTGACGACGGAAGTTCCGATAAGACTTTAATTGAATTAAAAAAATTGAAACCAATTAAGATAATTTCTTTTCGAAAAAACTTTGGACAAACAGCAGCCATGGATGCTGGAATTAAAGCGGCTCAGGGAGAAATTATTATCACTATGGACGGAGATTTGCAAAATGATCCAGCTGATATTCCTAAGTTGCTAAAAAAATTAGAAGAAGGTTATGATATAGTTTCTGGTTGGCGGAAAGATCGCAAGGACTCTTTTTCTAAAAAATTTCTGTCTCGAGGCGCAGATTTATTAAGAGGATTTTTAATTAAAGACGGAATCAATGATAGTGGTTGTTCCTTAAAGGTCTATCGAGCTGAGTGTTTCAGAGATGTTGATTTGTATGGAGAGATGCACCGTTTTATTCCAGCTGTTTTAAAAATAAGCGGATTTAAAATTGGAGAAGTAGTGGTTAATCATCGCCCAAGAATGGCTGGGGTAACAAAGTATAATTTCAAAAGAGTTATTAAGGGTTTTTTGGATATGCTAAGTGTTTGGTTTTGGCGAAAATTTTCTGCTCGACCTTTACATTTGTTTGGATCTATCGGAATGCTATCCTTTGTTTTAGGTTCGGGTTTGTTAGTTTGGATGTTTATAGCGAGAATTTTTTTAAGAGAAGCAATCAGTAATCGAATTTGGCCAACAATTGGAATTTTTATGGTTTTAATGGGATTTCAATTTCTAGTTTTTGGTCTATTAGCCGATATTTTAATAAAAATTTTTCATAAAGTTCGGAACGAGCGTCCTTATAATATTAGAGAAATTATTGAGAATAAATAAAGTTTGATTAGTTTCTAGATAATTCAGATAAGACTTATTAGCGAAATAATTTATTTCTTGACAAGCGTTGGATATTTTGTAATACTAAGGTTTGTTTTTAGGTAAGCTTTATTAATAGAAGAAAGTTATCTGAGAATAGTCCTTGCGTGGGACTGTTTTAATTATTTCATTTTAAATTAGATGTTAGCAGTGGTTCAAACAGGTGGAAAACAATATGACGTTCGAGAAGGAGACAAAATCGAAATAGAAAAACTGGAAAACCAAGTTGGTGACAAGGTTGTTTTTGACAAGGTTTTGCTTTTAGACGATGGAAAAGAGGTCCAGGTTGGAAAACCGATCTTAGAAGGAATAACAGTTGAGGCGAAAATTTTAGAGCAAAAAAGAGCTCCTAAAATTACTATCGTTAAGCAGAAACCTAAAAAACGATATTTTAAAAAACAAGGTCATTCCCAAAGATTGACGGTGGTTGAAATACTTAAAATCAATAAATAACCACTAAAAATTTATTGGATTGTGGCTCTCGTATTGACAAATAAGGTAAGATGTATATAATAAGTCTGTTGTAATTTAAATATATAGATGACAAAAGCAGAGAACATTAAATCAAAAAAAGAGAACGAGCCAGAAGCTCAATCAAGGATCCGTATCAAGGTGAAAGCTTATGATAATAAAGTTATTGATCAATCCGTCAAAAAAATAGTTGACGCTGCTCAAAGAACAGGGGTGAAGATAATTGGCCCAGTACCGTTACCAACTTCCATTAAGAAAGTAACTGTCAATAAATCTACTTTTGTTCACAAGGACAGTCGAGATCAATTTGAAATTAGAACGCATAAGAGATTGATAGATATATTGGAACCAACTGATAAGACTATTGAAGATTTGACCAACCTTGATCTACCAGCGGGAGTAGGAATTGAAATTAAGATGTAATTAAAACTTCTTAAATCTGGTACATTTCTTTGTTGAAATCAAAAATTTTAGTTCGCCGCACCTTGAGTGCGTCTCACTGAAATTTTTAATTTCGCCTCGAACTGTCCTCAAATTAAAGAGTTTTAAACTAGTTAAAGTCCTTAGCGGGAAACTAAATTAGCTTTGATGCCGAATATTTTTATAAGGCCGGTCGGAGTTGATTGAGAGCCTTATCAAAATATTCGGTTTTAAGTTTACTTACGAAAGAAAATATGAAATTAATTTTAGGGAAAAAATTAGGAATGACCACCATTTATGATGAGAATGGAAAAGCGCAAAATGTTACTTTATTGGAAAGTGGCAAAAATGTGGTTATTCAAATCAGAACTCAAGAAAAAGATGGTTATTCAGCTATTCAAGTTGGCTTAGAAAATCCGAAAAAGGACAAGGGATTTGATGAGATTCAAGAATTTCGATTGAGCCAAGAAGAAATAGGGGATATTAAAGTTGGAGACGAAATTAGCTTAGATAATTTTGAAGTTGGGGATAAAGTTAAGCTTACCGGAATAAGCAAGGGTAAGGGTTATCAAGGAGTAGTTAAAAGATGGGGTTTTGCAGGTTCGCCGGCTTCTCACGGACATCGACACGATGAAAGAGCTCCTGGATCAATTGGAAGTGCTTATCCACAAAAAGTTTTCAAGGGGAAGAAAATGTCTGGAAGAATGGGAAGTGATAAGAAAACTATTAAGAATATCGAAATCGTTTTTAAGGATATTGAGAAAAGATTATTGGCTCTGAGAGGTGCTATTCCTGGAACTAGTGGATCGATTGTAAGAGTTTGGGTTGATAACAAATTTTAATTTAAAAACTATAAACTAGTTATTCATATTATATGCTGAAAGTCGAAGTGAAAAAATTAAATGGAGAAAAATTGGAAGACCTTGAATTGAACCAGGATGTGTTTGGAGTGGAGATTAAAGATGATGTAATTCATCAAATATATGTTTCCCAAGCTTCCAATCGAAGACAAGTTTTAGCTCATACCAAAAATAGATCAGAGCGAAAATGTTCTGGTAAGAAACCTTGGAAACAAAAAGGAACCGGACGAGCTAGAGCTGGAACTGCGAGTAGCCCAATTTGGAGAAAGGGTGGAGTGGTTTTTGGACCAACCAATGAAAGAAATTTTAAGAAAAAGATTAACAAGAAAATGAATCAATCCGCTATTAAAATGACTTTAAGCGGTAAATTAAAAGATCAAGAATTGATTGTTTTGTCCGATAACAATTTCGACCATAAAAAAACGAAAGAAGCTCAAGATGCTTTAAATAAGCTAGGAGCTGTCGGGACTGTTTTGTGGGCTTTTGATAAAAATGAATTAGATAATAAAACTGCCAGTCGGAATTTAGAGAAAGTAAAAAATATATTTACGGATAATATCAATGTTTATGATATGTTGAATAGTAAATATTTACTAATAACCAAGGCAGGAATTAAGAGCTTAGAAGAGAAGTACGGGAAATAATTTAAATTAATTATATTTTATGCCAGCGATATTTGGATCTAAAAAAGAAGAAGAGCAGAAAAAAGCAGTCAAGAAGACTGAGAAGAAAGCTGTCAAAAAGAAAGTTAAGAAGATTTCCGAAAATTTAATTAAAAAAGCCGATTTAGTTAATAGCACTATTATTACGCCGATTGTTTCTGAAGATGCGATGAATAAAACTACCATTGGAAAATATGTTTTTAAAGTTAATCCTAAATCCAACAAAAATCAGGTAGCCGAAGCGATTGAAGCTTTGTATGGAGTTGAAGTGACCAAGGTTAATATCATGAAATATAAGCAGAAAAATCACCGATTCCGATTAACTAAAGGTAAAAAAAGCGGATTTAAAAAGGCTATTGTTACTGTCAAGACTGGGCAAGAAATTAAATTGTTTAGCGAATAGAGGATTTCAATAATAAGTTATCAAAATCATGTCAGTAAAGATTTATAAAAGAAACCACGCTGCTAGAAGAAATATGTCGATCGTGAAACCGGATAATTTGACCGATGCTAAACCGTTAAAAAGTCTTTCGAAGGTTTTTAAACGAAGTAAAGGCAGAGCTAATGGAACAATTACCGTGAGACATCGAGGCGGTGGAAACAAGCGAAAATATCGATCAATTGATTTTAAAATGGATAAGTTTGGAATTCCAGCTAAGGTTATTTCGATTGAAAAAGATCCCAACAGGAGTGCTTTGATTGCCTTGATTTGCTATGCTGATGGGGAAAAACGATATATTTTGGCGACTGAAGGAATGAAAAAAGATCAAAAAATTATTACTGAAGAGAATGCTCCAATTGAAAATGGAAATCGATTAAAATTGAAGAATATTCCAGTGGGAACAGTTATTTGTAATATTGAAATGAAGATCGGTAAAGGTGGGCAAATTGCTCGAAGCGCCGGTGCCTCAGTTGTTCTTCAGGCTATTGAAAAAAAAATGGCTCATTTAAAAATGAGTTCTAGCGAAATTCGAATGATTCCAGCGGAATGTTACGCTACTATCGGTCAGGCTAGTAATTTTGAACATAGTGCTTATCGAGTTGGAAGTGCTGGAAGAAAAAGACATATGGGGAGAAGACCAGCGGTTCGGGGTTCAGCTATGAATCCAGTTGATCATCCACATGGAGGAGGAGAAGGAAAACAACCAATTGGTTTGAAATATCCGAAAACTCCATGGGGAAAACCAGCCTTAGGAAAGAAAACCCGAAAGAAGAAGAGTCAGTCGGATAGATTGATTATTCGAAGACGACAAAAGAAGAGAAAATAGTTTAATTAAGATAAAACAACGCAGGATTTCACGTTTGAGAACATTTTGAGGAGAATTCGAGCAGCGTATGAGATGTACTGAATAGTACCTCGAATAGCAGCGGAGAATTCGACAAAAAAAGCGACGTAAATAATAAATTAACATAATGGGATTTCACATTTGAGGGCATTTCGAGGAAAATCCGAGCAACGTATGAGATGTATTGAATTGTACATCGAAAAGTGGCGGAGGATTTGACAAAGAAATGGACAAAATGGGGAATTCAGATATACAATATGTCACGATCACTTAAGAAAGGACCATATATAGATGAAAAGCTTTTGAAAAAAATCAAGAACTTGAAAATTGGAGATAGAACCGTTATTAAAACCTGGTCTCGATCTTCTACGATTTCTCCAGAAATGGTGGGATTTGTTATCGGAGTTCATAATGGAAAAGGTTTTCCCGAGGTTTCCATTTCAGAAGATATGGTAGGTCACAAATTAGGTGAATTTTCTCCAACTAGGAAGTTTGTAAAACACGGAGGAAAGAAACAAAAGGAAGCCGAAATGGCCGCTAAGGATAAATCATAACCAATCAGTTTAAAGACATGCAGGTAAAAGCCAGTTTAAAAAATTATAGAAGATCAGCGCGTAAAGCTCGAGAAGTCGCTAATATTTTGCGAGGGATGGATATCGAAAACGCTGTTTGTCAATTAATGGTTTGGGAAAAAGGTTCTTGCCAAGATATTTTGAAATTGGTAAAAAGTGCTGTAGCCAATGCTGAAAACAACTTTAAATTAAAAGAAGACGATTTATATATTGCTGAAATCAAAGTCAATGAAGGGGCTACTATGAAAAGATGGAGAGCTCGAGCTCACGGAAGAGCTTTCAAAATTTTAAAAAGAACTTGTCATATAGAGTTGGTTTTGGATGAAAAAGAGAAAGAAATTAAGAAAATTGTTGGCAAGAAGAAGGTCAAAGCAGAAAAGACAGCTGGTTTAAAAGTCAGAAAAGAGACTAAAAAGATTAATAAGATTGATAAATAATTTATAAGATAAGTTAGATGGCCCAAAAAATAGATCCAAGATTGTTCAGGATGGGAATCAATAGAACTTGGCAATCTCGTTGGTATGATGAAAAAAATTATCAAAAAAATCTTCAACAAGATGTTACTTTGCGAGCTGATTTAAGAAAAACTCTTAGACCGGCAGCTGTAGCTTCTATTGAAATAGAGAGAAGCGTGGGCAAAGTCCGAGTTATTATCAGTACGGGTCGACCAGGAGTTTTGATTGGAAGAGGTGGAGAAGGATTAGAAAAACTTAAAAAAGCCGTTAAGAAGAAATATTTTTATAAAGAAAATTCTGATGTTCAAATAGACGTTAAAGAAATTAAAGCAGTTGAAGAAAATGCTCAGCTTTTAGCAGATAGTATTGCCGAACAAATTGAAAAAAGAGTTTTCTTTAAGAAAGCTATGAAAGGAACTTTAGCGGAAGCCTATAAAAATCGAAATATTAAAGGGATTAAAATTTCTTTATCGGGTCGATTAGGTGGAGCTGAAATGTCTCGAAAAGAATGGTTAGCAAAAGGAAGTTTACCTTTACATAATTTAAGGGCTAATATTGATTTTGCTAAGATGGAAGCCAATACTACTTATGGAATAATCGGAGTAAAAGTCTGGTTGTATAAAGAAGATGCAGGTAAGAAGAATAATTAATTAAGGAAGATTGTATGTTGATGCCCAAGAAAGTTAAATATAGGAAGAAAATGCGAGGCGGAAAAATTCGTGGGATAGCTACTCGTGGTACTAGTGTTTCTTTCGGCGAGTTTGGACTTAAAACTTTGATGGTAGGTATGATTAATTCCAGAGAAATTGAAGCTGCTCGAAGAGCCATGACTAGATATGTCCAAAGAGGCGGTAAAATTTGGATTAGAATTTTCCCAGATCATCCAATGTCTCGAAAAGGAGCCGAAGTTCCTATGGGTAATGGTAAGGGCGATACCGATTTTTATATTGCTAAAGTGAAACCAGGAAAGATTTTATTTGAAATGGATGGAATTGACGAGAAAACTGCTAGAAGAGCGATGCGATTAGCTTCTGATAAATTGAGTGTTAAAACTAAGTTTGTAATCAAGAATTAAGATGAAAGCACAAGAACTGCGAAGTAAAAAAGCAGAGGAATTAAAAAGACTTTTACAGGAAAAAAGAGTTGATTTGTGTAAGGCTCGATTTGATATTAAATCTAATCAAGTTAAAGACAATCAGCAGCAAGGAAAATTAAGAAAGGATATTGCCAGAATTTTAACTATAATGAAAGAATTGTCACAAGTAAATAATTAATTTATAAATGATGGAGAATACTAAGAAAAAATTGTCTACCAAAGAAGTAGAATCAACTGAGAAGGACATTATTTTGGTTAAAAAAACTGGTCAAGTTGTTAGTGATAAAAATGATAAAACAGTTATAGTCGAAGTTACTGACATTAAAACTCATCCTGTCTATATTAAGAAATACCGAAAGACTAAGCGATACAAAGCTCACGATGAAAAAAATGAGTTTAAAGTGGGAGACCGAGTGACTATTGTACAATGTAGACCAATAAGCAAAGATAAGACTTGGAGAATAATTGGAAAGAAATAAGAATAATCTGTTTAAGGAGATAATAAATTTAAATTGAATTTATGATTCAGGTAGAGACAAAATTAAAGGTTGCTGATAATTCTGGAGCGAAAATGGTCCGAGTATTTAAGATCTTAGGCGGAAGCAAAAGACGATATGCTCGATTAGGCGATATAGTTTTAGCTTCAGTGATAGAAGCTGAGCCACGAGGGAACGTGAAGAAAAAAGAGATTGTTCATCTGGTAATTGTTAGACAAAGAAAATCTTTTTATAGAAAAGACGGAGTTAGCATTAGATTTGATGATAATGCTGGAGTTATAGTTGAAAAGCAAGAACCGAAAGGAACTCGAGTTTTCGGACCGATTGCCAGAGAAATTAGAGAAAGAGGTTTTATGAAAATTATCTCTTTGGCTAAAGAGGTTTATTAATCAGCCAAAATCGATAAATAATTTGGATAAATTAAATCAATATTTATGAAGTTTAAGATAAAGAAAGGCGATAAAATTAAAGTATTGGCCGGAAAAGATCGAGGAAAAACTGGGGTTGTTGGGGCTGTTTCGACTATTAAAAACAGAGTTAAAATTGAAGGAATTAATATAGTCAAGAAGCATCAAAAAGCCAAAAGAAGCGGGGAAAAAGGTCAGTTAATTTCTTTGTCTATGCCGATTGATATTTCTAAAATTCAATTGATTTGTCCTAAATGTGGTAAGCCTTCCCGAGTTGGTCGAATTATGGATGGAGACAAAAAATTCAGGGTTTGCAAGAAATGTGAAGCTAAATTTGAATAAAAAGTTTATGAACAATTTGAGAAAAAAATATCTGAAGGAAGTTATTCCAGCATTGAAAAAAGAATTCAATAAGAGCAATGATTGGGCGATTCCTAAACCAGGCAAAGTTACTTTGAATGTTGGTTTGTCTCGAGCAATAGATAATAAAGAATTTAAACAAGAAATAGTTAACGATTTAATGGTTATCACTGGGCAGGTACCAGTTTTAGTGAAAAGTCGAAAATCTATTTCTGGTTTTAAGGTTCGAGAAGGTCAAGAGATAGGAGCTATGGTTACCTTGAGAGGTAGAAAAATGTGGGATTTTATCGAAAGATTTATCCGGATAACCTTACCAAGAACCCGGGATTTTCGAGGAATTAAAAGAAGTTGCGTTGATAAGAACGGTAATTTCAATTGTGGAGTAAAAGAACAATTAGTTTTTCCTGAAATTTATCATGATAATATTAAATCAATTTTCAGTTTACAGGTCACTGTAACTACTACTGGGGATAACCAAAAAGAAGGATTAAGATTATTTGAACTGTTGGGTTTTCCAATACAAAAGAAGTAAATTATAATTTTTGAAAATATTATGAGTTTCGATCAAATTGCGGACATGTTAACAAGAATAAGAAATGCTCAAACAGCTAGAAATTCTGACGTTATTATACCTTTATCTAGATTTAAATTAGCTATTGCGCAAGTTCTGTATAAACAAGGGCGAATTAGTAAAGTCTCAATTTTTTCTGATGGAAATAAAAATTTCTTGAAATTAAAATTGAAATATAATCAAGATGGGTCCCCGATAATCAAGGAAATTAAGAGAATTAGCAAACAAGGATGTCGAATTTATAAAAAGGGACAAAACCTTCGAAATGTTAAAGACGGATATGGATTTTCAATAGTTTCGACTTCTAAAGGACTTTTGACTGATAATGAAGCGCGAAAGCAACAAATCGGAGGAGAAGTTGTTTGCGAAGTTTGGTAATAAGGGATAGTTTTTAATTGTAATATAAGAATTTTTAAATTAATAAATTAGTTATGGCCCGAAAAGCATTAATTGAAAAAGCTGAAAAAGAACCTAAGTTTTCTACTCGAATTGTTCGGAGATGTTGGAAGTGTGGAAGAAAAAGAGGCTACATGCGAGATTTTGATCTCTGCCGAATTTGTTTTAGAGAGTTGGCGCAAAGAGGAGAAATCCCTGGTGTTAAGAAATCTAGTTGGTAACAGTTAGGCTGTTCTAGATTTTTTTGAAGCGATATTTTAGATTAATTTTTGAAATTGTTTTAAATATATTAATTAAGTTATAATAAGATATGTCACGAATAGGAAAATTGCCGATAGCTATACCTCAAGGCGTTGAAGCTAAAATTGAAGATAAACTTGTTACGATAAAAGGTCCTAAGGGAGAACTTTCTTTTGAGATCGGTTATAAAGTTCAGGTTAAAATTGACGCTGAAAAAGGTATTGTAGTTGAACAAAAAGAAATTACTAAGCAAGCTCGAGCAATGTGGGGAACGACCAGAGCCATAATTAATAATATGGTTGTTGGAGTTACTGAAGGTTTTGAGAAAAAATTAGAATTACACGGAGTAGGTTATAAAATGAATGTTCAAGGAGATAAATTGAATTTAAGTTTGGGTTTTTCTCATCCAATTAATAAACCAATCTCTAAAGGTCTAGAGGTTTCTATTGAAAAAGAAATTTTGACTATTAAGGGAATCGATAAGCAACTAGTAGGAGAATTTACGGCCGAAACTAGAGCTTTGAAAAAAGTAGAGCCTTACAAGGGGAAAGGTTTCCGATATGTAGGAGAACAATTTATCAAGAAAGAAGGAAAACGAGCAGTCGGAAGTGTTGAATAACGAAATATTTATTAAAAAGATTTTATGGAAAGTAGGAATCGAAAAAGATTACATCGAAAAAGACGAACAACGATCAAAACTCAAGGAACTGCTAAAAGACCAAGAGTTAGTATTTTTCGAAGTAACAAAGTTATTTATGCTCAATTGATTGATGATGAAAAAGGATTAACTTTAGCTTCAGCCAACAGTGCCGAATTGAAAGCTAAAGAATTTAATATTGAAATAGCTAAAAAAACTGGTCAGTTATTAGCTGAAAAAGCTTTGAAATTGAAAATTGACGCAGTTGCTTTCGATAGAAGTGGTTATAAATATCATGGTAAAGTGAAAGCCTTGGCGGATGGAATGAGAGAAGGGAAGTTAGTGTTTTAATTTAAGATTTAAATTATATAGATGTCAAATAAGAGATTTAACAACAGAAATAGGAAACCAGAGTTTGATCAAAAGCTTTTAGATTTAGCCAGAGTGGTTCGAGTAGTTAAAGGTGGACGAAGATTTTCTTTTCGAGCCACCATGATTATTGGAAATCGGAAAGGTAAAGTTGGGTTAGGAGTCGCTCAGAGTGGCGATGTTTCTAGCGCGATTAACAAAGCGGTTGAAACGGCTAAAAAAACTATTATTATCGTGAAACGGTTTGATTCTACTATTTCTTATCGGATTGATGAGAAATTTTGTGGTGCTCAGATTATGATAAAACCAGCCAAAGATGGTAAAGGAATCGTAGCTGGTGGAGCAATGCGTTTAATTTTTGAATTGGCGGGAATAAAAAATATAACTGCTAAATCTCTAGGTTCTTCTAATAAAATTAACATTGCCAAAGCTACCCTTAATGCTTTGGATAAATTAGAAGGAAAACCAATTAATATAGTTGTGAAACCTGCTAAAATTAAGAAAGCTATTGTTGAAAATATTAAAGCTAAAGCTACTAAGAAAGTTGTAGCTAAAAAAATTATTAAAAAAGAAATTCCTAAAAAGGCGGTTAAGACTAAAAAAACTACTACTAAATAACATATTAGATACTATTATGCAGATTCATGAACTTCAAGTTGCTAAAAAAGTTAGCAAAAAAAGAATTGGACGAGGTGGCAAAAAAGGCACTTATTCTGGACGTGGAATGAAAGGCCAAAAATCTCGATCTGGATCTTCACAGGCGCCTACTTTTGAAGGCGGAAAGACTACTTTAATCCAAATGACTAAAAAATTGAAAGGTTTTAAGTCTTTAACTGAAAAAAAATTAGCAATTAGTTTAACTAAACTCGAATTAAATTTTAAAGATGGTGATAAAGTCAATAATAAAACTTTAAAGAATTGCAAGTTAATTCGAAAAGAAACTCAAGCAGTGAAAATTCTTTCTGACGGAGAAATCAGCAAGAAATTAACAATTGAAAATTTAGCAATTTCCAAAAAAGCTCAAGAAAAAATTGAAAAAGCCGGAGGTAGTGTTAAAAATAATTTTGAAGAAAAGAAATAGTTTATATAATAGAATATTTAATAATCAACACACAATGACTATTTAATATCAAATTATTTAATGTTTCAGCAATTATTGCAGGTTGGAATGTTGAATATTGAATATTGAGTGTTGGATGTTTCTTACTTTATGTTAAATAAAATCAAACAAATATTTCAGATAAAAGAAATTCGAAACAAAATACTCTTTATTTTGGGTATTTTGGTAGTTTTTCGTTTAGCGGCTAATATCCCAGTTCCGGGGGTCGATATTGCTCGTTTGAAAAGTTTTTTTGGTAATAATCAACTTTTGGGAATGTTAGATATGTTTTCTGGGGGAGGATTAAAGAATGTTTCAATCGTTATGTTGGGAGTTGGGCCATATATTACCGCTTCAATTATAATGCAACTTTCTACTATGATTTTTCCTAAAATGGAAAAACTTTATAAAGAAGAAGGAGAAGCCGGTCGGCAGAAATTTAATCTATGGACTCGTTGGTTGACTCTACCTTTAGCTATTTTGCAATCCTTTAGTATGATTTCCTTACTTAGAAGTCAGGGAATGATGACTGACTTAGTTCTTTTTCAATATATTTTAATAATCTTAACTATTACGGCTGGAACAGTTTTCTTAATGTGGTTAGGGGAAATTATAACTGAAAAGGGGCTGGGGAACGGAGTTTCTCTTTTAATTTTTGCAGGAATCGTATCATCTTTACCAACCGCTATTAACAAATTGATTTTAACTTGGAATCCAGCGGAAATCCTATCTTATATTGGATTGATAATTTTTTCTATTTTAACCATTGGAGCAATTGTTTTTATTACCGAAGGACAGAGAAATATTCCGATTACTTTTGCTCGTCAAACTAGAGGTGGAAAAACCATGGGAGGGGGAGGATCTAGCTTGCCATTGAGAGTAAATATGGCTGGAGTTATTCCAATTATTTTTGCGATGTCGATTATGCTTTTTCCTAGTGTTATTGCTAATTTTTTGTCTACTAGTTCCGTGGAATTGGTAGCTAAATATGCCTCGGTGGCCGCTGATTTATTGGCTAATCAATGGATTTATGGGATAGCCTATTTTCTTTTAGTAGTAGCCTTTACCTATTTTTATACAGCAGTTACTTTTAATCCTCAAAAAGTGGCTGAAAATCTTCAAAGACAAGGTGGCTTTATTTCAGGGATTAGACCAGGAACACCAACTATGGAATATCTTAATTTTATTGTTAATCGAATTACGTTAACGGGAGCTTTATTTTTGGGTTTAGTAGCGGTTTTGCCTTTTATCATTCAAGGACTAACGGGAATTCAAACTATAACGGTGGGAGGAACGGGGATTTTGATTGTGGTGTCGGTGGTGATGGAGACGATGAAGCAGGTAGAGGGGCAACTAGTTATGCGTGATTATGATAAATTGGATGTTTAGATTTTGGTAAACTTCTTTGTCTTGGGACTAACTTCGAATACCCTTCCTATTCAATCTAAAATTTTTGGCTAAATTATACAAAAATTTTCTTACATTGACTATGGCCAGTGCTTCAAAAATTAACTGCCTGCCGGCAGGCAGGTTTGAATAATTTACCTCAAAAATTTTAAATTTCACTACGAAACTGTATTTAAACTTAATCCCTATCTCCGCCACTCGCTCGAAGGACCAGTAAGTCCATCTCGCTCGGTGCTCAGATTCTCCTCGAATTGCATTAAAATTTTCAAGCCCTTTCTATCTATCTTATATTATATAGAAAATAATTCTTCGACGTGCCGTTCAGCACGTCTCATTCGTTGCTCAAATCCGCCTCGAATTTTACTCAAAATCTAAACATCCATTCTTTATGGTCAAGAATTTAGGAAGATTCTCGACGCACCTTTCAGCGCGTTTCATTCGTTGCGAACGAAGATGGGTCGAATTGCACTGAAATTTTCAAGTCCATGATGTGCCAATCTAGTCTCATCCTTAATTTTTTTATAAATAGCTTTTTGGAGGCTATTTTTTTTATCCCATAGTATTAGCATTAAACTCGTGTTAAAATAAGACTATAAATTTCAATATAATATAAAATGTTTTTAAAATTGCAACCTCTAATTTACTCAATTTTTTTTCTGCTATCATTGGAAGCAGTCGTTTTTAAGGAGAATTGGGTTAAAACAGTCGCTTGGCTTTTGATATTGTTAACTGTTCTAATAATTTGGCCTTTAACCAGAAAACCTCGATTTATTGCTTTGCCGTTATTTCTTAGTTTGGGATCTTTGTCTTTACTGTATTTAGTTGATCATGCCGTGGAGAAACAAATTTTCATATTTTTAGCTTCAGGAATATATTATTTGACTCTTCTGGGAGGATATCGGTTAAGATTTTACAGTAGTGACCAAACTGCTTTGGGGATGATTAACCTTGCAACCCTCGCTACGGCCTTTTTATGGTTTACTGCGGCTCTTGGTCTATATTTAAATTTTCAGGTTGATCCGTGGACTATTGTGGTCTTTATTGCGACAATTTTTTTAATTAGCCTACCTTCATTTTGTACTAACGCCAAAGATCAATTGGACCGTCTTGAAAAAAAAGGTAAAAAATCACGAAATACCGATTTAATAGGAATTATTTTTTTGGATTTGATCTTAGCTTTAATAATGTCTCAATTTTTTTGGGGAATTATATTTTGGCCCTTTGGTTATTTGACATTAGGAGGTTCTGCCCTTATAATTTTCTATGAGTTCTGGGATGTAATCCGCCTTCATATAAGAGGAGAATTGACTTCTCGTAAAATAATTTCGAATTTTGTTATCGGAGCCATTTTGTTAATTGGAATTTTATCGACTGCTCAATGGGAGCTAGTTGCTAAAATATAAATTAAAAATATTTTAAAATAATTAAAAACGCTTACAATGAAAAATATGAAGAAAATTTATAATCTCATCGGCTTAATCTTATTGATTTTTGTGATAGGTGGAATTGCTGGAGTTATTGGAGAAAGGTTTATGATGCCTTGGTTGTCAACTTTTCCGTCTTTAGAACGATGTAGTTTTTTTCAAAAAGCTAATGAAAAAGTAACGGTAATTAATCAGACTAAAGAAATTATTGTTAAAGAAGATTTTTCAGTTGCTAATATTGCAGAAAAAGTCTCGCCTTCAGTAGTTAGTATAGTTAGCTTTAAAAAAAGGGTTGAGGAAGAACTGAAGAATGTTAATCAAATTAAAACTAGCCAAGATATCCAAAAAAATATTAAAACAGGATTAATATTAACTAGCGATGGTTTGATAGTCAGCGTTTTAGATGATGCTATTAGAGAAATTATTAAAGAAGATAGCAATTTAAAAGTTGGAGAAGAAAGTGTTTGGAATTTTAAGATATTAGCTGGCGATAGTAACGAATATGATGCTAAAATTTTGTCAGTGGATGAATTTAATAATCTAGTTTTCTATAAAGTAGATAAAACAGATTTATCCATACCGAGCTTAGGAGATTCGGCTAATATCGAAGTCGGAGAGAAAGTCGTGATTTGCGGGAATGCTGGCGGAGAATATCAAAACTCTTTTTCTTCCGGGTTAATTAAGGAGAGGGATTACACTTTCACTTTACTTAATTCTGAATTATCGTTTTCAGAGAAATTAGAGGGGGCAATTCTTTTGGATGCAAAAATCGAAGATCGGAATATTGGAGGACCAGTATTAGATTATAATGGTAGTGTGGTAGGAATTGTTAACCAAATAGAAAAAGATGGTCAAAAAGTAGGATTTGTTATTCCTATTAATGACTTGAAGCCAACTATTAATAAGGTTTTAGAAAAAAAAGAAATTAATAATCCTTCCCTGGGTGTTTATTATCTTTCTATTAATCGAGAAATTGCGTTATTAAATAATTTGAATATAAATAGAGGTGCTCTAGTTTATTCATTTTCCGGACAGCAAGGTTTGGCGGTGATTAAAGATTCAGCGGCTGATAAAGCTGGAATTAAAATTGGAGATATCATAATTGCTGTAGATGGAAAAGCGGTTGATTTGCAAAATCCTTTATCAAAATTAATTATTGAGCATCAACCTGGAGATGAAATAGAAATAAAATTAGTTAGAAACGAAGAAAGAATAAATTTAAAAGTAATTTTAGAATAATAAATAGATTTAAGAAATGAACACAAAAACAAAAAATGTTATCAAAACTCTTTTTATTGCTGGTTTAATTCCGCTTTTCTCGGGTTGCACGATTAGCAATTCTGACGGTGGTTTTTTTAGATCAGTGGATGGAGGAACTACTTTTACTCAGGAAACTACTGAATCCGGGTCAATTTTAACTGGTAAAAAGATTTTATCTTTGGAAATTAATCCTTCCAATGACAAAGAAATTTTTGTGGGCACTCTTAGCTCAGGGCTATTTAAAACTATTGATGAGGGAAAAACTTGGTTGACTGATGCAAATAATTTTCAAAGTATTTATGATATAAAGCTTATTCCCAATACTCAAGTTATTTACATGGCAGCCAAAAAAGACGGACGAGGTAAATTATTTAAATCAGATAACAATGGAGAAGCTTGGATCGAAGTTTATACCGAAAAAGATGAAACCTCTTTTTTAACTTCTATCGCATTTCACAACAGTGAATTAGGATCAATTTATATCGCTAATTCTAAGGGTGGTTTGTTTAAATCTGAAGACGGAGGAGCCAGTTGGAAAAATCTATACTGGGCTAACAGTTTAATTCGTAAGATAGAAATAGATAAAATTAATCCTAATATTATTTATTTAGCCACTAATAATAGCGGTTTGTGGATGTCTAAAAACAAGGGCATTGATTTTGAAGCTGTGATTAACGGAGGTTATGTGTATAATGTGGTGGCTCATCCTAGCCAGGAAGGATTTGTTTATGCTAGTACTGCCAAAGGTGTGCAAAAAAGTCTCAACAAAGGAGCAGACTGGATATCCCTCAATACTTTAGTTAAGGCTAACGAAGCAGTTTCTCCTGGGTTGGCTATTAATCCCAATAACCCCAAAGAGATATTTTACACGGCTGGTAAGACTTTTTATAAATCAATTAATGAGGGAGAAACTTGGATGCCAGTTCAGTTTAGTACGGGAGCTTCAATAGAATTGATAAAAATTAATCCCAACAATAGTCAACTAATATATTTGGGAACCAACAAAGTCAAGACTGGATTAAAACTAGGGTTTTAATTTAATTATAAAATATTATGAGCATTGAAAATATTGATGATTTAGAATTAAATTTCGAAGAAGTCGTGGAACAATACCAATCTGATTTAAGGAAAATGAAAACTGGAAGAGCCAACACTGGCTTAGTTGAAGATATCCAGGTTGATTATTTTGGCGTTCGAACTCCTTTGATTCATATGGCTACCATTAACATTTTAGACGCTAAAACTATTGAAATTTCTCCTTGGAATAAAGATCAAATTAAGGAAATTCAAAAAGCGATTAGCAAATCAGAATTAGGTTTAAATCCGAGCGAAGATGGAAATGTAATTCGGATTATTATGCCTTCTATGACTGAAGAGCGAAGATTGGAATTAGTTAAACAATTGGGAAAGAAAACCGAAGAAATGAAGATCAGAATAAGAAGGTATCGAGAGGAATTTTGGGGTGGAGTTCAAAACAAAGAAAGACAGGGAGAAATATCAGAAGATGAAAAATTTAAAGCCAAGGATGATTTGCAGAAATTAATAGATGAATATAATAAGAAATTGGATGAAATTGAGGCTAAAAAAGAGCAGGATTTGATGCAGGTATAAGGGAGTTAGAAAGTTAGAAAGTTTGTAAAGTTCAGAAAGTTTACCCTGTTAAAAAATTTTTAAATTAAGCTAAGATTATTTAATTGGGTGAATAAAGTCCTTAAAGTTAGTAAAGTCATTAAAGTCTGTAAAGTCATTAAAGTCTGTAAAGTTTTTAAAGTTGAAAAATTAAAAATTCAAAATGACAACTTTTATAATATTTATTTTAATATTGGGGTTATTAGTCCTTGTTCACGAACTGGGGCATTTTATAGTAGCTAAAAGAAACGGAGTGCCTTCTGATGAATTTGGATTTGGTTTTCCTCCGAGAATTCTTGGGACTTACAAAGATAAAAAAGGACAGAGACGTTGGGTTTTCGGAAATCGAGAAGTGGACGAATCTTCAAAAGATAAAGATGAAACCGTTTATTCTATCAATTTAATTCCTTTGGGCGGATTTGTAAAAATTAGAGGAGAAGACGAAGAAAAAGTTGCTAAGGATCCTAAGAGCTTTGTAAATCAATCGGCTTGGGTAAGATTTAAAATCCTTTTTGCAGGAGTTTTGATGAATTTTATTCTAGCTATATTTTTATTTTCCATCGCCTTTCAGATTGGACTGCCTGAATCAATTAATGATAATAATCAAGCCAGCGACGCCAAACTTCAAATTGCTCAGGTAGCACAGAGTACGCCGGCTGAAGAAATGGGTTTAGAAATGGGTGATGAAGTAATTTCTGTGATTGAATCAGATGGAAAAATTATAGCCATAAACACCATTTCTAGATTTCAAAAAATTACAAAAAATAACAAAGGACAGGAAATTTCCATCAAAGTCAAAAGAGCCAAGAGTAAAGGCTTGTTGACTCTAAAAACCACCATCAGAGAAGAAGCTCCAGAAAATCAAGGACTATTGGGAGTTCAATTAGTTCGGACTACTTTTGTTAAGTATGGATTTTTTGAATCAATTTGGTTAGCTACTCAAACTACTTTTTCAATGGTAATTGCTATTGTCGCCTTTTTAGTGGATATGATAATCAAACTTTTTACTGCTGAAACTATTTCTGCCGACGTAGCCGGTCCGGTTGGAATTGCAGTGATGACAGGAAAAATGGCTCAATTAGGCTTAGCCTATATTTTACAGTTCATGGCTTTATTATCAGTCAATTTAGCAGTAATTAATCTTTTGCCTTTTCCGGCTTTAGACGGTGGAAGAATTTTTTTCCTAATAATCGAAAAAATCAAAGGATCACCTTTGAATAGAAAAGTAGAAGGAACTGTTAACGCGGTTGGATTTTTTGCTTTGATTGCTTTGATGGTGTTTATTACTGTTAAAGATTTTGCTAATTTTGAGATAATAGACAAAATAAAAAATATATTGTAGTTAGAAAGTTTACCCTGTTAAATAATTTTAAAAAAATTTTAAAATTAAGCTAAGCTTATTTAACTGGGTGAATAAAGTCAAAAGTTCATAAAGTATTCTTAATACTTGATACTAATAGCTTAATATTATTTTATGACAGAAAAATTTATTTGTTTTGATATCGGAGGAACTAAAATTTTCAAAAGCGTAGTTGAGATCGATTTTAGTCGAAGGAAATTTGAATTTTTGGATTCGAAAACAATCGAAAATCCAATCGATGCCGAAAAAATTGAAAAAATTGTAACCGATTATTGTCAACAAAATCAAACTAAATTTGAAACTAATAAAGTCGCTATATCAACTGCCAGATTAATTGATCCAGTTAATTTAAAAATTTTCCAAGTTGATAATATTTATGGCGTAGAAGAATTTAGCTTCAAATTTTTAAAAGAAATTGGGTTTCAAGTGGTAATGGAGAATGATGGAGAAGCTTTCGTTTTGGGTGAATACTATTTTGATGGAAACGAAGACAAACAGGGATTATTGACTTTAACTTTAGGGACTGGCATAGGGGGCGGTTTTATTAATTCAGAGGGGCAAGTCTTACGAGGCAAAGATAATTCAACTACTGAATTCAGCCACATTAAAATGTCTATTAATGGAAAGTGGGAACGTTGGGAAGATATTTCAGCTGGGCGAGGTATAGAAAAAATGTATTTAGAAAAAACTGGAAAAAACAAAAAAACCAAAGAAATTTTTGCTGAAGTTGAAAGTAGCGAGGAAGCTCGGGTAGTAATTGAAAAAGCCCAAGAATATTTTAGTTATGGGATTGCTAATTTAATTAATATTTTCAATCCTGAAAAAATCGTTTTTGGGGGAAGTCTCTCCTCTCAGAAGATTTTTATAGAAAAGGCCGTTGAGATCTCTCAAATAAGTATTTTTAATCAAAGAGCTATTCCAGAGTGGTCAATTTCTGAATTGAAAGAAGAAATGAATGTTCTTGGAGTTTGTGCGTTGTATTATGTTTAAGAGTCTATAAAGTTCATAAAGTCAGAAAGTGAAAAGTGGAAAGTTTACCCTTTTAAATAAGCCTTGCTTAATTTAATCTTCAATTAAATTATTCAACAGGGTGAATAAAGTAAAAAACGGCTGGCAGGCCGTTTTTTTGAGGATCAAAACCCTCTATGACAAATTTGTGCTAGGCGTTAGGAATTTCTACCTCTTCAAATTTTTCGTAATACATTTCTACATCGCTAATCCATTTTTCAACGCTGTAATCAGAATGTCCAGCGCAACTAGATCCACATTTCCAAATAACCATTTCTTCGGGGGTATCAATATCAGCTTTAACTAAATCATTAATTCTCCTAGAGACAGTTTCAACGGCGTCTTTGGGACTATCAAAACAAGTGTGTCCTCCACTCCCCATTCGTTCTCTGATGCCACGGTATCCCCAGTAATTATAACAATCTTCACCATTCAAAACTGGGACTCTTCGTCCGAGGTTACTTTCTTTTTTAGCAATAGCTACCATGAAAGCGGCTACCCGATTGTCTAACTGGGCAATTAAAGGAGTCATTTTCTTCATTGGGCTACCATCAACAATTTTATTAATTTCATCTTCCAAATCTTCCTGCTTAACTTTCTCAAATTGTTTTAAAGTATCCATAACGAATGTCTCCAATTCTTCTCCTGATTCTTCGGATTTCTGTTCGGTGATTTTCCCCAAAACCTTAGTTTGAGCCTGAGCAGCTTGTTGAATGGTTTGATTTTGAGCTTGGGTTAATTCATAGGCGATTTTTTCGTTAGCATCATTTTGGATAAAAAAGGAAAAACTCATGGTTAACAAAAACAAAAAGGAAGTTGCCATGGCAAAAGATTTGTTTTTGATAAAAGTATTTTCCCAATCAAAATTTTTGATATTAGCAAAATCTTTAAGTAATTGCGGAGATTTCAGCTTTGGTTTATTGATAGCAAATTCAATTTCAGAAACCTCTTGCTTATCAAAAATTAGTCTATTCTGTTGATCCCGAACAACTTCTTTGAAGAATTTTTCTGGTTGAAAGTTATCCATTAATACTAATTTTTTAACTCGCAAAACAGACCAACAACCTTTTTTGATATGAAGTTTTTTGTAAGGATTAACAAAGTCTGTTCTCAATCCATCTACAAAGTAGTCTTTTTTATTTTTACCAAACAAAACAGTCTCACCTTGAGTGGAATTCTTTATCTTCTTTATCCATTTTTGAGCATCGTCTTTGCTTTCAAATAAACGTCGATAATCAGGTTTATTATTTTCGTCAATGACACAATAATATTCCTTTTTTAATTTCATATTTTATTTTACGGAATTTTTATTTTCTGATTTTATAGGGACAACTCCTTTTATACTTATAAATATTTTAGCTCTTTGAAAAATAGTGTCAAGTAAATTTAAGGAAAGTTATGAACAATTTAGTTTAGTCAATTAGTGATTGGGGGGTTAGTTAATTGGGGATATTTGAGTTGAGAATGTTTTTTATAGTTAAAGTTGAATTAAAGGTTTTTTAAATTAAAATTGTAAAATTTATTTCAGAAGCTTTTCTCTTGATTGAGCTTAATGTTTATGGTATTATTTCTTTTGTTGCTAGTATCTTATTGGCCCCATCGTCTAGTGGTTAGGACATCAGGTTTTCATCCTGACAACCGGAGTTCGATTCTCCGTGGGGTCACA
>CAYWJP010000004.1:0-41998 GCA_964458715.1 uncultured Bdellovibrionales bacterium
CAGTGCCAATGTTGGGGATCACGCTCTCACGCCCCCTACCCGTCATAGCCTTGGTAAGCTTTTACCTTACCAACTAGCTGATAGGACGCAGGCCACTCTCATTCCGCCAAGAAGACTGTTTTAAAACTCAGTTTGTTACGAAAATCAATAATTTTTTGATAAATTTTTCAAATAATTTTTGCAGGACTAGCCAAAGCTAATTCAAAGAAATTTTTGATAAATTTAACTAAAATTATAGATTTACAGTAAAATTGAGTTCTAGAATAGTCTTCCAAGCTTTACTCCGAAGAGACTATTGAGTATTATTCCCGATTTCTCGGGGTTATTCTCAAGAACGAGGTATGTTCCTACGTATTACTAACCCGTTTGCCACGCGACACATAAATGTGAAGCGTTCGACTTGCATGCCTTATCCACGCCGCCAGCGTTCATCCTGAGCCAGGATCAAACTCTCAAAAAAATTCAGAAATTTAAACGAATTTAAACTCCCTTTATCAAGTTACTTTATAAATAAAGAAACTTGATTTATGTAAGAATTTTGAGATTCTAATTATAGATTTATCCCTTAATAAAATTTCAAAATAAATTTAATGGATTTTTAGTACAACGCCGTTAAAAAATTTTTAGCAATGCCAAAGCATTGGTAACAATTTTTGAACAAGTTGTGATGAAAATCGGTAAATTTAGTTGAAATCTTATTGGGGGATAAATCTAAGTGGCTTGGACTAACCGCAAAAAATTTTGATGGTCGTGCAAAATTGTTCGAAAACAATTTCGCTACTCTAAAAAATATACTTCTTGTTTTAATTCTATGATCTTGTCGGATTTTATATAAATATAAAATCTTGATTTATTCAGTTTTCAATGTTCTAGCTGTTCTTATTGGTTTAAGCAGAACTTGCGCGTTTGAGTGCATTTCGAGGAAAAACCGAGTAGCGTATGAGATGTACTTAATGGTACATCGAAAAGCAACGGAGGTTTTGACAAAGAAATGTGCCAAACGCGAAAGTTCTACACCAACAAAAAACAACCAATCTCAACCCTTCCGCTAAGATTGATCGTCTTTCCCCTTATCAACTAATTTTTAATCGATTTTTTAAGTCCGACTTTTTATAATTAATAATAGAAAAATGTACTTTCTTCGAGGTCTTTTCCTCAACTGTTTTTTAAAATTAGCAAACAATCCTGAAGTTGTCAAGAGAAATCTAAATCTTAGACATTTTCTTAATTTAGCCAATCTCTACTAAAAAATCCTGATACTTATTTTTAATCATTTTCTTAGCCTCTTTAGCTTTTTTCAAATTTTCAAACCAGCCAAAAACCGTTGAGCCAGAACCACTCATTAAAGCTCCTGTTGCTCCAAGATTCAGCAAATTCTGTTTAATTTTTTTTATGATTAGATGTTCCTTTTCTATAACCTTCTCAAAATCATTATAAAAATAATTAGACAAACTTTTTTTAGTTTTATTTTTAATGGCCGTCAACATTTTATCTGAAATATTAATTCGGTTTTTCTTATTTATTAATTTTAATTTTTTTGAAACTTTTCCATAAGCTTCTTTAGTGGAAATATTAATTCCTGGGTTAACCAATAAAAAACAACCTTTACTGAAATTAAAACTTTCTTTAATTATTTCTCCCGCCCCTTGAATCAAAGCTCCATCTTTTTCCGAAAGAAAAAAAGGCACATCTTTTCCTACTTCTACCGCCATTTCAATTAATTGTTTTTTTGAAAAAGGTTTTTTAAAATATTCGTTTAAAACCAAAAAAGTTGAGGCCGCATTAGAACTACCCCCGCCTAATCCAGCTCCAACTGGAATTCTTTTTTTAATTTTAATTAAAATTTCAATCTCTCTTTCTAATTTATTCAAAAAGATCGTTACCGCTTTATGACAAATATTTTCTTTTCCTACTGGAATTTCTGGATTATCACATTCGATAGTAATTTTTCTTTCTCCTGATTTTATCTCAAACTCCAAATCATCTTTTAAATTAAATAATTTAATCATAATCATTCGAAGTTCATGAAAACCATTCGACATTTTTCGAATAACTTCTAAAGTTAGATTAATTTTAGCTGAAGATTCAGTTTTGACAATAGTCATTGTTTTTGTATTAAACAAGTAAAATTTTAGAAAGTTACTAGACTAACAATCGCAAAAACTTGAATTCCTTCTCCTTGTCCAAAAGCCGTCAAGTTTTCTCCGGTTGTCCCAGTAATTCCAATTAAATCAACGCTTATTTCCATTATTTCTGCCAACTTTTGTCTAATCTCATTCGCCATTGGATCTATTTTGGGATACTGAGCTTCAATATTAATTCCAATATTATTAATCTGATAACCTTTGTTCTGAATATGTTCTAACGCTTTTTTTAGGTATTCTTTACTATCAGTAATTCCTTCCTGACACATCAAATCAGCATAGCTCGAAAAAGAACCGCCGCCGATAGCTTGCTCTAAACCATTACAAATGGCATGAATGATTGGATCCCCATCAGAATTTGATTTTAAACCAGGCTCTCCCGAAAATTCCACCCCACCCAAAATCAACGGTTTATTTTTATCTTCAGAAAATCGATGAGAATCTTGTCCTATCCCGACTCTAATCATAAATTTTATTTACTGATTATTCTTAAATATAATTTCTGCCAACTCCAAATCGATCGGCGTAGTAATTTTAAAATTAAATTCCGAGCCTTCAATTACTTTAACTGGATCTCCCAATCTTTCAACTAAAGAAACATCATCGGTCCCAATAAAATTATCCTCTCGCGCTTGACCGAAAGCTTTCTTAGCCAATTCAAATTCAATCGTCTGCGGAGTTTGCATATTCCACAATTTCTTCCGCTCTAAAGTTTTAATCACTAGACCTTCCTCGTTAACTTCTTTAACTGTATCTTTAGTCGAATGTGCCACCACACAAGCTCCATATTTCTTAGCAGTTTGAATAGATCGATTAATTTCTTCTTCAGTCACGAAAGGATTTGCTCCATTATGAAACAAAAGAATATTTTCCTCTTTTTTAGGCAAAGCTTTTTCTAAATAAAAAACTGCGTTATAAGCAGAATCTTGACGCTCCTGTCCACCATCAATTAAATATTTAATTTTATTAAATTTATATTTTTCAATAATACCTTGGAAAAAATCTTTCTCGACTGGTTTGCAAACCAAAGCAATTAAGTCTACTTCGTTACATTCTTCAAAAGATTTAATTGTATAATAAATCAAAGGCTTTCCCTGAAGTTCTAATAAAACCTTGTTTTTTTTAGCCTTCATTCTTTTTCCTTGACCCGAAGCCAGAACAATTCCAACATTCATTGAGATTTTATTAGTTTTAACTTCCCCAGTATCCAACAGCAAAAACGGCAAAAATCAAAAATGCTATCAAAATTCCCACGCCAATAGTTTCCCCCGCCAAAGCTGCCTGTTCTTTTTCTGGATTCTTTGATTTAGCCAACTTAGACCTAAAAGAAATAATTAACATAATAGATAAAATTACAATAATCATAATTATATTAAAAGCTATTTGAAAATTATCTTTCATCTTTATTTTATAAAAAATTGAAAAATCTTATATTAATTAAATAATACAATAATAACTCAGAACAATCAACCAAAAATTTTTGCAACTTTTCAAACACTAAAATTTGTGCATATAATAATAAGGTAAATTAGAAAAAATTTAGTTTATTAAAAAAGTATTTATGAAAAAATATAAATCTTCCATCGTTAAGGTTGGCTCACTTTTCTTAGGAGGTAATAATCCAATTCGAGTTCAATCAATGTGCGACACTGACACCCGGGACATCAAAGCCACAATTAAACAAATTCTAGAATTAGAAAAAAATAAATGTGAAATTATCCGAGTGGCCATTCCGGACATGAAAGCTGCTCAAGCAATTGGCGCCATCAAAAAACAAATCCATATCCCCTTAGTGGCTGATATTCATTTTGACTACAAACTAGCTCTTGAAGTGATTAAACAGGGTATTGACAAAGTTAGAATCAATCCTGGTAATATTGGATCAGAAGAAAAAATTAAAGCTGTTGTAAACGCTTGTAGAAAAAAATCAATTCCTATTAGAATCGGAATTAATGGTGGCTCACTTGAAAAAGATTTATTAGAAAAATATGGTCAAACTCCCAAAGCCGCTGTTGAGTCAGCCTTACGCCATGTTCGAATTTTAGAAAAACTAAATTTCCACGATATTTTAATTTCTATTAAATTCAGTGAAGTTCCTCCAATGATTGAAGCTTATCGCTTATTATCCCAAAAAGTTAATTATCCTCTTCATCTTGGCGTCACCCACGCTGGGACTTCCTTTGTCGGCACTATTAAAAATGCCATCGGAATTGGAATTTTAATTGAAGAAGGAATCGGTGCTACTCTTCGAGTCTCTCTTACTGGTTCTTTGAAAGAAGAAGTAAAAGTTGGTTATACTATTTTGCAATCTTTAGACAAGAGAGATAAAAGGGCTGAGATGATTTCCTGCCCCACTTGTGGCCGTTGCGAAATAGACTTGGTTGGTTTAGCTAAAAAAGTTGAAAAATTTCTTGAAAAAATTGACAAGCCTATCAAAGTCGCCGTTATGGGTTGTGTGGTTAACGGTCCCGGCGAAGCCAAAGAAGCCGACATCGGCATTGCGGGTGGCCACGGTAAAGCGGTTATTTTTGCCAAAGGAAAAATTCTCAAAACCGTTCTGGAAAAAGACATTTTGAAAACTCTTGAAGAAGAAATCAATAAAATTATAAAATAGATTTAGTAGCAACCACCATAGACACGCTTATAGAAGTGTCTATTCTGAAAAAAAACCGCTGGCTGGCGGTTTTTTATTTTAAGAAAAATATTTGCTATTTATTATCAGGCTTAAAGTCTTTTTTCAATTCAATAATAAATTGACTTCCCTCGCCTGGACCTTCAGACTGAGCCAAAACTTTTCCTTTATGAGCATCAATAATTTTTTTACAAACATACAATCCTAAACCGGTTCCCTCTGTATTTAAACTGCTGCTACCAACTCCTCTTCTGAATTTTTCAAAAACATATTTAGATTCCTCCCTCTCCATTCCTTTTCCAGAATCTGACACTATTATTCTGATCTTACTCTTTAAATTTTCTATTTTAACTTCAATTTTGCCTTCAGGAGTATATTTAATAGCGTTATCCACTATATTGGAAACCGACTCATGAATTTTATCCCGATCAAAAACAAAAGGAGCAATTTTTTTAATTGGTTTAACATATTTGATTTTTAAACCTCGATCTTCAGCCTCTAAACTAAAATTATCAACAATATTTTTAACCATTCTAGCAATATCATTTTTTTCAAAATGGAAAGTAAATTTCCCTGATTCAATTCTAGACAAACTCAGCAGATCGTTCACCAACTTAATCAATCTTTCATTGGAAATAAAAATTTTCTTCAAAGCCCCATCAACTCCTCGATCAATTTTTCCGTAATCGCCGTCTCTAATTAAAGAAATAAAACCTTTAATCGAGGTCAACGGAGTTCTTAATTGATGAGAAGCAATCGAAATAAATTCGTTTTTAGCGATATCTAATTGTTTAAGACTTTTATAAGCAGTAGAAAGTTTTTTGTTGGTGGAGGTCAAATTGTCGTTGGCTTTTTCAACGTCACCAGTAGCCTTCTTGACTTCTCTCTTTAAACGAACATTGAATTTTTTAACCTCTGAATAAAGTTGAGCGTTTTCAATAGCTACGGCTGCTTGTCCGGCAATAATTTCCAAAACTTGTAAATCCTCATCATTATAGACCTCTTCCGTTTCTTTAGAGCCTATCACCAAAAGACCAATAGTGTAACCCTTCACCTTTAATGGAATTAACAATTCGACTCCCAAAGATTCCAGAAGATCAATTAACCCTTTAGTTTCATCATTATAATGAAGACTTTTCAGCTCTTCCGTAATAACTATCCTATTTTTCTTAATAAAATTATCTTCCACTACTATATTCCTATCAAAATTATCGCCTTTCTTCACCTTAAAACCTTGATTGTATTGTAATTCATAACTTTTGGTCTCATCTTTGTAAGTCAACACTCCAAAAGCTCTGGTGTGCAAATTATCAGAAAAAATTTCATATAGAAAATCATAAACTTTCTCAATATTCAAAACGGTCTTTAATTCGTTGCTAGTTTTTAAAATTAATTTTTGGCTATCATAAAGGGAGGTAAAAAAATACTGATTAGTAAATTTAGCAAATTTTTCTTTGATATATGGAAAAGTGGCTACGGCAAAAAATACCACCGTTAAATCTACCCAGAAAACAAACTCGCTTAAATATTTACTGGCAATGATCTTAACAATTGAAGTCAATCCAAAAATAACCGCCAGCGACAAAATATAAACTGAGGATTGCCGTAAAACAAATTTAATATCAAAAACTCGGTATTTTATAATAGAATAAGAAACTAAGATAGAAAAAATTAGAGGGGCAATTAGTGCTACAGGAGAATAAATCGAAATTTTATAAGCAGGTAGATAGGCAATTCCGCCAACAAGATTCAAAATCGAAAAACTTATCATTAGATAAATTAATCGATACTTTTCGACTTTAGAACTGGTTTCTCTATGTTTTTTAAATAAATTATATAATAAAGCAAAAACATAAAAAAAGAAAAATCCTAGAAAAAAGTGATGTAAAATTTTAGCTTCAGAGTGAACTCCCCATTGATAAACGAAAATACCGTCTAAAAACAATGTCGACCTACTAATAAATAAAAAAAAGAAAGAAGATATATAAGCCCATAAAACAAGTATTTTTCTTTTTTTATTACTATTTGTAATAATGACACTAAAATGATATTGCAAAGCCGGCATAAAAACCACTCCTAAATAAATAAATCTATCCCAAAAAATCACCTTTTCATTATCGCCTGAAATAAACATCATGAAAGTTCCCAACATCCAGACAGAAAACACTAAGGATATTAAGAAAAAAAGTTGATTCAATATTATCTTTTTATTTCTAAGCAAAACAAAAAAACCAACGCTCAACATAAAAATCATGCTAATAACCGGAAAAATTTCTATTATACTCAATGATTTCATATTTTTTTATTTTTTTATTTAAATCACCAAAAAGCTGATTTTTTTATTAAATTTTTGATTTAGATTAAGACTAAAATGCGTTAAAGATACTATTTAATAACATTTTTCGATAGTTTCTTAATTCTTTATTAAATTTTAGCTTTTTTTATTAAAATAATCAAGAAAAAAATTAAAACATCAATTGCAACAAAAAAAGCCAACAGTTATAATTATAACTGTTGGCTTTTATCTTTTTTCAAAAAAGCATTCTTAATCCTTCCGCAAATCGCATTCTACTAATTTGCAGAAAAATTTCTTTTGTTCTTGATTTTTCCTCAAGATCAAAAGAGGTGATTTTTTTTGTGTGGCAAGTCGGCTCAGGAAGAGCAAATTGCCCCTCCTTATCCCCAAAAAATTTATACATCAACTTGATATTTTTCAAGGAAATTTCATACCAATCTTCTTTTGCCAATTCAGAATAATGCTTGGCAATAATAAAAGTTTCGCAGAAACAACCCCAGGAAACGCTCGGAGGAAGTCGCAGGAGACTAGAAGACAGATCTCCTAGGATATATTGCAATCTTCGAGAAAAACCGTTTCCAGCGTCGTATCGCAATACTTTGCCAGCACTGTTTCCCATCATTTGAGGCGTCATATTTTGAGGTTCATTAGGGTCAATAACGATCACTCTCAGCCCCGTCTTCCGAATCTTTTCAATCCGCTCAGGAATAAGCTGAACGGCAGATGCACTATTACAAGCTACTACCATGTCAACTTCCCCGACATCCTCGAAATTATAGGCCGTTTTAAATTTATATTGCACGGCCAATTTTTCCAAAAGATCTTTTCTTTTGGGGTTTCCCATGCAAATAAGATCACAACCCGATCTTAAAATATATTGCAAAGAAATGCCGCCAAGTAATCCGTAAGGAGCAATCAGAAGAACTCTGCTTGTTTTAAAATCAATATTCGAAAGCTGAAATGCCTCTTTAATCCTTTCTCCCAAGAGAAGTCCTGTGAAATTATCTCCTAAAGTAAAAATAGTTTCAGGAAATAATGCTTCGAGTTCTCCTTTTTTAAAAAGACGCTTGGTGGCTGCTGCATACAAAATCACCTTAGCTCCCAAATTTACAGCTTTAGTCACAGCCTTAATAAATTGATCCTGAGCTTTTACTAGCGTCTCTTTTGTTGATTTATCCCCAGCTATTTGTTCAGTAACCGAACCGATCATAAACAATCGACCAGTTAGTCCCTCCCATTTATATCTCGTCCAAGAAAGGACACTGGGAAGATTTTTTACCGACCAAAACCCAAATTTTAAGACATCTACCTCATCTCGATAATTAGAGATAAAAGCAACATCCAATTTTTTTTGTTGACCAAGGATAACCAATCCCGCTCTGACTAATCTGGCAAAAATTGCATAAAATGAAAATCGAATAAGTTTCATGATGATCTCCTTTTCCCTTTCTTTTCAAAGTAAATTTTCTAAATTAAAAAATTCCGGATTAATTTTCTCAAAAATCAACACGCAATTTTCTAAAAATATTTCAAATAATTTATTTATTGTGACAACAAAGAATGAATGAAATCAACCAGATTAGAAAAACAATGCTCATTAAAATTATCAATTTTGTCAACAAATATCGCGCGTCCAAAATATCTAACTCTCCTCTCATTTTAAAATAGTTAATCCCAATGGCTCCAGAAAAAAATGCGAAAAGCATCGTTTCAATTTTAAACCAGATCGGAAACTCTTTTTTTTTCATTTTTTTGCTTGGCCCGTTAAATTATTTTAAGCGAAGCTTGAAATACTATTTAACTGGGCTTTTAATAATTAATTCAACTCTTTATTTACACAAAAACCAAACTTAACGTTTGGTTTTTTGTTTTATATTTGAATTTTTTGAAATTGAAATTTTTGATAAAATCTAAAGTATCTTTCCCTCTCATCAGGAAATTTTCTTACTATGATTTTTATTTTCTTAAACAAATATTTTTTCATTTGACCTGAAATTAAGAAATTAAATAATTACTATTTCAGATAATGACATCCTACCATTTTAATAAATATTTGTCAAGAGAACGTGAAACAAAATTATATATAAATCTTAATGATCCTTATTCTAAGCCCTTTGTTGTCTTACGTTTAATAAAATTATTCTGGACACTTTTGCAAATTTCAATAAATACTCTTGCAAATGTTAGTTTAAAATGTCATAATTGAACGTTAATAAAATAAGCGATTCAATGAAAAGCTATAATTATTTATCCAGTGAACTTTGCAAATTAGGAATAAGCAAAAAAGAAGCCGATGTCTATTTGGTTTTATTGGAATTGGGATATTGTAGTGTCCAAAAAATAGCCCAAAAACTTGAACTAAGTCGACCTACGGTTTACCGAGTCTTAAAAGATCTCAAAAAGAAAAATCTAATAAATACTATTCAAAAAGGCAAACGAAACTACTTTATTGCCGGCTCTCCTGACACTCTTTTGAATATGCTTAAAATTAAAAAAAGACAGGCTGAAGAACAGGAACGAGAGTTTTTAAGAATAATTAACACCCTTCAAGATCAATATAGCTTCTCTTCTAAAGAAAACATTATTGAAATTTTTACTGACAAAAAAATGCGATTAGCGATAGAAAGACTAGCCAACTGTCAATCTTCAAAAATTTATGTCCTTTCAACTGTTTCGAACAAAGATATCAGTCAGACTTTATCAAACCTTCACAAAAAATTAGGGGCTTCTTTCGAAGTAAAACAACTTCACTCTTTCAAAATGAAGAATAGGTCTAAAAGCTTTATCGAAAATAAGTTTTTAAAAAATAACATAATCGACCAAAACATTGTCATTGCCGATAAAATCTTTGTTTTCGAAAAAAAGGCTATTCAAATTATCAAACAAAAAAACGTAATTAAATCCTACAAATTACTATTTAATTCACTTTGGAATAATTTGAAATAGAAATTATTTTAGATAAACAAAAAACCGTCTCCCTAGAACGGTTTTTTGTTTATCTAAAAGTATTTATTATTCAATCACCTTAACTTTATATTTAACTCCATGCATTAACCCAGGAATAGTAATTTCTCCTCTTGCATTCGTTACTACTTCACCAGCAAAAGTTTTAGTTTTTTCTGGTCCTAGATAAGCCCACAAATGAACTTTAGTGGCCTCTTTTAATCGTTCACCTTTTTCATCCAACATTCTAGCACTTAAAGTAAATGGAAGCGCAATATCTCTATCCCCTTCTTTGTATTTGAATTTATATTTTCCAGGCAAAACGTTAATAACCTCTAGTACCTGATTTTCGTCAGTTCTTCCGTAATAAGCTGAAAACCAATCGCTATCATCAATCTGAGCTTTGCATTTAATTCGAGTTTTATTATCTTTTTTACTAACGCTTGAGTCATCATTGTCCGAAAATTCAAATTTATATTTAACATCAGGATTCAATCCCGCAACTTTCAACCAACCGTCTTTATCGGTTTCAACAGTAGAAATAGCCGTTTTAACTCCAGCTGCAGTTTCATAAAATAAATCAACATTAGTCTTTTCTTTTAACCTTCTGCCATCTAGATCGAGCATTCTAGCTTTCAAAGCAACTGTTTGTCCAGATTTTTGATCTTCAGTATCAACCTTAGCTTCATACCAACCGGGTAACATATTTTTAAGCTCTAAAACTCCAGTATAGTCAGCTCTGGCAGTTAAAGCTCGAAACCAATCATTACCTTGCTCTGCATAAATTTTTACCCGAGCATTACTTGTGTCTGTTCCCGAAAAAGCCTGCGTAGCCAATGGCATCACCAAAAAACCTCCAATGACTAAAACCGTCATTTTTAAAACGTTTTGTTTCATATTATTTTTTATTTTTTAAAAATTACCAGAGCCCTTATAACTTAATTATAAAATCCTCTAGTGCCTCCTTTATGTTTATTTTCCCAGATTTAGAATTTATGTCAAGTAAAAATGCTCTTTGATAAATTTTTTTTATTTGAGTAACCCCAAACTGCCCTAACTGAGACAAAGTTTTCTGAGCCACATAAGGATGTAATCCTGTTTTTTGGGCTATTTCTTGAAAATTAAAAATCCCTTTTTCTTTGCAACTTGATACTAAAGCCAAATTCCTTATTTGAAAAATCATCATTGATAAAATATAAAAACCGTCTGCCCCTTTATCCAACAAAGAAATTAATAGCTCATGTGCTCTTTTCTTATTTTGATTTCCTACAGCATCTACTAAATCAAAAATTTTTGCACTAACCTCACCTTCGCCTAATTCATCAATATCTTTTTCAGTTATAATTTCCCCTAATTTAAAATTAATTAATTTCTCTAGTTCTCGATCTAGCAACCACAAATTACTATTCAAAATCATTGCTAATTTTTTAATTGCTCTTGGCTCAATTTCATTTATTCCCTTTAACTTATTGGCAATAAAATTTTCCGCTTCTAAAACTGTAATTTTTTTAAATTCCGTTACGTCTCCTTTCTTTTTTAAATAATTCAATAGTTTGTTCGCTCGAGGCTTACCTCTCCAAGTAATTACCAATTGAATATCTTTTAAAAAACTAAATTTATTCTTCAAAAAATCCAAAACTCGTTCTTGATCTCTTGTGCTATATTCAAAAATATTTTCTAAAATAATCAATTTATTTTTAGCAAAAAGTCCTCCGCCTTGGCCTAAAGAACGCAAAAAATCTTCGACCAGGCTTTCACCACCATCGAAGATTTCCACTAAAGTTTGAGGATTTTTTTCGGCAAAATCTTTTTTCAATTCCCGTACCGCTTGATGAGTTAAAAAATCTTCCTCCCCACAAAATACTCTTAGCAAGAATTTAACTTAATTTTAAAACTATAAACCCAAGAAGCTTCACATTCGAGCAAATTTTAAAGAAAAATTGAGCAACGAGCGAAGTTTACTCGAATTCGTAAATGGAGCGAGTAGCGGAAATTTTTATTTAAAAGTTGCCGAACGTGTAGTCTCGACTAGTTGACTAAGTCTTCAGCATAAGAAACCCCAGGATCCCAATCAACCTTCATGTTTGGATAAACGACATTTAACCAAATTTGCCCCGGAACAAATTTAATATCCATTCCGTTAGAATCAGTCAAAATTAATTTTGAATCTATCTTGGATTTGTCTTTACTCCATCGTCCTCTAATTTCCTCACCATTCATAAAATAATAAGCCTCACCAGAATCAATACTATCATACCAAGGATCTCCCAATTCCATATTATTATAATGAGGATCTTCTTCCATATCCACGTCCTTGGACAATAATACTACAATATTTTTAGGAGTTATTAGATTGCCGTTGTTTCTGTCAGTTTGTCTCTCTCCTCCCCAATACCGAATATAGGAATTGGTTTTTTTATCATAATCATAAGAAACTTCCAAATCCCCAGGATATCCAATTTCTAAATTACCCTTTTCTATTCTTTTTTCTTCAGTCAAATCGGCTTGATGAGGATAACCAGCAAAATTACTGTCCATTCTATAGCCAAAATTATTAGCCGCTTCTATAAGCTTGTCAAACTTAGCATATCCGCTATCGACACCTCGACTCATCCCTTCTTTTCTGAAACAATAAGCAACGGCTGATTTACCAGCATCACCATTACAATTCAAATTATCAATTACTCCACTATTTAAATTTTCAATAAATGAATCCAATTCAGCTCGTCCCCAATGTGCAAAGATCGCATCAAAACCTTTAGCTAAATGCACAAAATCTGGCCGAGCGCTTCGCATCGAACCAACCTCTTCTGGATTTCCACAAACATAGACTGACATTAGTCGTGTAAAACCAGTAGTCAAAACTGGCATTTCCACAACCATATCAGCATCAAACATTCCTGCTGGTGGTCTAGCAGGAACATCAGCCGGTTGCATCACAGCAATCGGTCTTCGATTCCAATTTTCACAAGCCAATCCAGAAATTGGACTAACCTCTCCGACATTAATTGCACCCTGTTTAACACTTCCAGGAGTAATTTCAATTAATTCGCCTTTTCGAGAATTTTTGCTACCAACTACCCACCAAAGAATACCTGTTATTACGATAATAACTACAAAAAAAGCCACCCATTTTTTCCAAACAAATTCACGCTTATCCCCTGGTTCTTTATCTATATTAGACTGGCCAGCGAATTGTTTACTATAATCATTTGGATCAATATTCATATTTGTTTTTAAAAATTATTTTTTATTTATAATTTAATATTAAAAATTCTTAATTATATATTCTTAAATACCATACACTAAACACTCTACGTTATTTCTGACAATTCTTACACCAAAATGTTCCTCTTTGTCCAATTTTTATTCTTTCTATAGCACCTTCACATTCAACGCACTTCTGACCTTTTTTATTATACACTTTTAAAATTTTTTGAAAACCCCCCGGCGCACCACTTGAATCTCGATAATCGCTATCAGTTGTTCCTCGCAACACAATCGCCTTTTTAAGAATTTTGATAATAAATTGATGTAATTTTTTAATCTCCTCTCGCCTCAAGCTTCCTGCTAATCTTCTTGGATCAATTCGAGCCTCAAATAAAGCTTCGGAAGCATAAATATTTCCTATTCCGACAATTAAAGCTTGATCCATTATCAACATCTTAATATTTTTCTTTTTCTTATTACGCGTCAGTTGCCAAAAATAATCCACACTAAAAATTTTTTCTAATGGCTCCACTCCCAACCTACTTAAATTTTCATTATCTTCAAGTTTATTTTTTTCTATTAATTGAATCTTCCCAAATTTTCTTAAATCAGAAAACTCCAAGCTAGCTTTTTCTTTACCTCGCCCCAAACTCCAAGCATGTCGAATATATTGGTTGACTTTTTCAGAAAAATATTTACTTTTCTTGGAATCATCATCTTTAAATAATAGATGCCCTGTCATTTTCAAATGAATCAACATCACCCAACTACCACTCAAAAAAATCAAAATATTTTTTCCCCGTCGCTCAACTTTTTCAATCGTCTGCCCAATAATTTCTTTTTTGAAATCTCGCAAAAGCAATTTAATCGACTTCTCCCAATCTGTCCAAAAATCAACTATTTTAAAACCAATAGTTTTTTCCCTCAAATCCCTTACAACTGTTTCTACTTCTGGCAACTCAGGCACAAAAATTTATTTAATATTTAAATCACCATGAACGTTACTTCTAAATATTCCATTCATCCAATTTCTAAAAATTCTAAATCACAAATTCAAAGTACCAAATTCCAAACAAGCACCAATATTTAAAATTCAAATGTTCAAAATATCCTGCTTGCCTAAATATATAAACTCAAGAAAGTTTTGGATTTAAAAAATTGTAATTTGTGATTTATTTGGAATTTGTAATTTTGGATTTGTAATTTATTTAAAAACACCAATCACTTCCAAAATTGTTCCGAGGACAAAAGCCAAGGACAAAATTATTGCTAAACGCTTACTCAAATCATTTTTTAAAACCACTTTTCTTTTTTTCTTCCGCTTAACTTTGGAATAAACTCCAATTAAAATTATTCCATACAATCCTCCTGTGATTGCCCCGGTCAATCCTACTACACCAGTCAAATTTCGAATTCCCATCAAATATAATCCAAAAGGCACAGTAGTTGCTAAAAGCCAAGCTAAATATTTATTAACTCCCTGATCCCACCAATAAACTTCTCGAAGAGATTGCGAAATAACAATATAAGAAGTTATCACTGCTAGAAGACCGAACATTAAAGCCAGCACCATCATTCGACTATCCAATTGAGAACTCAATCCAGTTAAAACATCAGGACTAGTATTAATTCCCGTAACTCCAATCATCAAAAAAGCGAAAAAAGCAATCAAAGCTACTGGCAAGACTGTCCCCCAAACAATAGCACTTCTGATTTTACGTTTTTCGTTTTTCAAAAGTCGACAAACCTCAGGGATAGCAGCTTGACCACCAATGGCAAAAAAGATGACTCCATAAGGTAGCAATAAATTTTCAAAATTTAACAACTCATAATTATCAAAATCCCAATAGCCCAAACTTCGCCAACTCAAACCGCCAATCGCTACTATCAATAAAATCGCCAAAAAAGACTCCGCTTTAGCAATCGTTTTTAAACCAAAAAGAACTACGGCCGTTTCGATTAAAAATAAAATTATTGTATAAAAAAATAATGTTCCGCCCCACCAAGGACTCAAAAGTTGATGTAAAAAAATTCCACCCAAAATAATATAAGCCACCAAAGTTCCATGCTTTCCTAAAAGAGTAATTAAGAAGGCAATCTTTTTGAAAAAACCATTAAAATAAACCCCCACATAACCTACCATTCGATGTTTTTCGGAGATTGAAAGAACAATCTCAGCATAAATCAAGTGCAAAATAAGTTGAGCAGTATATAGCAACGGAAAATAAATAAGAATAGATAAAATTCCCGCTTTTTGAACAACATAAGGCACTGCGAAAATTCCCGCTCCCAAAACCGTTCCAGCTAAAATTGCTACTGCCTTAAAATAATTTCTACTCATCTTTTGTTTTTTATTTCAGAGATAAACCGTTTCCTCTTAATTATCATTTTAAAAAAATACTTTATTTGATTTTGTTTCAATTTTTAATTTTTAATTTTATAATTTTATAAATAAATTTTAATTTTTAAACCTGCCTGCCGGTAGGCAGGTTCGAAACAGCTCGCGCGCGAAGTTTAAAAATTAGAGTTTAAGTTTTATTTAAAAATTAAAAATTGGATTGAACAATCTCCCGATTGTTAATTATTAATTGTTCATTGTTCATTGTCACAGTTCTTTCCAGTTATTCCCCACTAAAACCTCAACCTTCAAAGGCACCTTCAATTGATAAGCCTCTTCCATAGACTTTTTAATTTCTTCAGAAAATTTATCAACCAATTTATTCTCAACTTCAAATATTAATTCATCATGAACTTGCAAAATCATTTTAACTTCGTCTTCTGTATAATTAATAAGAATATCATTCTGCACATCAATCATCGACTTCTTCATAATATCAGCCGCTAGCCCTTGAATCGGTAAATTAATAGCGATTCTTTCAGCCGCATTTTTAACCTGAAAGTTACTGGAATTAATTCCACTAACATATCTTCTTCTTCCTATTTCAGTTTCCACATAACCATACTCAGCCGCATATTCTTTAGTCTTATCTAAATATTTTTTTAAAACATTAAAATTTTTCATATATTGATCAATAAAAAACTCGGCCCGTTCTCTAGAAACCCCGCTATCTTGCATAAATCCATAAATTCCCATTCCATACAAAACACCAAAATTTAAAGATTTAGCTTCTTTCCTTTGCTCTTTAGTGACTTTATTTAGTTCAATACCATTCACCCAAGCCGCCGTAGTTTTATGAATATCTCGATCATTTTGAAAAACTTCAATCATTTTTGGATCACCTGAAACATGAGCCGCCACTCGCAAATCAATTTGAGAATAATCAACCGCAACCAACTTCTTTCCCTCTTCTGCTACAAAAGCCGTTCTAATCATTTTGGCTAATTCTCCTTTTCGAGGAATATTTTGTAAATTAGGTTCAGAAGAAGATAGCCGACCAGTCGCCGTTACAGTTTGATTGAAAGTGGTGTGAATTCGATCGTCGTCAGCAATTAATTTCGGCAAAGCATCGGCATAAGTAGTTTTCATTTTAAAAATTTCCCGATATCTTTCAATTTTAGTTATAATTGGATTTTTATCAGCAAGCTTTTTTAATTGATTAGCATCTGTAGAAAATCCAGTTTTACCTTTTTTAATTCCGACTGTTGAAATCCCCATTTTTTCAAATAAAACTCCAGCCAATTGACTAGGCGAATTGACATTAAATTCTTGTCCTGATAATTCAAAAATTTCTTTTTCTAATTTTTTGACTTCATCATCCGTGATTTGAGAAACTTTTTCAAAAATTTTTCGATCCACTCTAATTCCCCAAACTTCCATTTGAGCCAAAATTTTCATTAAAGGATTTTCTAAATTTTCCAAAAGCTTTTTCAGACTACCAGTTCTCCTCTCAATTTCATTTTTGGTTTGTTCCTGACTAATTATATTAATCTTATTTGAATATTCTTCTTGTAGCTTATAAATCCAGATAGCTTGTTCCAGTAGTTCTTTTTGTTCCGATTCTGAATTATCCACCAACAAACTAGCTTGACCGCTCTTGGTAGTTTTATATTTCAACTCTTCACCAAATTCTTCAAAAATTAATTTTTCTAATTTATTTCCCGATCCAGCGCTGATTAAATAACTAGCAATTTGAATATCAAAAAAATTATTCAAAAAATCTTTCTTGTTCTTTTGAGTTTCTTGAACAAAATAACTCAAACTGCTTTTAATGTCATAGCCAATTTTCAAAATTTCAGCATCCACTAAAATTTCTCCAATTCTCTTTACCCAATCACCTCCAACAAAAAAACTTTCAAATTTTTTTCCATTTTTTAGAGCGATTCCAATTTTCTCTAACTGTTTTTTGCCTTCTTGATTATGAAAGGAAATTGCAATTTTTTTGGTTTTTTGAGCTAACTTAATCATCTTTTCCCAACCAGACTTATTTCGAATATCTTTAAAGTCTTTTATGAGAAAAGTTTCCTGACCAGATTGATTTTCTCCATTGAAAAATCTTTTTAACAAAGATTTAAATTCCAAATTAATTAAAAACTGCCGAAAATTTTCGTTATTAAAATCTTTTCTTTTGCTTTTCTCTAAATCAAAATCAATTTTCATATCCTGTTTTATTCTCGCTAGCTCTTGACTCAAAAAAGCTCGCTCTTTATCTTTTTCTAGTTTTTTCTTAATTGCCTCGGAAGTCACTTTATCTAAGTTGGCATAAAGATTTTCTAAAGTTCCATATTCTAAAATCAAATCAGTAGCGGTTTTGTCTCCTACGCCAGCCACTCCAGGAATATTGTCTGACGGATCTCCTCTCAGCGCTTTATAATCAACCACTTGACTGGGATCTATTTTATATTTTTCAATTACTTTTTCTTTATCAAAAATTACTGGATCATTAATTCCTCGCCCTAAAGTAAAAATTTTGGTGTTATCGTTGACTAATTGTAGAGTATCCCTATCTCCAGTCACGATGTATTTTTCAATATCTTTATTGCTATTTAAAGCGTTAGAGATACTACCAATCACATCATCAGCTTCAAATCCACCTTCTTGATAAATTGGAATTTCACAAGATTTTAAAAATTGTCGAACCAACGGAATTTGAGCATATAAATCATCTGGAGCCTTTTTTCGATTAGCTTTATAATCCTCAAACATTTCATGACGAAAAGTTTTCTTGGGTAAATCAAAAGTAGCCACAATATAATCCGGCTTAACCTTGTTAATAGCATTATGTAAAGTTGTAATATATCCGTAAACAGCATTCACCAAAACTCCCTGCTTAGTCGTGAAAGGAGGCAAGGCATGATAAGCCCGATGAATCAACGCATTGGAATCAATTATTAGAATTTTTTTAATTTCAGACATAGTGTTGCTTATCGAATTTATAAGTATTCTACTATAGAAAAGTCTACTTTGAAACCGAATCTAACTCCGCTTTAAATTTATAATTTATAATTTGTAATTTATAAACAATATCTAATTTTCAATATCTAATTTACAAACAAAAATCAAGTTTTTAACTAGTGGTTTAAAAATTTAAAATTAGATATTATAAATTGTTTATAAATTACAGATTATAAATTATAGTAGCGTATTATCACCAGTGTTCCAACTTCCACAAAATCAAATCCACCTTAAAATCAAATAAAGTATCAACAAGTGTAACGGATAAAAAAAATAAAATATATATTTATTTAATTTAAAGTTTAATTTTATTTCCGGCATAAATAAAACGATAAAAAATCCGATTAAAGCATACCATTGAATTGAAGCACTCGTTTGTTGAATATAGCCAAAAGTTGCCAAAAATAATAAAACAAACGCTATTTTTTTCTGGTCTTTAAATTTAAAAAATATCAACGCTATGGTTGGTGCATACCAACTATACTCAATAAATAAAACTGTACTCAGCCAAAAAATGCCAACGGACCATAAATATCTCTTTTTATCTACGAGATAAATTAAAAATAAAGAAAGAACCAACGCTAAAATAATATTTATTTTGTGAGTATTCCATAGTAAATTATACGGAATTTGAGAAATTAATCCGAACAAAAGCAATTGAAAAAAATATTTCTTAAAATTAGAAGTTCTTTGGTATCCGAGGGCTATTCCAGCGCAAAAAATAGGCAAAGCCAGCCGTCCAATAATTCGCAAAATAGTATGATGAGGGAAAATCACCCAACCAATATGATCAAGCAACATCGCCCAAATACCAATTAATTTAAGTAAATCATGTTTTCCGGATCTTTTTTTCAATTTTATTTTTTACTAAATAAATTATAATGTTTTAAATTCGATTTAATGCTCTGAGGCTTTTGTTTTCGAGTGCAATTCAAGGCGGATTTGAGCACCGAACGAGATGTACTAGATGGTGCATCGAGAGAATGGCGGAAAACCCAACGAGGAAGTGCGCCGAAAACAAAAGTCGAGCCTAGTAATGTATAATTATTGGAGTATTAACTTCTACAAACTCATAAACTTTTTTCGCCGGCCCCACTCCCAATCTCACACAACCATGCGAAACTGGTATTCCTAAATGATTAGCTCCTTCCTTATAGCCTCCTGGCCATTCTGGAAGTTCATGAATTCCATGCCCTTGATTAGTAAATTGAATAAACCACGGCATGTACAAACCATATTTAGCCGACCAAGGGCGTGTCGCTTTCGCCATAACTTTAAATTCCCCAATAGGAGTATCCAGTCCCCTTAAACCAGTTGAAATTTTATAAGCCCCTTCTTCTCGACCATCTTCAAAAATATATAAATTCTGTTCAGTCAAATTAATATCAATATACCGACCGACTAAAATTGAAGGCACCGCTAAATCTAATCTATTTTCCGTTTTAATTGGGATATTATTGCTATCCCAACCATAGACAACCACTGGCGGCCTCTCAGTCTTAAAAGAAGTCTTTATAACCTCCTTACTAAAATCAAAATAATTACGGCTCTTTATTTCAATCGTCAAAAAATATTCAGTGTCAAAGTCTAATTCAAGCGCTGGTTTAATGATGATTCTGTTTTCAATTTCTGTTTCTACATTTTCAAATTCAAAAGTCGGTTCAGTTTTAATTTTTAAATAATATTGCTCAGCCAAAGATTCCTCAAATTCGAAATAAATATCTCCTTGAGTTTTTACTTCCGTCTGTCTACCAATAGGATTAAAATTTGTCAATTTAGGCAAAGGGTCAGTAGAAAATATTTTCTCTTTCTTTTCATTAACGATTCCCCATTTACTTTTAAAACTTTTGATTTTCAAACGATAATTAAAATCTGGAGCTAAATTATCTTTTAGTATTATTTGTAATTGATGATTGTTAATCCAATTACTTTCAAAATTTAATCTGGGCTCAATTATTAAATTATCCATGACACTTTCAGTTTGAATTGGTCCACTAAAAGAAATTATAATTCGGTCTCCTTTGGTAATCTGATTTGATTCTTTGCTAGCTCTAAGTTGACTAAAAAATTTAAAATCCAAATCAACCTTTTTCTCCTTCCAATAAGTAATCCCAAAAATAGCCGCCGCCAAACTAAATAGAATGACTATCAACAATATCGTAATTGCATCAAATATTTTTTTGTTTTCATTTCTAACCATCTCCTAGTTTTTATTTTTATCACCACGTATGGACTGTTGAGATTGAGTACAATTCGAGGCGAAACTGAGGATTTCAGTGAGACGCACTAAATGGTGCGGCGAACTGGAACCAGAAGTTTCAACAAAGAAGTGCGCCAATCTCAACAGTCTTATTTTATTTGAACAAAGAAGTTTTCAAGAAGAAGCCGTGAATTCGCGTTTTGATTACTTCTTAAAATTTCTCGTGCTTCATTTAATTTTTCCGAAATTTGAAAAACTTTTTTCTGAATTCGAATGTCCTTAGCTTCCAAAATATTTTGCTTTAAAAAACTATTTAAATAATAACTCCAATCCGCTAGATATTCCGCAAACATTTGTTTGTCCTTGGTCTCCTCTTGGGCAATTTTAAAACCAGCTTTTAAATCTCCTCGCAAAACTTTTTTAAACTCTTCTAATTTTTCTAAATGAATTTCTCGATAATTAGCATCCAGCAAAAATTTTTCAGCCTCCTTTATTCTTCCTCGAGCTAAAAAAACGATATTTTCCAAAACAGTATCGCTCAATTCACTTTTTTGATTTTTCAAAAATTGACGAATTTCTTCTTCGCTTTTTAAATTAAAACAAATTCGCTGACAACGAGACTTAATAGTATCCAACACTCCACCCTCTCCTGAGGCAGTAAAAATTACCACGGAATTACCTGACAGTTCCTCTATTGTTTTTAATAAACTATTGGCCGCAGTTAAAGTTAATTTTTCAATTGAGGAAATTATTAAAAATTTTCGACTAGATTCTTGAGAATAGTAACTAAACATTTTTAAGGCCTGCTTAACTTGATCAATTGAAATTTGTTTCTCCCTGACCTTTCCTTTTTTCTCCTCAATTTCTGGCCTAACTAAAACTACATCGGAATGTGCTCCGGTCTCAATTAAATTTCTCTGACCTCGTAATTTTTCATCCAATTCCAAAAAATCAAAAATTAAATCTGACTTTCCGGTTCCGCGAGGACCGAGGAAAAGATAAGCACCAGAAAGCTTGTTTTGGTTGTAGATTTTGGTTAATCGAGACCAAACACTTTGATTGATAATTTTTGGAGTTAACACGGTTTTATCTTAATTTTGAATTCTGAATTTCGAATTTTGAATCAATTTTTAATCAATTTTCACCACCTTACTGACAAATGCTTTTAATTCCCTCTCAAACCTCTCTCTCCCAAACTTCTCCGCCTGTTTTCGAATCACCTTAGCATCAAATTTTTTCTCATTTTCAATAAACCTTCTCACTCCATCCGCAATCATTTCCATTTCCGGATTATCAAAAAATTCTCCGGTTACGCCTTCAACAACCGTTTCAACTAAACCACCTCTTCGCAATCCAATCACTGGTTTTCCAGCCGCCATCGCTTCCACTGGCGCAATTCCAAAATCATCTTCACAAACAAAAACAAAAGCTCGAGCATTTTCATAAAAATTAATCAATCGTTTTCGATCAACTCCGCTAATTATTTTAATTTTATTGAAATTTTTAGCTTCTTTAATTTTTTCTTCCAATCTTTTCTTTTCCGGACCATCTCCAATAATTATTAAAGATAAGCCCAATTTATCAAAAGCATCAATTAAAATATCGTTTCTTTTATAAGCCGACAAACGAGAGACCGTTAAAAAATATCCTTTGTTTTCGCTAGTCGCTTTAAAATCATTAACTTCTACCGGCGGATAAATTACCTGACTATCTCGGTTATAATATTTTTTAATTCGAGCCTGAGTATATTCAGAATTAGCAATCAAAAAATCTGGTCTCATTGCCGAAGCTCGATCCCATAAACGCAAATAATTTAAAAATAATCTAGTAAAAAATTTAGTTCTTCCTTTGAGATTATTTTCTTCTAAATATTGATGACTCCAATCCCAAACATACCGCAAAGGTGAATGCATATAGCAAATATGAATAGTTTTTGATTTCACTACAATCCCCTTGGAAAAAGCGCCCGAAGAAGAAATTACCAAATCATAGTTCCTAAAATCTAAAGTTTCTACGGCAGTCGGCATAAAAGGTAAGAGCCATTTTTTTCTATTTCTAAGAAACTTAGGAAATTTCTGCAAAAAGCTAGAAGAAACTTTTCTTTTTTTAATCCAATTAAATTCTGAATTTTTTAGAATTTTCTTATCAGAAAGCAGAGTAAAAATATCTGAGTTTTTGTAAATCCCAGCCATTGCCCCTAACACACTTTCTGCTCCTCCAATATCAGTTATAAAATCATGCACTAATGCAACTTTTTTTCCAGATTCCTTGGAATCTGTCCGCCTATGGCGGATATTCGCTTCTTTCATTTCAAGCTTTACTTAAGTCTTAATAATATTTCTGCCATTTCTCTCCCACATTTTTCCCAAGAAAATCTTTTAATATTTTCGCTTCCCTTGTTAATCATTTTTTTTCTAAATTCTTTATTTTGTAAAATCTTAGCTGAAACTCTGGCAATATCAGCTGGATTATGTGGATTAGCTAACATTTCCCTGGAATTAACCACTTCATCCATTGGTCCAATATTAGAAGTAACTACTGGCGTCTTAACTGACTGAGCTTCTAAAATCGGGAGACCAAAACCTTCACATAAAGATGGAAACATAAACAAATCAGCTTTTTTCATCAAAGCCAATCGATCGGCATCACTAACATAACCTTTGATTATAATACTTTTTGAAAACTCTGAATTATCAATTGTTTTTTTAATTCTAGAAAAATCATGGCCAGGCTTTCCGGCTAAAACTAATTTACCTGAATATTGATAATCTTTTCTTAAAATCTCGTAAGCCTTAACAATCCCTTCAATATTTTTTCTTTTCTCAATTCTACTAATAAAAAACAAGAACGAATATCTAGGAATTCGCCCCATCGATTGATTTTTAAAAATATTAGTAAAACCATTATAGACTACTCCTATTTTCCGATCCGAAACTCGATACATATTAACTAAATCTTTTTTTGTATTTTCCGAAATAGCAATAATTTTTTTAGCCCATAAACAGCTTTTTTTAATAAAAAATCGATGGAAAAGTCTTGAATACAAAGAATAGCTTTCGGGGCAATGCTCATATTCCAATCCGTGAACTGTCACTACTGAATTCTTAGGATGAATCCAAGGGACAGTATGGGCAGGAATAAATAAAACATCCGGTGAGTTAGTCAAAAATTCCCAAGCCATTCCAATTTGCGTCCAAAAATATTTAAAAGAAATTTCCTTAGTCTCCCATTTAGCGGGAATACTAAAAGATTCTTCTAGCTTCTTCTGCCCACCCGGTCGCAAATACAAAATCACCTCGTGATCTTTAAGATCTTTACGAAGACTTTTTACTATCCGGTAGGTATATTCTTCAATCCCAGTTTTTTTATCTAAAAAAGCCCGAGAAGCATCGATTGCAATTTTCATGAACTAGTTTGTAAAGTTAGAAAGTTAAAAAGTTCGTAAAGTAAAAGGCTACTTTAAAACTTTTATTAATCCTGAAATCATTTTAGATATTTCAGTTGATTCTTGGTTTAGAAAATTGAATTGATCTTTATTAATATAGCTCAATTTTAAAGCCAGATAAAGCATTGACCTGAACTCTCCGCAAGATCCTTTTGCTATAAATAAAAATCTTTTAAATTCTTTATTCCCTTTTCTCTCAAAACCCTCCGCTATATTATTAGAAATCGAAATAGTTGCTCTTTGTATTTGATCTTTGAAAGAAAAATCTCTGTTGCCATTAAATATTTCATAAATTTTAAAAGCTAATGCCTGAGACCTCTCCCAGCTCTTTATTTCTTCAAATTTGTTGAACTTAGCCATGCAAAAACTTTATGAACTTTATAAACTTTTTACTTTATGAACTCAACTTAATTTCTTTTTTAATATTTCCATCGCTACCTGCGGATTAGCCTTACCTTGTGTGGCTTTCATAATTTGCCCCATCAAAAACTTAATCGCATTTTCTTTTCCTTTTTTATAATCCGCCACAGAATCTGGATTTTTTTCAATCACCTTATCGGCAATTTCTTCTAATTGTCCCTCGTCTGAAGTCTGCGCCAAACCTTGTTCATCAATAACATGACTAGGATCAGAGCCTTTCTCAAACATTATCCGCAAAACAGTCTGAGCGGTTGAAGAATTAATTTCTCCTTTATAGACTATTTTAATTAGTTCCGCAAAATTTTCTGGGGTAATTTTAATATCCTTAATATCTAACCCTTGATCGAAAAGTTGTTTTTGGGTTTCAGTCAAAAGATAATTAGCCGCCAAACTATAAAGTTTTTGGTGTTTCTCCTCAGAAAGCTCTTCATCAGTAGCTTTTACCCAATCGTCTAATTCACTGCAAATTTGTTCAAAATAATCAGCCATCTCCTTATAGTCCACTAAAATCTCAGCATTTTGCTCTGTTAATCCTAACTGTCGAATGAATCTTCCACTTCTTTCTGAAGGCAATTCCGGCAAAGAACCTTTTATTTTTTCTATTTCCTTGTCTGTAAATTTCAAAGGCATAATATCTGGCTCTGGAAAATATCGATAATCATCAGAATTTTCTTTAGTTCTCTGGGAAAAGGTCATGCCTTTTTCATCGCTCCAACCTCGAGTTTCTTGAACAAGTTTTTTACCAGAATCTAATACATTGGCTTGTCTTTGAATTTCATATTCAATTCCTTTTTCAATTGCTTTAAAGGAATTAATGTTTTTTAATTCGACTTTTGTCCCAGACAAACGATCTTCGCCTTCTTTATATAAAGAGATATTAGCCTCACATCTCATTTGTCCTTTTTCCATATCAGCAGTCGAAATTCTCAAATATCTAAAAAGTCTCCTCAATTCAGTGCAAAATTGCTTAGCTTCTTGAGCAGAAGTCAAGTCTGGCTCACTAACTAATTCCATCAAAGGCACTCCCGCTCTATTAAAGTCGACTAAAGTTGCCCCATTAGAATGCATTAATTTTCCAGTATCTTCTTCTAAGTGAATTCGAGTAACCCCAACCTGACTTTTTTGTCTTTCGCCGGCTTTATCCCAATAGTCAAATTCAATCCTCCCTTTTCCACAAATTGGCTGATCATATTGAGAGATTTGATAACCCTTGGGCAGATCTGGGTAAAAATAGTTTTTTCTATCAAATTTTGTTTCATTGGCAATTTTACAATTCAAAGCCAATCCCGCTCGCATTACATATTCGATCGCCTTGGCATTAGGTACTGGAAGTGCTCCTGGTTGGGCAGTACAAACATCACAAATATTTTGATTAGGCTCTTTGGTTAAACCCATCCCATTTTTACAAGAACAAAACATTTTACTCTTCGTCCCCAACTCTACATGAATTTCCATCCCAATAGTCACTTTGTATTTCGCCATATTTTTAGAATATTTCTTAATTTTCGCTAAAAGCGAATCAGCCTATGGCTGAAAAATTTAATAATTCATTTTCTGTTACTTTTCAATAGTTTACACTAATTGCAATTATTCTGCAAAATTATTTTAACATTAGATCTACTAAAAAATCCAACAATGAAAAAAGCCGGGGCAGTTTCCCCGGCTTTATAACTAAGAATCAAACATGTTTAACATTTTGAAAATTGTCCCAAATTGATGATAAAAAATCTTCATCAAAGCTTCATTGTTTTCCTCTCCTTTCTCTGAAATAATTTGAGATAATTTCAATACTTGTTTCCGACCATTTTGAATGGCAAGTTTCAATTCATTCAAAGTTTTTTCAAATTCCGGATCATCTACCCAAATTTTAACAGAATCTTTTTTTCTTTCTCCTTTCTTATTAAAATCTTTTAAATAAACAAGCGCTCCACTCATCAGACACCTCCCGTTGTCTAAAAATTAACAAAAAAATTCTCACAAACAATTTCACTATAATATCTCAAAAAACTATTTTAAAAAAATTAACCCCGCGGAACTCTAACTTTCATCCCCGCCAATAGAGATTTTTTTGTGCTTGAAATAGCCGGATTTAATCGACTAAGTTCAGCAATATCTATTTTAAACTTTTGGGCCATTTGAAAAAGCGACGAATTATTACTCAATGGCAAAATTACTTTCAATTCCTGTCCTGGATAAATTTTTCGATAATCGCTAATTTTGTTTTGTCTTTGAATCAAGCTTTGAATTTGGAAAGCTGATAAATTAAATTTACTATTTTTCTTTTTAGCTATTTTTCTAAATTTTCTGGCTATGGCCAAAAGTCCCTCTCCCTTCTTAATGGTATGGGAAAATTCAGTCATCTTTTCTTCAGGTACCTCTTTTAAATCAAATTTAATTGGTTTAGCCGGAAATCTTCCTTCTAGGCCTTCTTTCTCAATGACATCCAAAACTGCATAAAATTTTTCCGGATAATTCAAATTTTCCAATGAATCACTCATTTTACTTATTATTGTAGAATTTTTTATTGAAATTTTTAAAATCTGATTAACTTTAATTTTATCATCCTTCATGCCGTTAATTTCCATCAATTCAGCTACGGTCATTTTATGAAGTTGAGCAATTCTCGTCAAAGTTTGCCCTGATTCAACTTTATGATCAAAATGTTTTTTAGATATAAATTTATTAATCCGACCTTCCCGCCATTGAAGATAATCTTCATAATTTCGATCTTTTTTTTGAGGCCTGAATTTAGCATATTTATTAGTAAAACCACCATTGTAATCAGCAAAAGCTAAGTCCCAATTGTTATTAAATCTTTCATAGCCATATTTTAAATGTTTTGCACAAGCCAAGGCACTCTCAATCGGATCACAACGATTATCAATTACATCATCAATAAATAATTTGAAAAGCTTCGCAGTTCCCTTCGTAAATTGAAAAGGACCAACTGCTCTGGCTCTAGAAACTGCACTTAAATTAAAATGGGATTCTGGAATAGCAAGATATACATAATTTTCCGGTACACCTATTTTATTAAACTCAGCTTTCATTGCCGAAAGCCAAGGTTGCATTCTCTCCATTGATTCAAGCAATCCTAAATGATTTTTTCCACTTTCCTTGTCGCTGTCTGAACAATTTTCTGGTCTTTTTGAATAACTCTTCTCCCATTTTTGACGAATGGCATTTTTTGTTTCTTTATTCAAGACAATTTTCTCACCTTTCATTAATTGCTCTTCTATAGTTTTTCCAATAATCCGATCATCATCTTCCTTAATCTTTTTCTGCTCTTCAGTTGGCTTATCTTCAACTTTTTCTTCTCTTCTTTCTGTTAAATTTCTATACTTATCCTCATCATTTTCTGAATTAAAAAACTTTCCAATTCCAAAAACAACACCGAGCGCAACAGCGCCTTTCAAAAGAACTCTTCTGCTAATTCCCTGTTTTGATTTATTTTCCAAATCATCCAAAACCCTAGCTTTTTCTGGTCGGTTAGTCAAATAATCCGGACCTTTTATTTGTTCCATTCTCTTATTTTAAATATTGCCAACTTCCATATTGTATAACAATAAAACAATTTCACAAACTATAAATTTTAAACAAACAATAATGCAATCTTAATATCCTCGTAGAATATTTTTTCTTTTAAATAAACAAAAATCGGTTTTAATTTAACCTCCCCAGTTAACATAAAATCTTCTTTGTTTTTTCTTTTTTTAATTTCCTTAACTGCTCCAGCCACTAAATCCACAATTTTTTTCTTCGGTTTTAAATAAGAAAAATCAAACTCAGGATAAGCTTTTTTAATTTTCCATAAATGATCTACCACTGTATTCTCAGCCAAACTTCGTTCTTCCATAATTTCTTTTAAACTTTTCTGGGCCTCCAAGAGTTTTTTAGTAGTTTCGATGGTAGCTTCCTTTTTAATTTTCTTGAATTTATTTTTAGCTTCTTTCTTCAATTCCTGTTTAACTTCTTTTATTTCTTCCACGTCCACTGTTCCGCCTTTCGATAAGATAAAATCAAAAAACATCTGCTCTTTTTCTTCTTCAGAGAAATTTTTAATTTCCTCCCAATTTAAATCAGATTCAGCTTTTATTTTATCATCATTGTTCAGAACTTCTCTATCCACCATCAAGGCAATGTCATTGAGTCCCATCAATCGCAAACCACCAATCGATTTAATTCGAGACAAGGCTACATAACCTTGTCCTACTTCAAAAGTTTTTGACAAATCAATTTCAGCCGCGTCTAAGGTCATTCCCTGAGATTTATGAACTGTTAAAGCCCAAGCTAATCGCAAAGGAATCTGTTTAACTGTAGCTTGAATTTTCCCTTTATCATTTTCCACTTCCCATTGTTCTTGTTTGGCTACAATTTTTCTTCCCGAAAAAATTTGCACTACCGGCGCACCACTATATTCATCAAAATCAATCACTTTCCCTAAAGTTCCATTAATATAACCTTTTTCATAATTATTTTTCACAAAAATAACCGAGGCTCCAATTTTCAATTTTAATTCCGGAGTAACCAGCGCAGTTTTAAAAATTCTTTCTCGATGTTTTTTGGCCCCATCGTCTTCAGAATCAAAAATCATCAAGTCCCCTTCCACTCTATCTAATTCTTCTTCATTAATCCTATCCACATCAGCATTATGCGTATAAAGACGGGTCACTTTAAAATCATTAGGAAATTCTCGCTTGTAGCAAGACCGAAAAACTTCCATTGATTTTTCCGAAACACAACCGGCTCGAATCTCATCTAAAATATTAATTAATTCTAAGTCATCATGACGAAATTTCTCATTTAAATAGCAAACTTTCAAATCAGCTGAACCCCACAAAGTGGTTTGCCAAATAAATTTTTCTTCTTTCATATTTTTAGAAATCGGTGGCAATTGAAAAAAATCTCCAGATAAAACTAATTGCACCCCACCAAAAGGCTCACTGGAACCTTTAAATTTTCGCAAAATTTTATCAATCGTTCGAAAAAGTTCTGGTGGTATCATCGAAACTTCATCAATTATCAAAACCTTCAAACGACTCAAGCGAGTTTGTAAGAATTTTTGTTGAACTAAAAAACTCACAAAACCCGCATCAACCTCTTCTCGAATCCCCAAACCAAAAAAAGAATGAATAGTCATCCCATTAATATGCGAAGCTGCAATTCCAGTTGGTGCTAAAACTACTGGAGTAATTTTACGATTTTTTAAATACTCAATATATTTATTAAGAAGATAGGTTTTCCCCGTCCCAGCCGAACCGGTCAAAAAAACATTCTTCCCCGCCTTCAAAATCTCCATCGCCACCTTTTGTTTCATTTTTTATTTATATTATTATTAACTATTTCTAAATTTATTCAGAATATCACTAGTACTAGCTAAAAATTTATCTGGATTCAATTCTAGCTCTTTTTCTAATTCTGTTTTTTTAAACCATTTAATCTTCTCTACCTCCTCTTGCTGAATTGTAAAATATTCTAATTCCTTATCTATTTTCAAAAAATACCACTGACAGAAAAAGTTATGTTTTCCGATGCGCCTAAGTTTAAAAGACTTTTCAAATTTTTCTCCCTTTAGTCCGATTTCTTCTTCGGCTTCTTTGTAGATATTAAGATCATAATCTTCATCTTCTTCGACAGTTCCAGCCACCGCTGTTCCCCATTGACCAGGATTATTTTTTTTGTCAAAACTTCTTTGAGCCAACAAAACATCACCCTTTGAATTTTCAATCCACAGGGCCGAGACTCGATAAATTTCTTCCTGCTTTATATCTCTTCTTATCTTTAGCCCGATCCTTTTGTCATTTTCATCGACTATGATTGTTTTTTTCATATTATTTTTCTAATCTTTTATTTCTTCTTAAGCTTATGGCACTTTTTGATGATATCACACTTTTTCCAGTTTCTTTTTCAATATCCTTTCTGGTTCGCCCCGCCACTGCCCCTCCTTTTTTAGCTACTTTTTTATTTTCAAAAAAATCTTGAGGTTTTTCATTTTTAGAAATTTCAGTCGTGGTCACTTCAGCCAACATATTTAAAACCAGCTCCAAGTTAGTCATATTATCTCGCAAATTTTCTTTTTTAAGTCCTTTTAATTTTTTATAATTTTTTACTGACTTATCCGACCAAGCCTTAGTAATCTCATCCGTCAAAATTGCAAACTCAAAACCCTGCTTAACTCCTCTGTTTTCCCATTCATCTGTTAAATCTTTCCTGACTTCAATTGTTTTTAGTCTTTGATTAATCCAATTTTTGGAATAACCTTTTTTTAAGTAAGTTCGCATCGCTCGATCAAATGCCAATTCCGGATCTTCTGTTTCTTCAATTCGCTCATAACCAACCTTTGCTAACCACAATTTGAAAGGCTCTGCCTTTGGCGAAGGAACAGATTGAATGAGTCGCAAAAGATTTTCCGTATCAGCGACGTCAGTTTCTCGCATTTTTCCGTCCTGAGCCTCTAATTTCAACCGGTTACATTTTGTAACCGTTTCGCTTCCCTCTTTATCCAACCTATATTTAAGCACCTTCCAATAATTTCTAGCCCCCTGATGCGAGGTTTGTTCCGTCAAAATACTAATCACATCCACAATCGAAAAATACCAAAGTTCTTTTTCTTCATCCCAATGACGACGAACTTTTTTATCTCTAAAAATTATAATTGAATTTTCTTTTTTATCCATTTTTTTATAGCATTTTTTTAAACCTTAAACTTTCAGATTTGAGTGCAGTTCGACCTGCCTGCCGGCAGGCAGGGGAAAATCTGAGTAGCGCCTGAGATGTACTGAATGGTACATCGAGTGAGTGGCGCAGATAAGGGGCTAAGCTCGAGTACAATTTCGTAGTGATATTTAAAATTTTTGAGATAAATTATTCAAATAATTTAAGACATTTTTTGTATCTTAAACTTTAAGATTTGGATAAAGTTCGAGGCGAAATCGAGCATTGAGTAAGACGTACTGAATGGTACGGCGAACGAAAGCGCAGATTTCAACAAAGAAATTTACCAAATATAAAAGCTTAAGCCGTTTGAAAATTGGAGAATGGGAAGATCTTCTCTACCCTACCACAAATATTAATCTGATCATCCTTATGCAAAATAATCGGCTGATGTTCACTGTTCCTTGACTCTGGCATCAAAACCGGCGTATACTCATCAATCTTATGAAATTTTTTAATCGTTCCCAGTCCATTAATCACTGCCACCACTCTATCACCTAATTTCGGATCACCTTTTATTTTTTTCACTAAAACTAAATCTCCATTTTCAATTTCAGCCTTATCCATACTATCACCAATCGCTTTCACAAAAAAATAATCTTTTTTATCACCCTTAATATATTTTTTTGAAATACTAATTAAATCTTCAACATAATCCTCCGCAAAATTTAAAGCCTCACCACAATTAGCATTTCCCAACAAAGAAATTTCCACTAAACCACTAGCCACCTCCTGCAACAATCTAATCCCTCGAGCTTTTTCGAATTTCTGTACAAAGCCTTTTTCTTCTAAAGTGCCAATATATTGAACCAAGCTATTATTACTTTTTAAATCCAAACCTTCCTCAGCAAGTTCCTTCCGAAGTTCGCTAAAAGTCGGCGAAATTTTTCTTTTTTTAACAAATTCCTCAATAGTTTTCAAAACTTTTTCTTGTTTTGCTGTTAACTTTTTGTTCATACTTTTTGTTTTAATTTTTATGATTTAATATAACCATATACATACTACGGCAAAAAACTTGGGGCGTCAAGTTTTTCTCAATTTACAATTTACAATGAATTTTCAATGACCTAATTTTCGACCTGCCTGCCGGTAGGCAGGTTTTCAAGCACTTCTTTTTTTGTTTCTAGTTTTTTTAAGGCTTTTTTATGTGAAGACAAAATTAAAGGGTGTCAGAAATGTTATCTTCTGCACCCTTTTTTCTTTGAAAATCACTACTTTTGACCAATCTTTTTATCTTTTTTATAAAACATGTTTATCAATCCATAAATCAAAATCAAAAGACTTGGCACGAATACACATGTTAACAAGAAATTTCTCATTAAAAATTCAAAAGGATTCACACCAAATAATTTAGCCTCGAATTTATTAATCAAAGCTAAAATTAAAGCCAAAACCCATAAAGATATAAGCCATGAATTTTCTACTCTAGAATAACGCATACTTACCTCCTTGTTATTATTGGTTTACGTTAAATAACTTTTTTGAAATTTTCAAAAACATTTTCCAATTCTTCTATAATTTTACTATCTAGATTCTCTTTTAAAATTTTTAAAACTTCTCCATAATACCAAATCTGTTTTTCTACTGGCGCATTAAAATCCGTCCACATTGCATTTCCTCGCTCTTCATAAATCATCATCATTGATTTAAGATTGTGAATTTTATCGGCCGCACAAACTAACAATGATTCTTGACTATCATTTTGAAGATTTTTCAAATATTCATCTTTTCTTTCCTGCCAAGTTTCTCTGTCAGTTTCTCCGTTATCGAAATCCTTATCTTCACTGACACCTTGAACAATCTCAGCCACTTTTTCGCCAAAATCTTTTTTTAAATCTTCATAAACATAATCTTCAACATCCTCTAAAAGATCGTGCAATAATCCAGCTACGATAATCTCTTCATTTTGAGTATAATTTGATAAAATAATTGCTACTGAAAAAGGATGCACAATATAAGGGTGATCAGAACTTTTTCGCATTTGACCATTATGTTTGTCAGCTGCCAAATTTAACGCCTTTTGAATTTCATTGGTTAATCTCATCTTATTTTTATTTAGAATAATTCGATAGCCTTACTATACCATTTTTACTTGCTCAATTCAAAGATAAAAACTATAATAAATCTATACAAGACTAATCTCAATTACAATATGAGAAATATAAAATTAAATCTTTTTGAAATTGGCACAATATTTTGGATAGTCGCTAGCACTATCGTGCTATTACTATCATTAATGGGCATTTTTAATATTTACTCGATTCTTCTTGCCATTGGGATATCTGCCATTATTCCGATTCAGATGTATCGAAAAAAGGAATTAGAAATTGAAAGAATCCATTCCAAGAATTTTAAATTTTTAGTTTCGATTACTTTTATTATGGCTCTTTCACTTTCTTTTTTAACCACGCCGACTATTTTTGGAGGAAGAGACGAAGGTTCTTACAGCAACTCCGCTATTATGATGGTCAATGACGGTCATCGCTCCCATAATAATAAATTGATTGAGAATTTTTTCAATATTTATGGAGAATCAAAAGCTTTGAATTTCCCTGGTTTTCAATACAATTCCGAAGAGCGTCTAGAAAGTCAATTTCTTCCTGGCTACCCTAATTGGTTAGCAATCTTTTATCAATTATTTGGGCTAAATGGCTTAAAATTTTCTAATCTCTTGCCTTTTATGACTTTTATTTTGTCCTTTTATCTACTCATAGTTGAAGTTTTTCCCTCTCTTCGAAAAAATTCCACTGATATAGCCGAATGCCTAAATGGAAATATTTTAAAAAAATGTTGGCTAAAACTCACTCAAGCCGAACAACTAGCTTGGGTTGGAACAATCTTTTTAATGACTTTCATGCCTTTGTTAGTTTTTTATAAATTCACTTTGAGCGAAATATACTTTGCTTCTTTGAGTTGGTTTAGCGCTTATCTTTTAATAAGATATCTAAAAGATAGACGTTTTTTAAAATTCAAAACCATATTCGTTCCTTTATTTCTAATGTTATTTATTCGAATTGAAACCATCGCTATTATTTTTGCTCTTTTATTGATAATGATTGGAAAAGATTTCAATCATCTCAAACAAGCTCGCTATCAATTCTTTTTTGTTCTTTCTGGTCTTATTCTCTTAGTGGCCGTTTGGCTTGAACCTAATTTTTTTATCAACGCCGCCAAGGGTATTTCAGAAATATCCGGACTGAATGCCAATGCTATGCCCGAATCAAGAGAATCGACTTTATTAGGGAAAATGATTCCCGATGATTGGCAAAATTTTTATGCCCTTAAAATTTGGTATAACTATAATTTACTGCCATTTTTAATAATGGCTGGAACATTTTTAGTCGTCTTTTTTAAGAAAATTTTTCAAGATAAAAAGTTCGGTGACGAAAAAGCCTTGATAATTATTCCTTTCTTACTCTTTTCTCCAACTTTAATTTATCTCATAGATGGCAACATCTCGCTTGACCATCCCTGGATGTTAAGAAGATGGATTTTTACAATTATTCCAATTTTGTTTTTTTATTCAACTTTTTTTCTATTTTATTTGCGACAAAAAAACAGCTTTTTATTTCGGCTAATAACGGTCTTCTCGATAATTGGAAATATTGCTTTATTTACTGTCCCTTCTCAAAAAGTTAAAGGTCAATGGACAAACTTATTTACTTTTTCTCAAAATGAAAGCTTACTAGAACAAACCGAGGAATTATCTAGATTGTTTGGTGAAGATGATTTAATTTTAGTTTCCCAAAAATCTTCTGGCTCCAGTTGGTCGCTAATCACCGAACCAATGAGAAACATTTTCAATCGTCAAGCAATCTATTTTTTCAATGCCAAAGATTACGCCGAATTAAATCATGAAAATTTTGACAACATCTTTTTAATTTCAACTGACGAAGAAGAATTTCTTTACGAAAATATTTTAAAGGAAAAAATTGCCAAAAGAATTATTAATAATGTCATAATAAATCCGTCTCGAAATCCTTCTGAAAAACCTCACGCCCTAGAAACTCAAACAAAAATAAATATCTATCGAATCTATCAATAGTTCCAGAAAAATTATTTAAATGCCTCAAAATCAAAACAAAAATCAAACTTCGGGGAAATCTAAATATCTTTTAGGTTTTTCTTTAATTTCAGAAATTGGACCGGCTCGATTTAAAAAAATCAGTGAACATTTTAATTCTATAGAAAAAGCCTGGGATTCAAACGAGTTAGAATTAACCAAGCTTTTTGGCAGAAAAGTAGCCGAGAAAATAATCACTTGCAAAAATAAAATTAATTTAAAAAAAGAATTTGAATTATTAGAAAATGAAAATATTGAAATTATTAGCCCCAATTTTTCTTTTCAAGATTTTACTGGCATTAATTCTGAATATTTTCCGAGACGACTTCAGGAAATTCATTCTTCTCCTTTTATTTTATTTGCCCGAGGAGATTTAACTCTAATTAATAAAAACCAGTTAGCTATCGTTGGATCTCGCAGACCTACTCATTATGGACGCCAAGTTTTAGAAAAATTAGGTCCAGAAATTGCGTTGTCAGGGTTGATAATTACCAGTGGCTTAGCTATGGGAATCGACACTCTGGCTCACCGCATAGCTTTGGACAACCATCAACCAACCGTTTCGGTTTTGGGTAGCGGTTTAGGACAAAAAATATTACAGAAATCTTTTAATTATCGATTAGGCGAAGAAATTATTGAAAAAAATGGTTTATTGATTTCTGAATATCCGCCTGAATTTGAAGCTAATAAATTCACTTTCCCCGCTCGCAATAGAATTATTAGCGGATTATCTTTGGGTGTTTTGATTATTGAAGCCGCCGAACGAAGCGGAACTTTAATTACTGCTCGACACGCCCTCGAACAAAATCGCGAAGTGTTAGTAATTCCAGGAAATATTTTTTTTCTCCAATCAGTTGGAACTAATAATTTAATTAAACAAGGTGCCACACCAATTACCTCTGCCAATGATATTTTCAAGGCTCTAGATTGGAAAATTAATCAAATTGATTCTAACAAAAAATCTTCCCAACTAATTTTCAACGACAACCTCGAAGAACTAATCTATGCCAAACTATCCTTTGATCCACAGTCTTTGGATGCGTTAGTTTTGAAATGTAAGCTGGACATTTCTTTAATTTCCGTTAAGCTATCGATGTTAGAGTTGAAAGGAATGGTGAAAAATGTCACCGGAGGGTACATTAGGAACTAAAGTTTCAAAATAACAAATTCAAAGCACCAAATAACAAATAAGCACCAATTTTCAAAATCCAAATATTCGAAACATTGTCTCGAGGAAGTTTTAGATTTTGAAAATTGTAATTTGTGATTTATTTAGAATTTAAAATTTTGAATTTGTAATTTATCGACACCATTCAAATTAAATCCAAATTTAAAATTACACTAAATTAAATTTAAACAATTTAAAACAACTACATCATGAAATTATTAATAGTAGAGTCTCCCACTAAAGCCAAAACCATTGCCCGATTTTTAGACAAAACCTATAAAGTCGAATCATCCTATGGACACGTTATGGATTTACCCAAAAATAAATTAGGAGTAGATTTAGAAAATAATTTCAAACCTGAATATGTCATCCCAGAAAAAGCCGAAAAACAAGTAGCTATTTTAAAAAAATTAGCCGCCAAAGCTGACACTATTATACTAGCCACCGATGAAGACCGAGAAGGAGAAGCAATTGCTTGGCATTTAATTGATGCTTTAAAATTAAAAAAACAAAAAATCGAACGGATTGCTTTTCATGAAATAACTCGAGAGGCTATTGAAAAGGCCCTAGCATCTCCTCGTAAATTAGATATGGGATTAGTAGACTCTCAACAAGCTCGAAGAGTTTTAGATCGACTGGTCGGTTATAAATTATCGCCATTACTTTGGAGCAAAATTAGACGAGGCTTAAGTGCTGGCAGAGTTCAATCAGTAGCGGTTCGTTTAATTGCTGAACGAGAAGAAGAAATTAATCAATTTAAAAAACAAGAATATTGGGAAGTTTCGACTGAACTAGAAAAAACTAAACAAAAATTTGAAGCCAGACTTTGGAAAAAAAATAATAAGATTTACAAAAAATTAGACATTAATAATGGAAAAGAGGCCAAAAAAATCGAGATTGATTTAAAAAAATCAAAACCAATTATTGAAAAAATTAATAAAAAAGAGATTGGGAAAAATCCTCCGCCTCCCTTTACTACTTCCACTTTGCAACAAGCCGCTCATAACGTTCTTGGCTTCTCGGCTAAACAAACTATGATGATTGCTCAAAAACTTTACGAAGGAGTAACCTTGGAAGACAAAAAAGCCAGAGGTTTAATTACCTATATGCGAACTGATTCTCTAAGTCTTTCTAGTCTAGCAACTTCTGAGGCCAAAAAGGCTGTTGGAAGACTCTTCGGAACTGAATATGCCCTAGATGAACCTCGTTTCTATAAAACTAAATCTAAAGGTGCTCAGGAGGCCCACGAAGCTATTCGACCAACCTTTCCCAACAAAGACCCTGAGTCAATTAAGCAATACTTAGATCCCAAACAATTTAGACTTTACCGATTAATCTGGCAAAGAATGGTAGCCTCTCAAATGGCAGCCGCCCAAATTGATTCAACAACGATTGAGATTAAAGCCGATCAATATAATTTAAAGGCCTCGGGATCGATTGTGAAATTTGACGGTTATATGAGATTAACTGGCCAAAAAAATGAAGATAATATTTTGCCAGAATTAGCCGAAAATGATATACTGCAATTAAATAAAGTTTTAACTGAACAAAAATTCACTCAACCTCCAAGTCGTTACAATGAAGCTTCTTTGGTAAAAGTTCTAGAAAAAAATGGAATTGGAAGACCTTCTACTTATGCTCCAACAATTTCCACTATTCAAACTAGAGGTTACATAGAAAAAGATGAGGATAAAAAATTATTCCCAACTGAAATTGGAATAATAGTGAATCAACTTTTAGTTAAACATTTTTCCGAAATTGTTGATTATCAATTTACTGCTGAGATTGAAAATGATTTTGATGAGATTGCCGAGAACAAAAAAGAATGGACTAAAATTATAAGTGATTTTTATAAACCATTTGAAAAAAACTTAAAAATGAAAAACAAAGAAATTAAAAAAGAAGATTTCCAAAAAGACTTAGGGCGAAAATGTCCTGATTGTGGAAATAAATTAATTGAAAAATTTGGTCGATTTGGAAAATTTATTGCTTGCAGTAATTATCCAGAATGTAAATTCACCGAAAAAACCAAAGAAGATCAAGCAGTCGAAGATAAAATCGTCAAAGACGAAGGCGGTAAAAATGGAAAAATAACTTGCGACAAATGTGGTGCTCCTATGAATGTAAAAAATGGACCTTATGGACCATTCTTAGGATGTAGTGCTTATCCTACTTGTAAAAATATCAAAAAAGTAGAAAATAAAATTGGAGTAAAATGCCCTAAATGCGGAGGAGATATTATTGAAAAAAAATCCAAAAAAGGACGGGTGTTTTTTGGTTGTAGCGGCTATCCTAAATGCGATTTCGTTAGTTGGAATAAACCAACCGGCGAAAAATGCCCTAACTGTAAAAGTCCGTTAGTCAAAAAACCTAACAACAAAATCGTCTGCTCTAAAAAAGATTGCGGATATGAGAAATAGTATTTAATATTTTGTATAAAGTATTGTATAAAATAAACTAATGAACCAACAAGAATTAATTAAAAATATTAGACGAGAATTAATTAAAAATATTGATAAAAAATATCAAAAAACTTCTAAGACTTTCTTCAAAGAAAAAATTAATAATTTAGGTGTTAGGTCACCGATAGTTAAAAAAATATCTTCTAAATATTGTCCTGAATTTGAAAAAATAGTCAAAAAAGACAAAGGTCTGCTCACTATAGAGACAAAAAATATCTGTGAACAACTTTTAAGACAAGAAGATGAATTTAAAACAATTGCTTTTAATTGGATCTTTCAGCAGAAGGACTGCTTTACTGAAAATAATTTTTTAATTTTCGAAGATTGGTATAAAAAATATGTTACTAATTGGTCCACTTGCGATGATTTTTGCACCCATGCTTTTGGTTATTTAATTTATAAATTTCCAGAACTAACCGCTAAAACTGAAAAATGGACTCGCTCAAAAAATCGCTGGCTTAGGAGAGCTTCGGCGGTTGTGCTAATATATTCGCTAAGAAGAGATAAGCACTTAAGAGAGGCTTTTAAAATAGCCGATACTCTACTAGAAGATTCAGACGATTTAGTTCGAAAGGGATATGGCTGGATGCTAAAAGAAGCCGCCAATCTTCAAGAAGAAAAAGTATTTAAATATGTTATCAAAAATAAAAAGAAAATGCCTCGAACAGCTTTGCGATACGCTATTGAAAAAATGCCAATCAAGTTAAAAAAAGAAGCGATGGCAAAATAAATTAAAATAAAAAATTCGAATGAAAAAAAAATTAAAAAAAGGAGCCGAAATGATGGCCAATGTTCGCTATCGAATTACAATTTTCACTTTTTTTATATTGGTCATTTATATTATTGGATTATGGCAATTCAATCTCTTCGGCACTCAAATAACCATTATGGAGGGTTTAAATTCTGTCACTGAGGACAGAATTGCCCTGGAAAACAATATCAAAGAAATGGTCAAAGGCTACCCGATTGAACAAATGGTCCCTTATATCCTAGAAAAAGACAATCTAACCGCTGCTTTTTTAGTTAGTATCGCCAAAAAAGAAAGTAGTTGGGGAGAAAGAGTGCCCGTATTAGACGGCGAAGATTGTTTTAATTATTGGGGCTACCGAGGAATTCGGGATCGAATGGGAACTGGCGGACATACTTGCTTCGACAGTCCCAAAGATGCCGTTGATACTGTCGGAAAAAGAATTACCACTCTAATTAAAAAATACGACTTAACTACGCCAGAAGATATGATTATCTGGAAATGTGGTTCTTCTTGCGCTGGTCATAGTGATTCTGGAGTTAGAAAGTGGATTTCAGATGTTGGTTATTATTTTGATAAAATAATTCAAAACTAGCCTTAGTCTTTTCTATTTTTTCAAAACCAAGTATATATTCCTCTTATTATTCCTTTCATCTCGACTGTAACCACTTTCCAAAATTTCAAATCCATTTTTTTGGGCTATTTTTTCCAAACCTCTTTTGCTCCACCAATAGCAATCCCTCCAATAAGTTTTTTGCCCTTTTTCTTTATCAGAATAGCTAAAAGGAAGTTTAGCTACCCACTGAAAATCTAGCCTAAATAGACCTCGCCAAAAAGATTTCCACAAAAAAGGTAATCTTTTTTTATTCCAAAGATGCCAAGCAGTAATTATTACTATTCCGTCTTTCTTCAAAATTCTCTGCATTTCCTTCAAAGCATTATCAGCCATATCGGGAGTAAAATGATGAAAGACTGCAATGGACATTACTATATCAAATTGTTCTTTCTTGAATAAAGTTTTCCTCTCATCTTCAATTACTAAAAATTTCTCATCCCTATAATGTCCCTTAGCAATTTCGATTAACTCTTTTGAAATATCGACTCCAGTGTAATTAATATCCAAATTTTCACCATAAATAAACTCCAACAGTCTCCCGTTACCACAACCAAAATCCAATAAATTATCTTTTGAATTGATATATTTTTTTATAAAGCCTAAACCACCCCACCAATTCTTTCGAGTTTGCGAAAATTGCTTAGCGATATCATTATAAAAATCAGTTACATCTTCCCTTATTTGTTTTTCTCTGCTAGAATTGACTGACATTAAACTTAATTTAATTAATAATCTCCTCCTTTTAACTTTTTCCGCCATAGGCGGATCCGCCTATGGCGGAAACTTTAAAAACTTTCTAACTATCTTCATGCCCCAGTCTACCACAAAAAAATTTATAAAAAAAGCCATCCAGCGTGATTTAATCGATCAAAATTCTTTAGAATTATTCAAGAAAGAATTCTGTCGAGAATTAAGAATAACAAAAACTAAATTTCGAGTTTTAAGCAACGCTGATATTAAAAAGACTTACCTAAAAATGCTAGCTGGAAAAGAAATCGAATTAAATTCAAATCTAGAAAAACTTTTAGTCACCAAAAAAATCAGAACTCTCTCTGGAGTGGCGGTAGTAGCCGTTTTGACCAAAGCCTACTCTTGCCCTGGAAAATGCGTCTATTGTCCCAGCGAAAACAATATGCCCAAAAGCTATCTCTCTAATGAACCGGCCGTAATGCGAGCTATCGCTACTAGATTTCACCCTTACGCTCAAACCCAAGCCAGATTAAAAATGTTAGAAATTAATGGTCATTCCATTGAAAAAATTGAAACAATTGTAATGGGTGGAACCTTTAATTATCCATCAAGGCGTTATCAAAATTGGTTCGTCAAGGAATGTTTCCGAGCCCTGAACGATTATCCAAAAAATCTTATTAAAAAATCTAGAAGCTCTTCACTAGAAATAGAGAAAAAACGAAATGAAACTGCCAAACATCGAATGATTGGACTAACTTTAGAAACTCGACCTGATTATATCAATGAAAAAGAAATTGAAAATTTCCGAAAACTCGGCGCCACTAGAGTAGAATTAGGAGTTCAAAATATTTTTGATGATGTTTTAAGGGCTAATAATAGAGGTCATAAAATAAT
>CAYWJP010000005.1:0-13184 GCA_964458715.1 uncultured Bdellovibrionales bacterium
AATTATAAGTAATAGGTTTTAAAGTAACAATTAATAAAATAAATACCACAAAAACCACCAACCACATCCAAACTTTCTTAGACATCATTACGGTCATTCCTGCTATTAGCAAATAAATCATTACAGCCGCCGGCATAAAATAACGAGAAACATAAAGCTTTAAATTAAAATGAGACAAAACAATTAAAAATAGCAATGTCCCAAAAGAAAGAGCCCCCAAAAGAAAAAATTCCTCTCTTTTAATTTTCTTTTTCCAAGCAATTACAAATAAGACAATTATAGCAACAAGTGCTAATAATCCGGCGGAACTGCTGTCAAAAAAATACTCAAATTCATTAGCCAAGGGAATACCGCCAGCTCCCAAAGGATGACCAAACAAAAATATTTGCAAAGTTTTGGGAATATCGCTTAAATAGGAAACTCCTATCCAACCCAGGTTTCCACCCATTATATGAGGGACAAAATAGGGCAACCAGCTTACGAAAAACAACGAAATAACACCGGTTCCTACCCAAAATTTCTTAGTGCCTAAAATAGCTTTATGAAAAACTTTTTTATGAAAAAGGTATTCATAAATAACAGCCGTCCAAAAGAAAATAATAAAAAAGAATAGGGATAAGTAATGAGTGTAAAAAGACAAACCTCCAAAAATCCCCCACCAGATCCAATCCTGACGCTCATTATATTTTAAAGCTCGATAAAAGAACCAGGTGGCCCAAATCATCAATAACCCGAACAAGGAATACATTCGAGCTTCTTGAGAATATTGGATGGCAAAAGGTGAAACAGCGGTTATTAAAGCAGCCAACAACCCCACTCTTTCGTTAAACATTTTTCTTCCAATCCAATAAATTGAAAAAATTGTTAAAAGTCCCATAACTAACGAGAAGGATCTAATCCCAAAAGAAGTATAATCAAAAAGTGAAGCCCATGGCTTAACTAACCAATAGTACAAAGGCGGATGCACATCTTCAAAAATCATTTGATTCATTTCCCCCCAAGATTGTTTAACTAAAATTCCTGTAAAAGCCTCATCATACCAATAATCCCTTTGCTCTAAAACTGGACCAATCCGTAAAACTAATCCCACTAAAATGATGACAGTGATAAGTAAACTAATTATTGTTTTTTTCATTTTATTTTTTTATTTATTCTATTATAGCTCTTAATAAACAAAATACCAAGAGGAAACTTTTAATTTTTATCATCTTTTTCTAAACTTGTCTCAGCTTCATCCGAGTCCTGTTTAATCTTCTCGATTTCTTCCTTTTCATCAAACAAATTATAAATAGCCTTTCCAGATATTCGCAAATCAATATAATTTAACTTCTCTTTCTCTTCTTGGCTAAAACTAGTTTTAAAAAGTTCTTTTAAAAGTTCTACTTGAGTATTAACATCATTTTCAAGATTAAAATAAATTTGCCAACCACCAATTGTTTTTACTCGAATTTCCTCGGCTATCAAGGAGGGTGTTTCCGATTCTCTTCTAATATCCAAATTAATTTCGTTCTTTAACAACTCCTTGATTTCTAAAACAAAATCTGCCAACTTCCCTTCTTCAATTTTCTGTCCTTCTTGAATTTCTAAATTACTCTTATCAATCACCACACTATAATCTTTAAAACGATTTTCTATTTCACCTTCTTGAAGTTGATAAAAAGCAGAACCGGTCTCATCTATTAAAAAACATTGTTCCCGACTGCACCAAATTACGATCCGTTTTCGCTCCTCAATTTTGATGATTAGAGTGTCAGGAAATTTATTCTCAAAATTAACTTTTCTAATTGTTTTAAATTGTTCTTTTAAGGTTTGGGCTAAAGTCTTTCTAGGAAATGAGAAAAAGTTATTTTTAGACCAATATTTAAACCAAAATTCGCCTCTATAATTGTCTGAAATATCTCTTAGAGGCTGTTTATCTAATTTGTCAGTAATGATTTCAACCTTTTTTAGTTCGGTATAATTAGAAAAAAACATAGTCCAACCACTAACTCCTAAAAAAGCCAAAAATAAAAGCCAAAAAAATAATTTTTTGAAAAATTTTCCTAAAGAGCATTTTTTATTTTTCCTTTCTATTAACATTTTTATTTGTGCCTTTAATTATTGAGGGTCGAGATTTTAGACAGTTTTTAATTTCAGTTGCCACCACATTGGCGGCAACTAAAGCATAGACATTGTGCATTCCAAACAATTCTGTTTTTAACTGACTTTTTTTATTTCCTGTTTCTAAATCGAAATTTTGGCCATTTGAATCTCGACGAATATTTTTAATTCGAACATCCGCTTTTTTGTCTTTGCCAAAAAAAATAATTGGAGCTTTGGAATATTTTTCCAGGGCTGCTACTCGCCCATGATCAATGTTTAAAATTACTTTTCCAGTCTTGGGAATAAAAGAAATTAAACAAGCCATTTCCTCATCCATTAGATTTTCATTATCCGAAAAATTTCTACTAAGATCTGAAATAACCGCCACTGAAGGCTTGATAATTGAAAGTAAATATTTAATATCGCCTTTCCTTTGAACTCCCATTTCTAAAACTAAAATTCGAGGAAAATTTCTCTGAAAAACCGAGATGTAAGTTCCAGCTAATAGAACATCTACCCATTTAAAAATTGAGGAATAACCAGATGGCAGAAATAAAACAGCCAAAGGTAACCCTATTTCAGTGTTAAAACTGCGAGGATTTCCTCGTACTCCCTTTTCGTTCTTGAGCTCAACTAAAACCTGCTCTTTGATAAAAGTCTTATTAGTAGAACCAGCTATTGCCACTACCAAAGGCTTATGACGTCGAATAATAATTTTAGTCAATAATTTTAGATATCTCTCAATTATGAATTTAAATATTTTTTTCATATTTAATAAATATTAATTTTTGCTAATCTTTCTCGCCATATTTATTATCAAGATGTTCTTTGATCCTAACCATGACTCTCAAAATGTCATCACTAGAACGACCGAAACAAAGTCGAATATGATTTTCCCCAAAATTTCCGAAAGCTTGACCAGGAACAACTGCAACTTTAGCTTCATATAATAACTCCAAGGCTAGTCGCCAGGACAATGATTTTTCTTGATAATCTTTTAATTTATACTTTTTTTTATTTCCTTTGTCGTTTTTTAGCACTTTAATTAACTGTTTGGAAAATTTTGGGAAGGAAAAATAAGCTGAAGAAGGCTTTTGATAAGTAAACCATTTTTTCATTCCGTCTAAGTGGCTACAAATTAAATCTCTCCGCTCGTTAAAAGATTCCTTAAAAAATTGTCGATCCTCATCTGCCATTTCGATAGCTGCTAAAGCACTCCATTGAGAAACTACTGGAGCACAGGTCACGAGAACATCGTGTCTAGCCAGAATCTTTTGAGCCAAAGTCTTATCAGCAGCTAAAAAACCCACTCGCCAACCAGTCATTGAATAAGCTTTCGAAAATGAAAAAATATAAATTATTCTTTTCCGAAATTTGGAAAATAGCCCAATAGAGCAAAAATCTAAATTATCATAAACAAAATCTCGATAAACCTCATCTACTAAAACATAAATATTTTCTTTTTCAGCAATTTCTAAAATTTTGAGCAATTGATCTTTGGAATAAATTGTTCCGGTTGGATTATTAGGATTACAAAATAAAATAGCCTTAGTTTTTTTAGTAATATTTTCTTCTAGTTTTTTTTCGTCGAAAGACCAACCGTCCTCTTCACAGAGAGAGATTAAAACTGGAATGCCTTTAGCGTTTTTGACAGCTTCTTGATAAGAAGTGTAGGTTGGATCAGGAATTAAAACTTCGTCGCCATCGTCAAGAATTGTTAATAAGGTAGCCGATATAGCCTCGATAGCTCCAGCGGTAATAATTATTTCGTTTTCAAAATCATAGTGGATGCCCCGTTTAGCCAAATCGACTTCAATCGCCTCTCTTAATTCCGTTATTCCAGGAGAGAGTGAATATCTAGCCACATCACCATTTTTAATATGCTCAATAGCCCGACGCTTAATGCATTCGGGAGTATCAAAATTAGCTACTCCTTGCGCCAAAGAAACTGCTCCAAAAACTCTAGAGGTTCTGATTTCCATTTCTTTAATTGGAGACAAAATTAATTCAGACATATAGAATTTTATAAATAAAATTTAATTTACATTGAATCAATTTACAACCTGCCTACCGGCAGGCAGGTTTACATTGAATTTTCAATTTTCGATAACCTAATTTTCAAACCTAAACAAGCGAAGCTTGTCATTGTAAATTTTAAAATTGAAAATTTATTGAAAATTGGTTTATTGTAAATTGTAAATTATCTCAAGACTGCTCCAATAAATCTATCTCTTTCTAAGTTAGAATTATACTCTAAAAAACCGTTTTTGTCTTCAAAGTCGTCGGGATATTTCCAAAAAACATTTTGATTGTCAAAAATTTTTAATGAAGATCTTAAAACAGAAGTGTTCATTCCAGATTGTTTTTGATATAAAACTGAATAAGTATCCATCTTATCTTGCTCTCGATTTAAATCAATTTTAAAAGGCAATCGATATTTATAAGAAATCTGGACTTTTTCTTGAGGCGAAACGTAAACCCAATTAGCAAAAACTGTTTTACCAGCCTCATCCCAAATCTCAGTTCCACTCTCTTCATCAATTTCAACTGATTCTTCTAATTCGGTTACTAAAGCGTCTCTTTCAAACCCTAATTTATCATAATTAACAGGAGATTCAGTTGTTTCTCGAGTATAACCACTGGCTTCAAGAAGTTGACTTCCTTGAGGAACGTAGACTCGCATATAATTAGAATTGACTTTGTTCCACCATTCATATTGAGAGCTTCCCCCGTTATGAGACCTTTCGATAGTAACAGTATCCACAATAGAACCGTCTGCTTCTATTTCAATCTCATGTTTAATCACCTGGTCAACAACTCCGTCAGTCTTGTAACCATTGATATTAGAATTAACCACCATCAAATAATCTAAAGGGGTAGTCAATACTTCGCCAGACCAACCCAGATCAGAAACCATTGATTGAATCTCAGAATTTTCCGAATAAATTAAAATATGCTTTTCATTCAAGGCTTCAGAAAGAATTTGCAAAGACTGAGGGAAATTACTTAAACCTTCTTTAGAAAAAATTTTATCTAAAATTTTAGGAGTTAAATCTGCAATAAATTTTTTAGGTTGATTTTCTTCTTCATCATAGTCCTCTTCAACTTCGTATTGAGTGGCTTCAATAAAATTATTAGAATTAACCGTTACTCCATACTCAAGCATCTCTATTGGTCCAGTTATTTCTAATAATTTCTCCATCACCGTTGGCGTTAGGGTGATAATCCCATCCACAGTTGGTCCTCCGGTTTTTTCATAGAACCACGCTATTTTTTCAGCTGAAGTAGGAAAATTAGGAAACCAATTGGCATCATGAGTAGACCAATTGGTGGATATTTTCTGAATAGGTTTAGGGGGAACTACCCGAACTGATAATTGACCGTCTGGATTGAAAATTCCGTCTACAAAAAGCTCTTTAACATTTCCATTATGAACATTCAAAACCCCGTAACTTCCAATAAAACCTCCAGTAGCTCTAATTTCATGATTATTTTGAAACAAAAATAAATATTTTCTTGGACCATTATATCCTAATAAATCTTGAAAAATAGTCTGTTTTTGATTAAATTCTTCCAATAAGTCTAAAATTCTAGGAAAATTTTCCTTTAAAATAGTGACTCGATCTCGATATTCTCCTGGTAAATCTCCAGGATCAACTTCGTCTAAATTTTTTTGAGCTAATTTAAAATGACTTTCAGCTAAAAGTAATTGCTCTTCTAAATTTAAGAAAAAATTTCCCAGAAAAACACTATTTTTATTATCCTCAAAGTTTAAGGGATTTTCTATTTGAGAAAATTCATCAACTGTTTGACTAACCAAAACCATCGCCTGAGCAATCTCTTCTCCTGCCTCTAAAACATTTTTAGCGCTTCCATAACGAGAAACAAAAGGTAATTTACTAATTATTTTTGGTAATCCGCCTTCCATTTTTTCCAAATCTTGGTTAATACTGTTAATTTCTTTTTGAACATTTTTGAAATCTAAAACTATTTGAGAAAAATTCTTATCTTGAAAACTATTTTTTACTTGATCCAAATCAGTTACTACGCTAGTACCCTTAACAATCACTTGATCTTTAATTTGGAATCCATAAGAAACAAATCGCAAAGAAAAAATTACAAAAAAAACAGTCAAACAAGCTCCAGAAAAAGCCAAAGCTGGCTTCAGAAAACTAAAACCGTCTCTAATTCGACCAGGTTTAGCCAATAAATTTTGTTTAATTTGTCGAAGCTGATTTTCTCGCTCTCTTCTTCTCTCCTTTTTTTTCACCTCAGCTATGGCTTTCTTTTTTTGACGAATTAAAGCTTTCTCTTTTTTATTGTCTTCTTTGATTTTTTTCCTAAGAATGAGTTTTTTTTGTTTTTGATCGGCAACAGCTTTTTCAATTTCCAACTGCTCCAATTCAAAAGATTCTTCTTGATTCTTTAGTTCTTGATAATAGCTATCATCAATCTCTTTTTCTGTTTCTTCTCCTATCTTAAATTTTTCCTCCCTCTCCACTTTTGTTGAAACTTGCTTCTTTTTAAATGAACCATCTGAGATAATTCGAGCTGGAATATCTCGCTCTGAAAAATATTGATTTAAATGAATATTTCTAAATAAACCAGCTTCTATTTTAATTTCTTGTTCTTTTTCCTTTTGAATTAATTCCTGTTTTTCCTTTTCAAGAGCTTTCACTCTCTCATGAGCCCTCAAGGCCTCAGCTAGCAAAGCCTCTAAATTTTCGGGTTCTTCCTTTTTTACTTTTTTATTGTCTTTGACAACATTAAAATCATCCGAGTATTTAATCGGCTTAATATCAAACATTGTTTGGTTCTTTTTATTTTTTTGATTTTGAAACACTGTTGTAAATCTTTAATGTTTCTTGGGCAGTCTTATCCCAGTTAAATTTTTTAATTATTCTGGCTATTTTTTCTTTCTGTTTATAATTTCTCAAAATTTTTCGAGACTTAAAAACTTTATTCAAACAATCTAGCATTTCTTTTTCATTTTCAGGATTAAAATATTCCACAGTATTTTCTAATATTTCTGGCATTGAAGTCCGTTCTGAACAGGCCACTGATTTTCCATAAACCAAAGCTTCTAAAGGAGGGAAACCAAATCCTTCGTACAAAGACGGATAAATAAACATTTCCGATTCTTTAAAGATTGTTTCAAGATCTGATTGTTCAATAAATCCTGGAAAAAAGATCTTTTTAATCTTTTCCGTTTTTATTTTATTTTCCAACCTTTGATAAAAATAATCCCGTCCTCCCGCTAGCACCAAGTTAACTTTTGGATTCTGTCGATTAAATAAGGAAAAAACTCGAGATAATCGCTCTAAATTTTTATGAGGATAGGCGTTACCAACGCACAATAAGTACGGTTTAATTATACCATATTTTTTCAAAATAGTCTCGGATTTTTCACCTGTTTTTATCGTTAAAAAATTGCAACCCTGATAAATAACTTTTATTTTATTTTTAGAAACTTTTAAAGTCCGAATTAAATCGTTTTTTGTAAATTTAGAAATAGCGATTATAGCTTCCGCCCGACGCACAATTGAATTAATAACCATTCGATAAGTCAAATATTTTATCAAATAATGAATTCTACTTAAAGTTGAATTTTTAATAGTTGGAAAGTGAAACAAAATTAAATCATGAATAGTAACTATAATTTTACGTCGATATAATAATGGAACATTGAAATGTCCAAAGTGCATTAAATCTAATTTGTATTTATTTAAAAAAAGGGGATAAACAAACTGTTCTCGCCAACCATACCAAGAAAAATCAGCTGCTACTTTATGAAAATTTTTCTTGTACGGCTTAAAATCATTGAAACGATCTTTTTTCAAAAAAATAAAAAACTGATGATCAGTCTCATTGCTATTTCGTTCTAGGCCTTCTACTAATTTTTGGACATAAACTCCCAATCCTTTTTCTTTTGGTCCAAAAAACCTAGCGTCAATTCCAATTCGCATAGTTTTTTTATAATGGTTTATCTTTATTTTAACAAAAAAAGAACAAATTAAAAAGACACAAAACACAAATTAAAAATTAAAAAACAATGGCATCTGCGTCGCTTGTCGAGACAGATATCCTTGTTTATTGCGTTTTATGTCCACACTTTATCTCAAAATCTCTTTTCGTTTCCACAATTTTTTGAGCCTGTTTTATTCCTTTCTTAGAATACAATCGGTAGATTTCCTTATCCTTCAACAAAATCTCTAAAGCCAAACAAATCTCAAAAGATTTATAGGGATCAATCAAAATTGCTCCATCACCCAAAATTTCAGGTATCGAAGAACAATTTGAAGCAATGGTTGGAACTCCAGAAGCCATCGCTTCCAAAGGAGGAAAACCAAATCCTTCGTACAAAGACGGATAAATAAAAACTTTAGCCAAGGAATAAAGAGTAGCCTTATCCCGCTCTTCCACAAAACCAGCAAATATTATGTCTTTAGCCGCCGAACTTCTTTCAACTCGCTCAATTATCGGCTCCCAAAGCCAACCTTTTTCCCCAGCAATTACTAATTTATAACTTTGAGCCCAAAGATTTCTTTTTTTAAAACTCTCAAAACCTCGTATAATCCCTCTGATATTTTTTCGAGGCTCAATCGTGCCTAAAAATAAGACAAATTTCTCTGGTAACCCATATTTTTTTACCACCGCTTTATTAGGCTTATTAATTTGACTAAAAAATTCAAGATTTAAAAAGGGATGATTAACAGTGATCTTATCAGAATCCACCTGATATAAATTAATCAAGTCCTGAGCAGTAGAATCAGAAACTGCCCAAATTTGATAAGCTTCTCGAACGCTTTTTCGAGGATTAATAAAAAAATGCCATAATCTTCTTTTCCAAGAAAAAGTTTCAGGCATTCTTTCAAAGGATAAATCATGCACCGTTAAAATTTGCCGGCAAGCCAAACTCAGAGCCGTAAAATGAAAATTAGGAGAAATAAAATAATCAACTCCCCCTAAAAATCTATCGATTTTAGGCCATCCTAAAAACCAGAAACAAAAATTCAGGACTTTATTGGGCCAATTGAATCTTTTTATCTCAACATTTTCAAAATCTTTTAGCCACTCAAATTTCTCTTTGATTTTTCCAAAAGCATTCAAAAAAATGATAAACTGATCTTTATCATTTTCTTTTATTAGGCGAAGAATTAGACCTCGAGCATATGCTTCGACACCAGTATTTTTTTCATTTTGAAGACATCTTCCATCAATTCCTATTTTCATTTTTTGAAAAATAATGTCTTATTAAGACTCCAAATATTCCAGCTAAAACCCCCAAACAAATTGTAACCACTAAAACCAAATAAATATTTACCTGATTTTTAGAAACTTGTGGATCATCAATTATCAATTTAAACCAATTATTTTTATCTTGTCCAACATTTAGTTGCTGTGTCTTTTTATTTAAAGTTTTTTTGAGAATATTTCCAAAAGCAAACGCTGAGCGAGAGGTTTTAGATTTAAATTCAATTTTTATATAATTAGCAGACGACTGAATGGCTTTAATTTTATAAATATCTATCCAAGAACCTCGTCTAAGTTTTTCAAATTCCACTTTATTAAGATTAATCATTCCTGGATCCCCTAACCAATTAACAATATTCTTGCCAAATTTTTCATCCGCTTCTAATCGATAAAATTGATCATACTGATAATCTCCAGTCTCAACTTGACCTTCACGAGAAATATTGACCGCCACTGAACCTAAATAAATCTGAGATTGTTGCTTATAAAAAAACAAACCACCAAAAAAAAGAATTAAAAAAAGAATTAAAAAAATCGTAAAATATTTTCTAATCAAATTTAAAAACTCAATAAATTCCATATTAGTAGCTTAATTAATAGAAATTTAATTATAAAAAAACAAGACTTCTGAAAATAAATTCAAAACCCTCCTACTTAAAAATCCCAATTTTATTCGTCACGACAAATTAAATCCCGCCTTTAGTTAATTCAAATTTCAAATCATTTTTTAAAATACTTTTTTGATTATATTCCCCCTCAGTCGTTTTAACATTGACAGTCACCGGCACATCTCCCACTCCTGATTGTTTTTGAATTAAGAGTTTATAATTATCTCTAATTTCATCGGGGAGAGTATAAACAATTTTAGCATGAGTCTGATGGTTCATTATAACATGACAAATAAATCCGAAATAAGTCTTGTTGCTTTCTTCTTGAATATTAGGATAGCTTACCATCTCTCGAGACACTAACTCACTTCCCAACGGAATATAGACTCGTAAATAAGAGTGATAATCAGTAGTTCTCCAGTCACCATAAGTAGCGTTGTGAGTATAAATAATTTCCAAAGTAGCCGTTGGTTTTTCAAGTGTTAAATCTACATTATAAATCATTTCCCGATCCATATAAAAATCCGATTTAAAAGCTCCCAAATTAGCATCTACAGCCATTAAATAGTCACCGTCCCATTCCTGATTAATTTTTCCCGCCCAACCAACTTTTTCAGCTAAACCTTGCAATTCAGCATCTTTGAAATAAAACTGAACATCTTTATTTCGCAATTCTTCTAGAGCTAAATCTGCCGTTTTTTTAAGATTTCCGGGAGTAATCAATCTGTCTGCAATCGCCGGAGCCAATACTTTCATTACCGCTTTTCTATTTTGAGTATCCAAATCTTCATTTAAAATATATTTTTTCTCTACTTGTTCCTCTAGTTTCAAAACTGCATCTTCACCTGTAAAAGTCCCGTATGCTCCTAAATTAATTGGACCAGTAATTTTCAAAAAATCATTTAAAACAGTGGCATTGATGGCCAGCACCCCATCAAAATTATCGTTACCGCCACTTAATCGGTAAAAATATTTGATTTTATCAACACTAGTTGGAAAATCAGGAAAGAAATTAGAGTCCCTAAATTTCCATTTTTTAACTTCCATCATTCTTTCGAAAGGATAAGGAGCAGTAACACTAGCCTTGATCCTTTGGTCTAATAAATTAGCATCCTCAAAAAATAAGGAAGTTACTTCTCCGTCCTTAAGTCTAGCCACCGCATATTGCCCCAAAAAACCTCCCGTTGGTCTCAACTCCATATTATTTTGAAGTAAAACTAGATATCTTCTTTCAACCCCGTCTTTGATGGTAAAAGCCTGGACAAATCTATCAATGGCTTGAACTTCATCTTTAAGACTTTGCTTTATTGGTAAAAGTTGAGTAATTTTATCAACGGCCGAAAGAGAATTAATTAAAATTTGAGCCTTATCAACATCTCTAAAAAAATAGAAGACGCTAGCAATGCCCAATATTATCAAAAAAAGCAAAGCAAAAATTTTACCTTTTTTCATTTATATTTCATAATTAACAATAAAAACATCTCCTTAACAGAATAAAGATTATCATAAATATTAATATTCAACAAATCTATTTCCAATAACCTTTTTTTACTTTATAATTAATTTTGTCGTGAAAAAGAGACCATTTCATTGGTCTTTAAATTTATTACGAAACATTCTAAAAAATGTTTTCAAAAAATCTAATAATTAAAAAGGGGTTAGATGTTTAGATAAAGTTCGAGGCGGATTTGAGCACCAAGTGAGACGTACTAAATAGTACGGCGAACGAGTGGCGGAAAATCCAACGAAAAAATTTACTGAACAGCTAAATCCAGCAATTAAATGAAAGATATTCAAGAGATATTCAATGAGCTAGAAGTAATTAAAAAAACCCAAAAAGAAATTCGAACCGAATACAAAGATGCCCTTACTAACGCTAATGAATTTGAAGAAATTCAAAATCAAATTAAAGAGCTAACCGAAAAGAGAAAAACCATCCAAAGTATAGTCCAAGCCGAAATGGGTCAAAGATACCAAGATTTAGAAATCGCTAAAGATCAACAAAAAGATTTAAAACAGATGCTTTCTGATATTGCTATGAGCAACTTAATGGACGGAAAATCGATTGAATTAAAAGATAATAATGATTCCGTTTATGAACCTCAATTTTCAGTGACCTTTAAACGAACCAATGCAAAAAGCGTAAATCCAGAATAAATGTCTTTGCAATCTAAAAAGCGTGTCTAATAGACACGCTTTTTAGTTTCTATTTTTTTTCAAAATTACAAATTCAAAATAACAAATAACAAATAAATTACAATTTTCAAAATTAAAAGCTTCTCTGTAGTTAGGTTTCGAAAATTTGAATTTAAAATATTGGTGCTTATTTGGAATTTGTGATTTTGAATTTGTGATCTACAACGAGTTTATTAATTTTTTCCAGTCTTCAACTCCCAATTCCTGCGCCCTCGTATTTCCTTTGAATCCAATCTTTTCTAAAATTTTCTCAACCGCATCTTTTTCTAAATTCAATCCTGCCGAAAAATTATTAACTAAAGTTTTTCGAGGACTAGCAAAACCAATTTTTATTAATCTAAAAAATTTCTTTTCCGCTTCTGGTTCAAGACGATTCTTATTTTTTACTACAATTTTAATCACTGCTGAATCTACCTCGGGAACTGGATTAAACTTCTCTCGGGAAACAATTTCCACTATTTCTGGCTCCCCAAAATATTGAACCGACAAAGATAAAATCCCTAGTTTTCCTGGTTTCGCAGAGATTCTCTCGGCTACTTCTTTCTGAACCATTAAAACTAAAATAGTTGGTTGAAAAGAATTCTCTAAAAATAATCGAAGAATTTTACCAGTTATATAGTAAGGAATATTAGCTATTACCTTATAGCGAGAATTACATGTTTGGCAAATTTCTTTGTCAAAACCTCCGCGACTCACTCCATTTACAGACTCAGTAAACTTCGTTTGTTGCTCGGTTTTTCCTTGAACTTTACTCAAACCTGTATTTCCCAAAAATTCTCTTTGGTTGAGGATTTTTTTCCAATCCATTTTTAGAACGTCTCCTGTTAAGATTTCTAGGTTATCTGATTTTAATTCTGTACGACAAACTTCAGCTAAAGCCTCATCTTTCTCAATGGCCAAAACCTTTCCAGCTTTCTGAATTAATTCCCTAGTTAAAAAACCCTGCCCTGGACCAATTTCCAAAACATTATCATTCTTTGATATTTCTCCGGCCTCGATAATCCGATCGACCACCTCAGTGTCAATCAAAAAATTTTGCCCCAA
>CAYWJP010000005.1:13284-41140 GCA_964458715.1 uncultured Bdellovibrionales bacterium
TCTTTGAAAATCAACATTGTTGGAATACTCATTACTCCATATTCTTCAGCTACATCTTCTGCGCTTTCAATATTTAATTTTCCAATCACCGCTTTATCTCCCATCTCTCCCGCTAATTCATCCACAATTGGACCTTGCATTTTACAAGGACCACACCATTCGGCAAAAAAATCTACCAAAACTGGCTTAGTTTTCGAAGCTTCAATCACTTCTTTTTTAAAATTCTCACTATTAAATTCCATGCTCATAACTTTATATTAATATTTATTAGGACCACTAGTTATTATTAACTATTTCTTTTATCAACTTTTGCACTTTCTCTTTATCAATCTCATTATCACCTGACAAGCAATTCAAAGTTTTTTCCTCAATTATCTTATTAGTCACTGAATTAATCCCAGCTTTAGTGGCCTTAAGCTGAATCAAAATATCCAAACACTCTCTTTCCTCGCCAAGCATTCTTTTAATTCCCTCCAACTGACCAATCATATTGTTTATTAATTGTTCCGTATTTTTCATATTAACATTATTACTAAAATAAAAAAACAGTCTACTCTCATTATAAACTACACCCCCCAGAGGTGTCAAGAGATACTTGTCCGTCTCGCGTCGCTTGCCGAGGCAGAAAATATCTTTTTATCCAATTTTTCCCTCAACCTTGCTTTTTATCCTAATTTCTGCTTTAATGACTCTTCAAATAATGAACGTTGAAAACCAACTTTTAGGAAAAAGGAGACGAAAGATGAACCATGAAAATAGAAATTTAATTCAAGAGAAAAAATGGGGAAGACTTGATATGAATGGACCTCTTTTCCATGAATTCGTCTGGTCCGGTTATTCCTGGCCAATAATTGTTAGTCGGCCTTGTATATACACCGAAAAAATAGGAAATATCTACACCCTGGTTCTTTGCTGGAAAAATCAGGAAGGGGTTCAAACAGAATTTCTCCTGAACATTCTGATTGAAAAATTTGGAGAAAAGTTTAGAGATCATCCTTTGTCAACAAAAATCTTATTTGTTGGAAGATACGATGTTGCAAAAGAAACCTTCAAAGGGCCTCCCTTGTTTTCTATTGGTCCAAATAGATATAAAGAACAAGATTTCATACTCTTTGGAGAAATTAGAAAGCCTGAGACGTTTACTCTCAAAATTGATCCTTTTATCAATTCTAACCAGAAAAATTTTTATCCAAAGCTCTTCAAAAATCCGGATTATTTCAAATAATAAAAAATCTTCGCTTAAAAAGCAAAAAAACGCCTGTCAAGAAAACCATCTCCGACAGGCGTTTTGTTTTGTTTAAAATATAGTATTCTTCAGAGTACTTCGCAGAGTACTCTGCAAGGATCTCTAAATAGGATACTCTTATTTTTCTATTTTTTCCAAACGAAACTCGTCCTCACTCCAATTTAAGATTGCCCAATTATTAGCTCCATCATCATCAAATTTTCCAATTAAATAATATTGGATACCATTAATATTAAATTCATTCCATTCGTGAGTTTCGCCATTAACAGCCACTATTTCTTTGCCACTATTTTCCAAGATTTGACTAACTTGAGCCTGGTTAACAATTTGATAAAGTTTCCGTTTGCCTTGATATTTAAATAAAGGGTGATCAGAGAAAATTACAACTTTTTCTTTTTCAGTTTTTGCTAAATCTTCTTCGAGCCAAGATAATTGTGGTTCTAAAATCGAACCTGCATCTCTTTTGTTAATTTCAGTCGCTTGAACACCTTGACTTCGAAGATCACTAAATTGTTTTTCATAATAATCTCGTTCACTAATTAATTTTTCTTTAGTAATTTTATTCTCAATTAAATATTTTTCTAATTCAATCTCATTTTTTAAAACATCTCGTCTCAAATGATAAGCCTTTTTAACTTTTTCGCACCAAGAGCCTAATCGACAAAGAAAATCGAGTTCACCATCTCCCGAAACAGTATCCAAAACAATAATATGAAAATTTTTCACGTCAAAAGAATAATAAGTCTTTGGGGTTTTTGTAACCTTTTTCCAATATTCAAAAGATTTATAGTCATCAACATCATGATCGCTCAAAACATGATAAATCGGAGCCTTAGTTTTTAAATTATTAATTGTCCAAGCCAATTCTTCCGGCGCGTCGTTGTCACAACCTTCTAGCCGATAACGAATATTATCTCCCAAATCAATATTTAAATCAGTCTTTCGTTCATCAACATCCACCGCAAAAGATTGCATCCGCTCAGTCGTAATTTTCCCCGGACTGCGAAAATTACAGTTATGAATATCTGTAATTACTCCAATCTTGATTGAATCTGCAAAACTTTCCTCTAATTGCTTATTAGCCTCAGCAATGCTTTCTTCGGTTTCAACAATCTGCGAAGATTCTGAACAACCCGAAAAAATCATCACCAAAAATCCCGAAACAACTAACCCTATTTTTTTATACATAAAGTTGGTTTAACAATAAGTATCTAAATTAATCCTCTACAATTTTCACCACCGCAACTACATTCAAATTTCTCAATACTTTGATCATCACCGTAATCGCTTGTTATTTCTTCTCCCTTTTTTATATCCCTAATTGCAACATCGCTCTGATCGGAAGGCTTAGTGTTAGAATCGCAAGAATGATTCATATATCGCTCTGGTTTTTGCATCAAATAATACAGACCTTTGTCAATCATTATATAAGTCCTCTCTGCTTGAGACATTTTCTCTATTTCATCTTCTCTTACTAATTTTGGATTCCATTTTAAAACTACCTCTCCTTTTTTGAAATCTCGTCCGGCGAAAATCCCTTTTTTGTCTATGCCGGATTTTTTTACAATAATATCTTTGTTCATTTCATTTTTTAAAAAAATAAACTTTCCATGCAACTTTGGAGATTGAGATTTTGAGTGCAATTCAAGGCGAAATTATACCATGCAATTTTGAGAATTTTATATTCAATAAAGTTCGAGGCGGATTTGAGCACTGAGAGAGACGTACTGAATAGTACGGGGAACGAATGGCGGAAAATCCAACAAAGAAATTTATTAAATAGAAAGTTCTCAGTCGCTTTCTATTTCTTCGATTTTGACAGATATAACTCCAGCTCCTGGGCTCATAAGTTGCGCAAACGCCACTTTATCCAAATCAATCACCTTCCCCGTCCCTGGATCTGGTCCATAATCATTAACTAAAACAATAACCTGTTTACCATTATCCTTACTAGTTACTCTCAACCAAGTTCCTCTCGGATACTTAACTGAGGCACAATACATTCCACCCTTGAAAGCATACCAACTAGCCAAGCCTTTCTGAATACTAACAATTTCAATTTTCCGACCTTCTACAATAATTTTAGGCTGAGCTTTTTTAATAATTTTAGTTAATAGCTTAGTCTTACTAACTAATTCTCCATTTTTATAAACTATCTCGTATTCTACCTCTTTTAAACCAGCCTCTCCTTCTTGTTTTATTTTTTGCTGTTTCCATTTAACTTTATCATCAGTTTTGATTATTGTCTCAAATTCGATTTCTTCTTTTTCAACCACATTTTTTTTCTCAATTCGAGTAATAATTATTTTAGAATCAGCTCGGGCCAACACCTCCAAATCTGGTTCTATTTTATCAAAAGGATTAAGCTTAATTCCTTCATCTTTTAGTATTTTTTCAATCGTTCTTCTAATAGTATTAACCTCCTTGGTCTCTCCGTCAACTTTAATTGATAATTTTTTATTGCTAGTAACAAATATTGTAATATGCGGACCAATATCCCTTTCTGGCTCTGGATTAATGAGATCTTTAGAAGAAATGACTAACCCTTTTTCATCTAAAAAATCTTTAACAGTAGAAGCCTGAGTAGCGGTTTGATAGCGAAATCCATCGATAATCAAATTTACTATAATTGGATATTCGATTTTCAATTCTCGCGACTCTTTAAAAAACTTCTGCCAAATGAAAAAAATGGACACCATTAGTATCAATAAAAAAATGATGATTTTAATGTAAAATTTTAATTTCATTTTAAAAATTTTCAATTCCCAAGCAAGCGAAGCTTGTCATTGTAAATTTTAACATTGAAAATTGATTGAAAATTGTAAATTGATTTATTGAAAATTGACTAAAGAGTCTACTCTTTAGTCAGCGGTGCATATTTAACCGACAACTTCCGCAACCCCAACTTAGGAAAAGCCACCGTCACCAAATCCCCTTCTCGAGAAATTACCATTCCTTTCCCAAAATCAGGATGCGAAACCCGGTCTCCATCTTTCAAATTAACCACGTCCGAATTGATTTCAAAAGGATCTTCTTCGAGCGTTGGATCTTCATAAAAACCACTCTCGACACTCTCGACAATTATTTGCTCTTCAATTAAAGTCTGATCAATTTCATCTAAAAATCTCGATTTGATTGAAGCTTGAGTAGAACCATAGATATTCCGATAGTTAGTATAATAAAGATAGGCTTTCTTTTTAGCCCGAGTAATCCCTACATAACAAAGTCTTCGCTCTTCTTCCATTTCCGATGGATTGATAATTGATCTAGAGTGAGGAAACAACCCTTCTTCCATCCCAACCATAAAAACTCGATTAAATTCCAATCCTTTAGCACTATGCATGGTCATTAATAAAACTGTGTCTTGACTTTCTAAATCTTGATCAGTTTGAGAGACCAAAGCGACCTCTTCTAAAAAATCCGCCAGATCTTCTTCGCCTTTACTTTCAAATTTTTGAGCCACTGTTAAAAGCTCTTGAATATTTTCGTGCCGAACTTCGCCTTCTTCGCCTTCTTTCAATAACATTTGTCGATAACCAGAATCAATATAAATCTTATTAATTAATTCCGCCACGGTTAAATCTTTTATTTCCGATTTAATTTTTTCCATTAACTTTCCAAAATCGTTTAAAACTTTTAATTTCCCTAAATTGATTTTGTATTCTGATAAATCAGCACTTTTCAAAACTTCCAACAAGCTTATCTTTTTATCTCGACCACATCGAATAATTCTTTCTACGGTCTTCTTGCCCATTCCTCGCGCTGGTTGATTGATAATTCTTTCAAAATTTATCTCATCGCTCGGATTTATCAAAAAATAGAGATAGGATAAAATATCTTTGACTTCTCGGCGTTGATAAAATTTTAATCCACCCACAATTTTATAGGGGATAGCTTGTTTTAAAAAAGCTTCTTCCAAAGCCCTTGACTGCGCATTAGTTCGATAAAGAATAGCGAAATCGTTCAAAGTTTCATTATCTTCTTTTTGAGCTCTTTTAATTTCTTTAACAATTTGATTAGCTTCTTTTTTCTCATTTTCCACCTCCATAATGGACAAAAGTTCTCCGTCGTCATTTTCCGTCCACAGTTTCTTTTTCTTTTGATTAACATTTTTAGCAATCACACAATGAGCCGCATCTAAAATATTTTTAGTACTTCGATAATTTTGTTCTAACAAAACCACTTTGGCATCGACATAATCTTTTTCAAACTCTAAAATATTCCTAATATTAGCTTCACGCCAACCATAGATTGAATTGTGTACCGTTATTCCTTCAGCGATATAATTATGCACATTTTCAACATCGATATCATACACCCAACCCTCATAATTAACCTCTTTAATTTCCTGAACTTCATCTTCACTAATTTGATTTTTCGCTAAAACACCCACTTCCATCGTTTCTCTAAGATGGCTGGCTGGATGAAAACAAAAAGCCTTCTCTTTTGAAATAAAAGCTTTTTTAGAAATTATTAAATCACTTGAATTTTCAGCGATACCTAAGCTCAACTTTTCTAATTTTCCAAAATCTAAACTGGTGATTTCTGTTCTCCAATCAATATTCTTACCCTTCCTAGTCGAAACACCCAACTGTTCGATTTCTTTTTTTAATTTTTCGTCTGTTGAATTTATTGAAATTCGATGTCCATTCCAAGGACTGGCAATGGATTTTGTTTTATTTTGAAATAAAGTAAGCTTGAGTCTCTTCCTGTTGGTATCAAAACGAATTGTGGCTTGAGGGATATGGTGAGGATATTCAAATAATAAACAAAATTCTTTAAAAAGTTTTTTCACATTTTTCTCTGTGTCAATATTTTCAAAAAGCCTGTTGATTAACTCCTGACTAAATTTCATACCTCGCTCCTTATTAGCCAAAAACACCATAGTGGGAATTTGATATTTTAAACTTAAATATTGCTCCCAATAAAAAGCATCTTCTCTGGTTTTAGTTACTTTAAGCACCCACATTCTATCTGCCCGCTCCTGGTTAGCTCGAATATTTAGTCCTACTCCATTTTTTTCTTCTCTTTTGTAATATCGAGCCCCTTTTACCTGACCTATTCTGTATCCAAATTTTTTCGAATACATTAAATAGACATAAAAAATATCCTTTTTTAGAGAAAGTTTTGAAAACAAGATATGGTTAGGGGTACAACGTAATTTTTTACCATTTTTTGTTTTTATCTCAAGCAATACGCCTTTGTATTTACTTTTCTTAACTCGAGTGACTTTCTGCTGATAAACATCTCCTCTTCCAGCTGCAGCTAGAACAAAATCGCCTTCAACTATTTTTTCAATATTCTTCCAGCCTGTTTTTGTTTTTATTTTTGAGCCTTTGGGTAAACATTGCCAATCATCCCCTACCACGCAAATATTGCTATATTTATTAGCTAAAAGTTTTAAAAATATATATTGAGTCTGATTAGTATCTTGATATTCATCCACTAAAATATAGCGAAAAATTTCTTGATATTTATCTAAGACTTTCGGATATCCTTGAAAAAGTTTAACAGTCAACATAATAATGTCATCGAAATCAACGGCATTCGCTGATTCCAAGCGACTTTGATATTTCAGATAAACCTGCCCCGCTAATTCTTCGTAATAACTAGAAGTACTCGCTACAAACTCTTCAACACTAAGTAAATTACTTTTAGCTCTAGAAATAGTTCCTAAAACAGCCTTGGCTTTGATTTTTTCTTCGGAAATTTCCAATTCTTTCATCACTTTTTTAATCAAAGCTAATTGATCCCGATCATCATAAATAATGAAATTTTTACCGTAACCAATTTGTTCAATTTCTTGTCGTAAAATTCTGATACAAATTGAATGAAAGGTTCCCACGTGAGGAATATTAGCTGAATAAGGGGAAGTATTGGAAGGCAATTCCAGTAATTCTTTAATTCGCTCTCGCATTTCTCCCGCTGCTTTATTAGTAAAAGTCACCGCTAAAATATTACGAGGATTTATTTTCTTTTCTTGAATTAAATAAGCCACTCGATAGGTCAAAGCTCGAGTTTTTCCCGACCCTGCTCCCGCCAAAACCAAAACCGGCCCCTCGGTCTGAGTCACCGCTATTTGTTGTTTTTCATTCAATTGATCTAGAAGTTTTTTTGTTTCAACCATAAAAATAGTGTTTAGTGTTTTGTATTTAGTATACAATATCTCGTTCGCCATAGCGAACGAGTTCATTAAAAAAATAAATTTGCAAAATTAACAACTGTTAATTATTTTAACCTACTTCCAGCAAAAAGAAAACAGGACCAAGGAAATTTATTCCTTAGTCCCGTTAATTCCAATTAATTACCATAAAAAGCTCCCCAATCATTCATGGAGGTAATCATCCATTCATTTTTAACAACATCGTAGATAATTACCGCATCATTATGACCTTCAAGAAGAAAGAACTCTTTGCTATTTTTATGGAATCTGTTTTTAATTATTTTATCTTTTAAGTGCCCTATGTTCAAAATTACAGAACATAAACTAGGACAAATACCAAACTGCATCTCGATTTCACCCAAATCCTTGCCCTGAAGCTCCTTACAGTTTCCAAATAATAATTCATCCATATTTCCCCCCTTTCTTCAAAAAAATAAATAATTAAAATTTCAAACTAACTCAAAAAGTTAGTATTGAATAATATCACAAATAATCAAAAAATCGACTCGCACTTTAAATTACCTAAATTTTTTCAAAAAAATTGTTATTTAACAAGTTAAGTAACAATTAGTAGCTTCAGCTATTTCAATTTATTTTTATTTTTCTCTCTATATTTCTTATATTTTCTCCATAAATAATAAATTAGTAAAAGAAGAAGTAATAGTAACAGCCATAACCACCGAGGAAATTCCCATCGGTTATTTTCACCTGAATCTTCTTGAGTCGTCGCCTGTCCAACGATAGTAACTGTTTCAGACGCATCTCCTTCTACGCCAACCGCTTCTTCTATGCTAACTTCTTCTGAAACTACTCGCCCTTGACTCGCTAAAATTTCCATCTCCGTGGTTTCATTGGCGACTTCCGACTCAATGACAAAATCTATATCAAATTCAGTTAATAATCCTTGATATTCATTACCAGCGTCTTCATCAAAAACCAGTTTAATCCGATAATTTTTTCCTTTCCCGACTGATAATCTATCAATAAACAAAGCTCCTTTTTCGTGAGCTTTTTTCAGATCAAAACGATCACTCTCACCTCCAATTCGATAATGACCGTTGTCTTCTTGAATAACATAAAGCTTGAGAACTTCGCCTAAAGTTCTACCATCCTGAATGTCAAAATTGATATAAAGATTAACTTCATCTTGGCTATCATTTTCAATTCGAACAGCTTTACTTTGACTCCAACCAGGAGCAATCCCTTTAATATTAAATAACGCATTACTATTTAAGTTTTTTCCAGAAAGATATTCAACATCGATTTTATCTTTAGCTAAAGCCAAACCAGTCAAAGCGAATACTCCAATTAAAACTAAAGTCGTAATTATTTTTTTAAAATTATTCATTTGATTCGTCAATTAAAAATTGAGCTTCATCAGCTTCATCAATTTCATCCGCCTCTTGATCTCCGATTTCTTCAATCTCGATTTCATCAGTCTCTTTGGCTTCGATTTCTGTGAACTTTTCCTCTAGTTCTTCCTCAATGGCAGACTCTTCAGGTTCTATTTCTTCAGCCACTTCTTCTTGAACTTCAACCTCTTGAAGATTTTCTGGCACTTCCTCCGACAAAACTTCTTCTGGAACAATCTCTTCTTCAACGTCCTCCAAAACAACCTCAATTTCTGGAACAATTTCTTCTAGCGCTTCTTCAACTGAGATCTTTTCTGGTTCAATTATTGCCTCTGATATTTCTTGATTAATTTCAAAAGATTCATAAATATCAATCGGGATTCTTAAGTTATCTTTACTTTTAATCATTCCTAAATAATCTAGAAAATCTAAATTACAAATGGACTCATCTTTTTTCGAATCAATAAAATCTTGTCCATCAAAACAAGTTTCAAAAGCCATTTCTCGATAAAAAGCAATTTCTTCATCGCCCAATTCATTTTCTTCTCCAGGAGTTCCATCTGGATCTACCCAAAAACCTCCGTCTGGAATTCTGGCATAAGTCTTTCCCTCATTAGGACTAACCACATCTCCCGCTTTATCTCCGTAAGCATAAGAATCTATCAAACTATCGCTGGAATCATAAAGATAAATAATATCTCCAGCGTCATCTAATGAAAAATTTGAATTATCATAGACTACTAAATAACCGCCCACCTCGATTATGGTTTCTCCTGAATCACTAGTGCTTTGATTATTATCACTATTAGTTAAAGTTATATCTAACTGATTAGAGGCATCGTCTTTGAAATACCAGCTAGCAATATCAACAACAACACTCCCTCTATTATAAAGCTCTATCCATTCTCCGTCCGGCATCGATAAAGTATCCGAACCAACTGGATTAGGCAAAAATTCATTCATTACAATATCAGTTGAAGCAGCCACAGTGTCCGGATCCTCTAATGAAAAACCAGATTCACTGGAACTACTTAAATTTCCAAAAGCATCTTCGCTAACAACTCGGTAATAATAAGAAACCGAAGAACTTAATCCATTTATTTCAACCAGATGAGACATTTTATCAGCCGTCAAATCGGTCGTTGAAGGCACTATTTGAGGATAATCCTCCCAAGAACCCGCTCCGTGACTAACCGTATCATAGACTACTTTAGAGGTAGCGTTTTCATTGGTATTCCAAGTAATATTGACTTTTAATTCATTCAATTCTCCCTTAGTATCAATTGGTTCAGAATTTTGAACATTAGAAATTATGGGAGCCGTAAGATCCTGAACCTCAATTGTATTATCTCCTAAAACTTCTTCATCCATCCAACCCTGACTAGAATTAGGAAAATTTGTCTGCCAAGCTTCAACATTAAATTTAAAATCACAAACAGATCCTTCGTAAGAAGAGTTCATAGCATCGGGGAAAGCGCCCAATTCAATTTCGAATTCCCAATTATCACTAAACCCAGAGCTAAGATTATTACCAGTATGACCGAAACCCGGTAAAATCCCATCACCAGCATCATAAACAACAGTGCCGTTTAAAGTAGCTTCTAACGATAAGGTTTGGCATAAGAAAGTAGCCGCTCCAGAAATATTTTCGTATTCAATATTATATTGGACATCCTGTCCACCATCATTATCAATAGTAAAATCACGATTCACTATATTCCCAGAATGCATATTTTCCGCGGTAGCTTCTAAGTCCAAAGTATCAGCTTCAGGATCAATGGAAATATCTAAACTACTAGCTCCGATTGAATTATTGTTAGAAGATTCGGTATCAGAATAGAATCCTAAAACTGGATAGCCAAAGCTTAACGTTAGTATAATCGATAAAAACAAAATCTTTTTCATAATTATTTGTCGTGATTTTTAGAAATTATTCTCTTTATTTTTACAATTTCCCGAAAAACCATCCCTACTAATAATATTCCCAACAAAATCATTCCAACAAAGCTTTTAGCAAAAATCAATAAATATCCGATTACCGGTATCACTAAAATAACTTTCCCTAAAACGCTCTCCTTCCAAACCAGAGCCACATCTGGAGAATTATTAGCTTGTCCCTTAGTTTGATATTGGATTACTTTATTTTCTTCAACAACTTTCATTATCTTATGAGTGATTAACTGACTTCTTCTGCTAAAAGTAACTACATCCCCAACTTGATAATCAGTTACTCTTTTGTTGATAATCACACTTCCAGCTAAAATTTGTGGGGCCATCGATCCGGATTTCACTATGTATAGTCCATATTTAAAATTAGGCGCAAATTTAGAAAATAATAACAAAGCAATTGTCACTAAGACAAATATCAAAATTATTTCCTGAACTATTTTTAAAAATCTCTCCATACAATCCCTAATTAACTAATTAACTAATCACTATTTTATTGATTAGCCACAAAATCAATATCAAAACTACAAATATCACTCATAATTGTATTATCGGCAGTAGCTGGTACTCGATATTCCATTTTAAATAATCGACTAGAAGTCACTCCAGAAACCGCCTCTAAATTACCAATGGACTGATTTCCAGCACTAGCTAAAGCACTTAATGACCCCCAACCATAGATAATATCCCCGGCATCATCACCCAAAACTCCGCTATCATCCAGATCAGCTTGAACTTTAACTTCTAATTGACCACAAAGTTCTCCAGTAGAAGCGTCGTCAGAAGCGTCGACTTCTGGTTCCAACAAACCATTTTCATTATCTTGAACTGAAGTCACGGCAAAAGTTACTCCAGAATTCATAGCGACCGAACCAGCGTTATTTATATATGAGTCAATCACAATAGCTTCAGCCATTCCGGGATAACTATTAGGAACAGTTACCTTAGCCGAACCGTCTAAATCGTTTCCTCCAATTTGTAAATCTAAAGTTCCTGCCGTAATGGTATTTTCGTCACTACTTTCCTCATCAGACCAAGCCGACCAAGTCACAGTTCCTGCCACTGCAACCAAAAACAATAAAGTCAACAGACTTTGAGCAATTTTAACTACAGAAGAATTATTCTTAAATTTCAATTTTTTAAAATATTTTGATTTCATATAAAGTAGAATATTTATTATAAATAATAAAACTTTTTAAAGTCCTATATAAAGTCAATTAATTTATCATGATAACAATTAACTGCCAATAGAATCCTTGGATTTTCTTTTTTATTCCCCTGAAATTTTCGCTAAAATTTGCAGACTATTTAAATCATTAAATAATTCGAAATTAAATTAAAATTAAAAATTTGAAATTCAAAATTCACAAATCCCCCTTGCCAAACAATCCCTTTTCTGATAGAATCATCTTAAGTTGAAGTAAATAAGTAGAAGTATTTTATAAACAATCTAATTTAAAACTTTTCCATTCGAAGTTCACGAGAGTTTTCAGTTTTGAATGCAATTCGAGGAAAATCTGAGTACCGAGCGAGATGGACTTACTGGTCCTTCGAGCAAGTGACGGAAGATTTGACAAAGAAGTGCTTCAAAAATGGAAAGTCTTTAAAAACTACGGTGGGACGGTGACAGAAATGTTATGGCTTTAACAAAACAAGCTAAAAAAAGAGTTACTAAAAATTATTTAAGACACGACAAGGATAGTGGATCAGCTGAATATCAAATTGCTCTTTTCACCGAAAAAATCAAAAAATTAGCTGCTCACTTAAAAAAGAACCCAAAAGACAAACATTCAAGAAAAGGATTATTAGGAATGGTTCAACAAAGAAAAAAACTTCAAAAATACCTTAAAAACAAAAGTGAGGTTGTTTATAATAAGTTGATCAAAAGTCTTGGAATAAAAGGCTAGCTAAGAACTCTTTCGACAATCAATTTATTTTAAAAAGATAGAACTTGGATGTATAATTTATAAAATAAAATATGTCACAATTTCCTGATCAAAGAGTTGGTGTCTTAGTAGATGTTCAAAACATGTACTATAGCGCCAAAAGTATTCACAATAAAAAAACAGATTTTAAAGAAATTTTAAAAGTAGCTGGAGCTAAAAGAAAATTGGTTCGAGCAATTGCCTATTGTATTACTACCAAAGAAGGCACGGAAGAAAAATTTATCGAATCTCTTCGAAATGCTAATTACGAGATCAGATCTAAGGAATTACAAATTTTCAAAGACGGTGCTAAAAAAGGCGACTGGGATGTGGGAATTGCTGTTGATGCTATTAAACTAGCCAATAATTTAGATGTAATTGTTTTAGTAAGCGGCGACGGGGATTATATTCCGTTAGTGAAATACTTGCAATTCAATCAAGGGGTTCAGGTAGAAGTAATGGCTTTTGAAGAAAGTTGTTCTCAAACCTTAATCGCCGAAGCAGATGCATTTACTAATTTAAGTAATTATAAGAGTTTTTTTAGAAAATAATACTACCATTAAAATGGTTTAAGTTTTAAAAATTAGATTTTATTTAAAAATTATAAAATTAAAAATTAAAAATTTAATCTATGTTAATTAAAATATTTTCTCGCATAATAATCAACGCTATTGCCGTTTATACAGCCGTTCAGTTAGTAGCTGGAATTAACCTAGACATTAATTTCTATAATTTAATCTTAGCAGGACTGTTATTGGGAATAATCAATACTTTTATAAAACCGGTCATCGCTCTTTTATCCCTACCTTTCGTTTTATTGACTTTTGGATTATTTACCGTCATTATTAATGTCGGTTTATTGTTTTTAATGACTTTCTTAATTCCGTCCTTCGAAGTGGCCAATTTTTGGTCTGGATTTCTTGGGATAATAATTATAAGCTTAGTAAATTACTTTTTATCAAAAATTAGCAAATAGATTATGAATATTTTAACCTGGTCTCAATTGGTTATTTCTGTTTTATTGATTATTGTTGTTTTACTACAAAATAGAGGATCTGGCCTTTCCAACGCTTTTGGTGGAAGTGGCGAAGGATTTCACACCAAACGAGGTTTTGAAAAATTCCTATTTACTGCTACTGTGGTCCTTGGAACTTTGTTTATTTTAAATGCAATAGCCTTCTTGGTTTTCTAAGAAATCTCTATTTATGTTAAGTAATCATCTAAGATCTCACCGTAATTTATAAAATTTCACTTGTTTACTAAAAAATCGAAATCTTAGATAATTACTAAAATCTAAAATCAAGTTTAATTGTATGCAAAAAAACGCTACTCGAATTCTTAATTACATTAAAATTCTTTCCAAAAAAGAAAAACTAGCCCTTTATTTATCAATTATATTTTTTTCAATTGGACTAGTTAGCTGGTCAATTTTCTATTATTTCGACGCTACCAAAAAAGTTCCGGCCGCAGGCGGAGAATACACCGAAGGAATTGTCGGAAAGCCTACTTATATTAACCCCTTGCTTTCCAGAACTAGCGAAGTAGATGGTATGATTAGTAGTTTAATCTTTTCCTCTTTACTAAAATACGATAAAGATTCTCGTTTAATTAATGATTTAGCTGAAAGCTACGACATCTCTGACGATAAAAAAACCTATACGGTCAAAATTAGAACAGACGTCAAGTGGCACGATGGAAACAAAGTAACCGCCAATGATGTTCTTTTTACTACAAAATTAATTCAAGACCCCAAATTTAAAAGCACTCTAAGAGGGGAATGGCAAGACACTAATATCGACTTAATTGATGAATATACAATCCGATTTACTCTCGATAAACCTTACAGTCCCTTTCTTAACAAGTTAACTTTTGGAATTCTCCCTCAACATATTTTTAAAAATATTTCTTCCGAAAATTTTTTAATTAATGAATTTAATTTGAAACCAGTCGGTTCTGGACCTTTTGAATTTGCCGATTTTAAAAAAGATAAGCAAGACAATATTATCTCTTATCAATTGCTAGCCAATGCTGATTACCGGAAAAGAGCTCCTTATTTAGAGAAAATTAATTTTAATTTCTACAATTCTGAAGATGAATTAATCGAAGCCTACAACAAAAAAGAAATTAATGGCTTTGGCTTATTTTCCTACGATAAAATCAGTCAATTTGAAAAAAACGAAGATACTGTAGTCAAAACCTTAAGAAGCCCCCGTTATTTTGCTATTTTTTTCAATCAAACCAAATCCATACCTTTAGCAGAAAGCAAAGTTAGAAAAGCCCTTTCTTATGCCACTAATCGAAACTCCATCTTAGAACAAGTTTTTTATAATAAAGCTGCTAATTCTCTTAGCTCCTTGATCCTTCCTGAATTCGGAGAAATTAAACCATCCTCAGAAACTGAAAAATATGACTACGATCCAGAAAAAGCTAAAGAACTTCTAAAAAAAGACGGCTGGGAACAACAAGAAAATGGAGGATGGAAAAAAGATGAGGAAGAATTGCAGATAGATTTAATCTCTACCCAGTGGCCAGCCTTAATTAGAACTTCTGAGCTAATAAAAGAACAATGGGAAGAAATTGGAATTAAGGTAAATGTTTCTAATTTAGAGCTTTCTAATATCCAACAAAACTTTATTAAACCTCGAGAATATCAGGCTCTATTATTTGGTCAGGAATATTTTGGCAATGATCCTGATCCTTATCATTTCTGGCATTCCACCGAAAAACATGACCCAGGAAATAATATCGCGGTTTTTGGAACTGATAAACTAGACGAATTGTTAGACCAGGTTCGAGCCAATCATAATGTAAGTGAAAAAGAAGCCAGTTATAATGAAATTGAAAAAATTATAGCCGAAGAAGTTCCTGCTCACTATCTATATAGTGTTAATTATGTTTATATAATCAACCAAAAAATCAAAGGTTTTGAGGCTAATTCAATCGTTAATCCAATTTTTAAGTTTAACGATATTACTGATTGGCATATTAATACGAAACGAGTTAGAAAATAAAAAACTTTTAAAATTATTTTAAAAATAAAAATTTATTCGAACAAAAATGAATTATGAAATCGATAAGAATAATTTACGTCAAGTAATTCTTGAGTATCCTAATCAATTCAAAATCGGTCAAACTTTTGCAAAAAATATTAAACCCGAGCTTAAAAACCCACCCTCTAATTTAATCATTTGTGGAATGGGCGGTTCAGCCTTACCTGGTGATTTTTTAATTGCTTATCTTCAAGAAAAAAAGATTCGACTTCCAATTTATATTTCTCGAGACTATTCTCTTCCTTATCAAACCGACGAAAACTCACTAATTTTTATTTCATCTTATTCGGGAAACACCGAGGAAACCATAGCTTGTTTTCAAGAAGCCTTAAAAATAAAATTATCAATTGTAGCCTTTACTGAAGGTGGTCAAGTGAAGAAAATAGCCGAGGAAAACGATATTCCTTATGTTAAGTATCAAATCGATTTTGAAAATTTTCAACCTCGTTATGCAGTTTGCTATGCTTTTGCCGCAATGAATGAAGTCTTGACAAATTTAGGTATCTCTGCTAGGATAAGTAATCTTCCAAAAATAGATTCTCGTTCAAACGAAGTCTATGGGGAAACTTTAGCAAAAAAAGCAAAAAATAAAATTCCAGTAATTTATTCTTCTGAAAAATTTGGCTTTCTGGCCAAAACTTGGAAAATCAAAATTAATGAGAATTCTAAAGCAACCGCTTTTTGGAATGTTTTCCCCGCCTTGAATCATAACGAAATGGTAGGCTTCTCTTCTCCTAAACACGAATATTGTGTTTTCATACTAAAAGATTCCCTGGATCATCCCAGTGTCCAAAAGAGAATGGACTTAACAACCCAACTTTACCGAGACCGAGGAATTGAAGTTGAAATAATCGACATTCAAGGAGAAAATTTTTTAGAAAAAGTTCTCACTACTTCAGTTTTGGGAGATTGGATTTCTTATTATTTGGCTCTTGAGTACAATCAAGATCCCAATCCGGTCGTTATGGTGGAAGAGTTTAAATTGAAATTAAAATAATTTGTTATTTTTATTGAAAGATTCTTTTAAAAATCTCTCAATAACTTTTAATACATATTAATAATTAAAACTAATTAATTTTTAGTGGATTGCTTTGGATTTACCAAAATAAACACTAAAATCTTTATAGTAGGCCCATTTCTAACCGCGTTTTTTATAAGCGGTATTTAGCAGTGGAACTACAACTAACTAAAAAATGATGAAAAAAACAAACAGTCCTAGACCTGTTCACAAAAAACCTAGTGAAATTAAGCCGGTAACTAGTTTTACCGCACCCGCGAAAGATCGTCTTCGAATTATCCCTTTGGGAGGATTAGAAGAAATTGGTCGAAATATGACTCTATTTGAGTATAACAACGATATTATTATCGTTGATTGCGGATTGATGTTTCCTGATGAAAAAATGATGGGAGTTGATTATATCGTTCCCAATGTTGAATATCTCAAGAAACGACAAAAAAATATTAGAGGAATGTTGATTACTCATGGTCACATGGACCATATTGGGGCCATTCCTCAAATTTTACATCAAATTGGTAATCCGCCTATCTATGCTACCGACCTTACTCAGGCCATGATTCTTAAAAGACACGAGGAATACAAAGATTTACCACCTTTGAATGTTAAACAAATCAGAAAAGTAGATCGAATAAAATTAGGAATTTTTAATATTGAATTTTTTCATGTTAACCATTCTATTCCTGGATCAGTAGGATTAGTAATTAGAACCCCAGTCGGTAATATTATGCACACTGGAGATTTCAAATTCGATCATTCTCCAGTTGGTGATGTTCCTGCTGATATATCTAAAATTGCTCATCTTGGAGCAGAAGGAATTTTAGCTTTATTGTCAGACAGCACCGATTCACAAACTCCCGGTTACAGTATTTCTGAATCCAAAATTAAAAAAACTATTGAAGAAATTTTCCGAGATTCGAAAGGTCGAATCATTATTGCCACCTTCTCTTCTCTAGTTTCTCGTATTCAAGAAATTGCTGAAGTCGCTGAAGCTTCTGGAAGAAAATTAGCCGTTGACGGTTATTCAATGCGAAATAATGTTGAAATTGCTAAAAAACTTGGCTATATCAATGCCAAGCACTCTACCTTTATTAATATTAAAGATGTAGACAAATATCCTGACAGTAAAGTTGCTATTCTATGCACAGGGGCTCAAGGCGAAGGCAACGCAGTATTAATGAGAATTGTTAACAATGAACATAAATACGTTAAGGTTCATCATGGTGATACGGTGGTTTTTTCTTCTTCGGTAATTCCAGGAAATGAACGATCTGTTCAAGGAATGAAAGATACTCTTTATAAAAAAGGTGCCCATGTTATTCATTACAAAATGATGGATATTCATTCTGGCGGACATGCTCGACAAGAAGATTTAAAGATGATGATTAATTTGATTCGACCTAAATATTTAATCCCTGTCCACGGAACCTTCTACATGTTAAAAATCCATGGTGAATTAGGCGAAGAAGTTGGTTTAAAAAAAGAAAACACTTTAATCGGAGAGAACGGTTGCGTTTTTGAATTTGATAAAAATCAACAAGGCCGAATTACTGGAGAAAAAGTTCCTACTTCTTATGTAATGGTAGATGGAATTGGACTAGGTGATGTTGGAAATGTAGTTTTGCGAGATCGGCAACATTTAGCCGAAGACGGGATGTTTACTATCGTTACTATCGTTGATAAAACCAAAAAACAAGTAGTTGGAGAACCTCAAGTTTCTTCTCGAGGCTTCATTTATGTTAAGGAAAATTTTGACCTAGTAAATAAAACTAAAGCCAGAGTCAAAAAAGACGTCAACAAGATAATTGCTAACGACGCTATTCCTAATTGGAATTACGTTAAGAAAAATATTCAAGAAGATGTCGGAAAATTTCTTTTCCAAAAAACACAAAGGAGACCGATGATATTACCTATAATCATAGAGGTTTAAATTTGCTCACAAAGACTGCTCTTAAAGAGCAGTTTTTATTTCAAATAAGCATCAAATTCAAAATTACAAATACCAAATAAGCACCAATTTTCAAAATTACAATGTTCAAAACCTAGCCTTAAAGAAGTTTTAAATTTTGGAAATTATAATTTGTGATTTATTTAGAATTTGTAATTTTGGATTTGTAATTTTTTAAATGTTTGCCAAAAACCTCCAACTAAACTAGAATATTTATATAAAAACACTAATCTTAAAATATGAGCGAACGAATCTTCTCCGGTATCCAACCTTCCGGAAATTTACATTTAGGTAATTACTTAGGCGCTATTAAAAACTGGGTCAAGCTACAAGAAGCTTATGATTCAATTTTTTGCATTGTTGATCTCCATGCCATTACCGTCCCTCAAAACCCTCAGGAATTATCTCGAAAAACTCTTGAAGTCGCCAAGTTTTATTTAGCCTCTGGTATCGATCCTAAAAAATCAATCATTTTTATCCAATCTCAAGTTCATGAACACACTGAATTAATGTGGCTATTAAATACTATTGCAAACACCAGTGATTTAAATAAAATGACTCAATTTAAAGATAAATCTTCCAAAGAAAATAATCTTGCAAGTATTAGTGCTGGATTATTGAATTATCCGATCTTAATGGCCGCCGACATTTTACTTTATGACACTAATCTAGTCCCAGTCGGTGAAGATCAGCTCCAACACGTTGAATTAACTCGAAAATTAGGCCGAAAATTCAATCAACAATTTAGCGAAACTTTTGTTCTTCCAGAAGGCTTCACGCAAAAAGAAACCCAGCGAATTATGGGCTTAGACAATCCCACTAACAAAATGTCCAAATCAGCTTCCTCTGAATATAATCGAATCGGAATGCTTGACGACGCCGGAACCATCACTAAAAAAATAATGAAAGCGATTACTGATAGCGATCAAGGTCTCGAATATTCCGATGAAAAACCAGCCTTGAAAAATTTACTCAACATCTTTGGCGCTGTCACCGACCAAAAACCCGAAGAAATAGTTATTAAATTTCAAAATAAAGGTTATAAGGAATTTAAAGAAGCCCTAGCTGAAGCCATAATAAACTATCTCAAACCTATTCAAGAAAAATATCATCAAATAAGTGATGACGAAATTAAATCCATCCTAGCTAACGGCGCCGCCCGAGCTCAAGAAATCGCCAAAGTAAAAATCCAGGAAGTGAAGGAAAAGATGGGATTAATAATCTAAGTAAAACAAACGATTACATAAAATCAAAACTCGTGCCTCAAAACACGAGTTTTAATATACAAAGAACCTTTGTTAATGAGGTCTAATGAGATATCTGAAATATCTTTTATGCTTATCTTCTCCGATTATTGAGCAACAAAATCATTCCAAAAGGTAAAACTGACCAAATAAAATGAGCTTCTTTGGAAATCAATAATGTTTTAGAAAGAGGAGTAAAAAATTCTTCTAATTCCTCAGCAGAAAACCAACCCAAAACAATACTGCCAATCATTCCGACAATTATTAAGGCTAAAAAAACCACCCAAGTCCAACCAACAATTCCGCGTCCTTTAATCGAAAAAGGAAAAGCTTTTTTAACTCCATTAAAAACCAAGAAAATAATTATACCCAATATAATTGCTTTAACTCCGCTGGTCTGGGGAATAAAATAAGAAGAAGAAAGAATTGCAAAAGAAATATAAACAGCTAAAATTAAAGCCCCTAAATTTCTTTTATTAACTAGAATGGTTAATATCAAACCAATTATTAAGAAAATAATCAGCAACCAAACATCCCCTGCATATTGTTTAGCAACTCCAATTTGAGTTAAAAATTCAATCATTGTTTTGTTTTTATATTTATGTTAAAGTTTTAAACTCTCCAGTAAAAACAATTTTCACTTAAGAGATTTTAAGATACTATTATAATAACACAAGTCTAATAAATTTTGAATTTTGAATTTCAAATTTTGAATGAATGTTTAATTTTTTAATGATTTAAACGTATCGCAATTGAAGTTTATAGATTTAGAAAATTAGATCATTCGAAATTGAATCGAAATTTATAATGCCCTTTGGGTGCAAAATTCAAAATTCAAAATTTTTATATCATTTATGCAAGATTTTATAATAATCTACCAAAATTTACCTAGCAAAATCAATCCCGAAATTTTCCAACTCGGTGCTTTTTCAATCCGCTGGTATTCAGTCGGCTACTTACTAGCTTTTTTAACCTCCCTCAGCTTGGTTTGGTGGCGAATTAATAAAAAAGAGTTTGATTCCAAAAAACTTCCCGCCGCTCGAATCAAAGAAATTATTCTGGATATCTTTTTGATCTCAACATTAGGAATGATGATTGGAGCTCGACTAGGATATTTTGCCTTTTATGATTGGACTACTATTTTTATTGCTCCTTGGGAAATATTCATTCCAAGTATCCAGGGCTTCTTTGGCTTTTCTTTTCACGGTGGTTTAATCGGGGCTTTGTTGGGAGCTTGGTTCTATTGTCGACATAATAAAATATCCTTTCAAGTAGTTGGTAATTTAATTATCCCCGCTATTCCTTTGGGATTATTTTGGGGACGCTTGGGAAATTTTTTTAATGGCGAATTGTTCGGTCACGAAACTTTACGACCTTGGGGAATGCACTTTTTACCAAACCAAACGACACTACAACACCCCAGTCAGCTCTATGAAGCCCTAGGAGAAGGTGCTATAATCTTTATAGTTCTTTGGACCATTCGAAATAAAAAATGGGCTCAAGGCAATTTTTTAAGCCTTTTTTTAATTCTTTATGGCTCAATTCGCTTTATAATTGAGTTTTTCCGCGCTTCTCCGCCAGAAAATACTATTCTCAACGTATTTACTACTGGACAAGTCTTGTGCTTAATCATGACAATCACTGGACTATTCTTATTTAAAAATAAGAAATAAATCAATAAACAAGACTGATTTGTTTGAGTGCAGTTCGAGAAAAATCCGAGTAGCGTATGAGATGTACTGAATGGTACATTGAAAAGCAACGGAGGGTTTGACAAAGAAATGCGCCAAAAAAATAAGTCTTCACAAATAAATGTTTATCTTTTCAGTTGAAACTTCCTGCGACGAAACCGCAGCCGCTATTTTAGAATTTGATTCAAATGGTAAATTTAAACTGCTTGCTAATCAAATTGCTTCTCAAATAAAAATCCACGCTCCTTGGGGTGGAATCGTTCCCAATCTCGCCGCTCGAGAACATTCTAAAAATATCATTCCAATAATTAAAAAAACTTTTACCAAAGCTAACCTAACTCCAGAAAAAATGGATTTATTTAGCGTTACCGAGGGACCAGGTTTAATTCCAGCCCTTCTAATAGGAACTAACACCGTAAAAACCTTAAGTTATTTTTACCGGAAACCTTTAATTGGTGTCCACCACATCGAAGGTCACATTTATTCCAATTATCTTCAAAAAAATCAAGGCGATTTGAATCAATTCAATTTTCCCATTTTGAATCTAGTAATTTCCGGCGGCCATACTCAGTTAATTCTAATGAAAAATCACCTAAAATACGAAATTATTGGACAAACTCAAGATGATGCCGTTGGGGAAGCTTTTGATAAAGTAGCCAAAATTATGGGCTTTGAATACCCAGGCGGTCCAATTATCTCAAAACAAGCCCGAGAAGCAGAGAAATTAATTAAAAAAGAAAAAGTCGCTTCAAAATTTACCGATATCAAATTCCCTCGACCAATGATGCATTTACCGAATTTGGACTTCTCTTTTTCTGGATTAAAAACAGCGGTCTTATATTTTTACCAAAAACTAGAAGCCCAGGAATTACCCAAAAAAGAAATGCTCGTCTGGAGAAAATTTATCAGCAAAGCTTTTCAAGATGCGGTAATTGAAGTATCGCAATACAAGACTCTTAAAGCAATCGAAGCGCATCAACCCCAAACTGTTTTGCTGTCAGGGGGCGTTTCTGCCAATAGTCAGATTTTTGAAACTTTAGAAAAAAAGCTAGCCGAAGAATATCCTGAAATAACGTTCCATTCCCCCGAAAAAGATCTTTGCGGCGACAACGCCGCTATGATTGGCGTCGCAGGAATCGCTCGATATCTTTATGGCGACAAAAAAAAGTTCGGAAATAACTGGAAAACATTAGAGGCCAACTCAAATTTAAAACTAAAAAGCCCTCAATGCAAAGAAAGCGTATAAGTCCCTTGGTGAAAATGTTGGAAAAAAATATTTTCCCTGTAATTCAGGTGGGTCTTAATTTTTCACTCTCTTATTCTGAAGGCTTCTATCGATAGAATACCCTAAAATTTATTAAATTTAAACCCTATAATGTAAACCAGGATTTCAAATTTTGAGCAAAATTTAAGGCAAAATTGAGGATTTTGGTGAGACGCACTAAGGTTGGTGCGGCGAACTAAAACCGGAGATTTTAACAAAGAAGTTTGCCAAAATTTAAATCCCTAAACAAATGCATAAATCAATTGTAATACTAGGCGCTACTTCGTCAGGCAAATCTAGCTTGGCCATTAAAATTGCCAAAGATTTTAATGGTGAAATTATCTCTGTCGACTCTCGCCAGGTCTTCAAAAATATGGATTTAGGAACCGGGAAGGTTGAGGGCGCCTGGGAAAATGGGATTTATGTTTATAAAAAAATCCCTCACCACCTAATTGACTTTGTAAATCCAAAAGATGATTATAATGTCTCTCATTTCAAGCGAGATTGTGAAGAAAAGATATTTGAAATAAGCGAAAGGGGCAAAATCCCTATTTTATGTGGTGGAACTGGTTTTTGGATTCAGGCAGTGATTGATAATGTAGTCCTCCCTCGAGTCAAACCTAACTCCAAGTTACGCCAAGAATTAAAAGATAAAACTGTCTCAGAATTATTTGAAATTCTTGAAAAAATTGACCCTAAACGAGCATCGACTATTGATAAAAAAAATGGGGTGCGCTTGATTAGAGCCATCGAAATAGCTAAGAATCTTGGGAAAGTCCCTGAACTTGAAATAAAAAGGGAATCAAATATTAGAAAAATAAAGAATATTCAAGTTGAATTTTTGCAAATTGGAATTTCAATCGATAAAAATAACTTAGCCCAAAAAATTCAAACCCGGCTAAGAGAGCGTTTTGACGCTGGAATGATAGAAGAAATTTTAGCTTTATACAAAAAATACGATCTAGGCCCAGAAAAAATTCAGAATCTTGGTATTGCCTATTCTCTAGTTCCATTATATAGAAAAGGTGAAATGACTCGTAAAGAGCTTTTCAATCAAATCGTTCAAGCTGAAAAAAAATACGCTAAACGTCAAATCACTTGGTTCAAAAAAGACCTTCGAATTTTTTGGAGCAACAATTCTTTTATAATTAAAGATACCGTCGAAAAATTTTTAAATTAATTAGTAGACAGTCTTTTGAAATAATGTTAGAATATTACAGTTGAGGGGTTAATCTGCTCCTTTTTCTTTTGTTGTAGGGCTCTTATGTTGTATAATAAAAAATAAGGAGATATTCCAAACATCTTTGTGATTTTGTTGGAAAATAAAAAATAAATTAAAAAAAATGGTTATAACTTGGTACGGACAATCTTGTTTTAAAATTCAAACTAAACCTCAAAGAGGAGATGCTGAGGTGATTATTTTCACTGATCCTTTTGATAAATCAATTGGCTTAAAACCTCCTCAAGGAAGTGCCGATATTGTTCTAGTTTCTCATAATCATCCTGATCACAATAATGTCCAAAATCTTAAAGGCGAACCTTTTGTAATTGATGCCGAAGGAGAATATTCTTTCAAAGATGTTTACATAGAAGGAATTGGTTCTTATCATGATGATGAAAAAGGAGCCTTGAGAGGCTTGAATACTATTTTTGCCATTCGAAGCGAAGACTTAACTATTTGCCATTTGGGAGACTTGGGCCATATTTTGAGTGAAAAACAAATCGACGCTATTGGAGAAATAGATATTTTAATGGTTCCAATTGGAGGAACCTACACATTAGATGCCAAACAAGCCGAAAAAGTTATTGGGCAAATTGATCCCAAAATAATAATTCCGATGCATTATAAAGTTCCTGGATTAAATGTAGAAATTGCAAAAGGAGAAGAATTTGCTAAAGAATTAGGATTGGAAGTAGAAAAAGGAGTAACTAAATTTTCAGTTAAAGCTGGAGATTTAAAAGACACCCAAAATAAAGTGGTTTTCATGGATTGCTTTAACTAGGAATTACTTTCGAGTACTCTTTTTGCCGAAAAACCAAAATTTCAGCTAAATTTCCCTCAAATTTTCTCAAATTGACTATGTCCAGTGCTTCAAAAATTATTTGAAAAATTTATTTTGAAATTCTAATTTTTCATCACAAAATTGTACTCGAAAGTAATCCCTAAAAAATTATAAAATGGAAGAACTTTATCAAAAAATATTAAAAAAACCAAAAGCTTACCGAAAAAAACTAGCCCTTGTTTTGACTCTCCTTTTTGGTTTAATAATTTTCTCTCTCTGGATGTTTATGACTATGGACAATCTGAAAAAGAGTTTTGGAGATATTAATCCTAAGGAAAATCTCCAAAGAGAACTTCCCTCTCTAAAAGAAAAATACCAAGAACAAGTTGATACTACTCAGGAAATTAAAAAAGAATTAGAAAATTTAGGCTATTAACAAGAGTTTATAAACTTTTAACTATTATAATGGACAAAAACGCAGAAAATAATATTGGTAAAATTAATTTAAGAAAAATTACCACTGAAATGGAAGAATCATATCTTTCATACGCTATGAGTGTAATTGTTTCTAGAGCGCTACCCGACGTTCGAGACGGATTAAAACCGGTTCAAAGAAGAATTCTCTTCTCGATGAGTCAAATTGGACTAAAGCACACGGCTCGTTATCGAAAATCAGCCACGGTAGTTGGAGAGGTACTTGGTAAATGGCATCCACATGGAGATTCCGCTGTTTATGAAACTATGGTTCGAATGGCTCAAGACTTTTCTTTGAGATATCCGTTAGTAGATGGGCAAGGAAACTTTGGTTCCATCGACGGAGACTCCGCTGCAGCCATGCGTTATACCGAAGCTAAAATGACTGGTATTGCCGATGAACTTTTACTAGATTTAGAAAAAGATACAGTTGAATGGAGAGACAATTACGATTCAACTCGAAAAGAGCCTGTCTTTTTACCAGCCAAACTCCCTCAGTTACTTCTTAATGGAACTATGGGAATTGCAGTTGGAATGGCTACTAATATCCCTCCTCACCACTTGCCAGAATTAGTAGATGGTATTTGTCATCTGATAGATAATTCAGACGCTACGATTGAAGATTTAACTAAATTTATTCAAGGACCTGATTTTCCAACTGGTGGAATTATTTACAATAAAGCTGACATCTTAGATGCTTATACTACCGGAAGAGGTGGAATTACTACTCGGGCTAAAGCCGACATCGTAGAAGAAGATAAAGGTAAATTTAATATTATTATTTCTGAATTAACCTATCAAACCAACAAGTCAATCTTAATCCAAAGAATGGCGGAATTAGTAAAAATTGGAAAATTAATCGGGATTAGAGATATTCGAGATGAATCTGACCGAGATGGAATTCGAGTAGTCGTAGAACTCAAAAAAGATGCTTACCCAAACAAAATCCTGAATCAACTTTATAAATTGACCGATCTTCAAAAGAACTTTAATTTAAATATGCTAGCGTTAGTAAACGGAATTGAGCCTCAAGTTTTAAATTTGAAGGCAATTTTAGAGCATTATATCACCCATCGAAAATCAATGGTGACTAAAAGAATTGAGTTTGATTTGAAAAAAGCGGAAGCTCGAGCTCACATTTTAGAAGGTCTTAAAAAAGCCTTGGATTATATTAACGAAGTTATTGAAACTATCAAGAAGTCCCCTAACAAAGAAGAGGCTCATAAAAATTTGAGGCTTAAATTCAAATTATCAGAACTTCAGGCAACCGCTATTTTAGAAATGAAACTTCAAGTTTTAGCAGGACTAGAAAGAAAAAAAATTGAGAATGAATTGAAAGAAAAATTGGATATAATTAAGGAATTAAAGATAATTTTAGGAGACCCTAACAAAATTATTATAATTATCAAGGAAGAACTGGCCGAACTTAAAGCTAAATATGGAGACAAACGACGGACCAGAGTTGTTAAAGGCAAAATCGGAGATTTATCTCAGGAAGATTTAATTGCCAACGAAGAATCTATTGTTAGTTTGACTGGAGACGGCTATATCAAAAGACTTCAACCGAGCAATTTCAGAGCCCAAAAAAGAGGAGGCAAAGGAGTTCGAGGTGGTTCGATAAAGGATGATGATGCAATCGATAAAGTCTTGACCGTAATGACTCATGACAACATCTTGTTCTTCACTGATACTGGCAAAGTTTTCCAAACTAAAGCTTATGAGATTCCAATTTCTAGCCGAACCAGTAAAGGAAACGCTATTGTAAACTTTCTTCAAATTGCTCCAGATGAAAAAATCACTTCTATGAAAGCTATTACCGAAGGTTCTGAAGCTAAAAATTTAGTAATGCAAACTACTCAAGGCCGAATCAAAAAAGTTCCTCTTCAAGATTTTAGCAATGTCAGGAAAGGAGGATTAATTGCAATTAATTTGAATAAAGATGATTCATTAGGTTGGGTAGATACTAGCACTGGAGAAAATGAAATTATACTAGTAACTCAAAATGGGCAATCTATTAAATTTAATGAAAAAGATGTTCGACCAATGGGACGAACAGCCGCCGGGGTAAAAGCCATTAAACTCAAAAAAGAAGATCGGGTGGTCGGAATGCACGTAGTTCACAAAGAAAGCAAAGACGATTTACTTTTGGTTATCTCAGAAAATGGTTATGGTAAGAAAACTCTTTTGACTAAGTACAAAACTCAATCCAGGAATGGATCAGGAATTAAGACTACTCAAATAACAAAAAAGACGGGGAATTTAATTTCTTCCCATATTATTGAAGAAGCTGACAACGAAAAAGATTTAATTGCCAGTTCCAACAAAGGACAAATTATTCGAACTGATGTTAAAAGTATTTCCAAATTAGGACGAGCCACTCAAGGAGTCAGAATAATGCGATTAAAATCTGACGAGAAAGTCGCCGCAACTACTATTTTATAGCCGTTCTAAATTTCCAATATAAAACAGGGATTCTTTTGAAAACCCTGTTTTTATTTTAAAAAATAAATTTCGAAATAAAATAATAAAAAATT
>CAYWJP010000006.1:0-13709 GCA_964458715.1 uncultured Bdellovibrionales bacterium
AAAAATTGATTAAAAATTCGAAATTGATAAAATTTTCTAGAAAATTTTATTGGTGCCGAAGAAGGGACTCGAACCCTTACGCCCGAAAGCACTGGTTCCTAAGACCAGCGTGTATACCAATTTCACCACTTCGGCCTGATAGTTTTTGTTTTAGTAGAGTTTTCTACTGCAATTTAAAAATTTTGGCTAAATTTTATTCAATTTTTCTCAACCTATATCTATAGGTATCGAAAACTTTCTTAAAATTTATCACAAAATTTTTAAATTTCGTAACGAAAATCTACTAAAACAAAAACTAAAAAGTTTATATTGCAATCAAGAAAATATACTATTTCGGATATTCCAATCTTTATTTACAACACTTAATAGTTTATATTTTTTGAGGAAATGTATCAATAGAAAAAAACCTTCTAATTAATCAAAATCCAAACTATTTCAAATTATTTCAAATCAATTCTAAAATCTGAAATTTAAATTTCAAAAATTTTTGATTTTAGGCATTTTGCATTTGAACTTTGTCTGGAACAATTTGAAGTAATTTGCCCGTCTCGCCAGAGGCTTGCCGAGGCGGAAGCTTTGACATTGATAATTTTTTGAATAAAAAATTATTCTATTACCCATTTTCTGTTTATTTCTTTTAATTTTCCTTTAATTTCAAACCCGCTGGCTAGTTTGTGTCCTCCTCCTTTAAATCTTTTAGCGATGGCTGAAACGTCGACTCCTTTGTGTTCGTCACTTCGTAAACTGGCTTTTATTAGGTTAGGACCTGATTCATAAAGTACTAAGGAAAATTTGGATCCGGCGATAGTGTTTAAAACTTCAGCGATACCCGAGGCGTCTGATTTGGAGGCATTACATTTTTTTAAATCTTTTTCAGTTAAAAACGAAACCACCATTCCATTTTCTTTGTAAAGCTCGGCTCGTCCTAAGGCAATTGACCATAATTTAAGAGTGCTTAGGGATTTGTTTTCAAAAACTAATTGATTAATTTTTCGAACTGAAGCACCTCTTTTCATCAAATCACTGACAATTTCTAAAGTTTTAGAAGTAGTGTTGTTGTGTCTGAAACCTCCAGTATCAGTAAAAATTCCGTTTAATAAATATTGAGCGGCTTTTTGGGGGATTTTATAATTAATTTCTTTAAAGAAATCATAAATAATTTCGCAAGTGGCGGAGGATTCTGTATTTACTAAATTCAAAGCTCCTTTGATTGGAGATTTAGGGTGATGATCAATATTGATTACTTGAATTTTGATTTTTTCATTTTCAATTTGCTTGTCCATCGCTAATTTGTAGAAAGTGTCTTCTCGATCCAATATCATCAAAGTGTCATATTCCGATAAATTATAATCGTTCTCAATTTGTTTTTCCGGAAATAATTTTGAGGAAAGGCTGTCGATTTTGTCAACGCTGAGAACAGTGGTTTTCTTTTTTAATTCGTTTCGTAAATAATAGTCTAAAGAAAAAACGGAACTCAAGGAATCTATATCGGGGTTTAAATGGGCAACCAAAAGAACATTCTGGCTTTTGAGAAGTTTTTTTTCAAGTATTTCGAAATTTTCTGCTAATTTATTGATCATTATTATTCTCCTTTATGAATTTTATCAAAAATTTCTTCCATCTCGGATAATTTTTCTTGATTTTCATCGGTTACAAATCTTATTTCGGGTAGCGGTTTCATATATAATTTTTTATAAAGAGTTTTGTTAATTCGACCACGTTCCTTTTTTAAAGTTTTTAAAACATAATCTTTTTCGTTGATTGGGTAAATACTCAATAACGATGTAGCATAGCGTAAATCTTTAGAGGTGTCAACCTTTAAAATGGTCACTAAGACCGTATTTTTTAGAGATAATTCCTCTCTGATTATTTGAGCAAGAGTTTCTCGAAGGAGTTGATTGACTTTTTCGATGCGTTTGGACATAAGATTTTTTATTAAAAATAAATTATAAATTTAAAATTCCAAATTCCAAATAAATCACGTCGTTCGCGAACGACAGTGATAAATCACAAATTACAATTTTCAAAAATTAAAATAAAAGTTTTGAATTTTTAATATTGGTGCTTACCTGACTGCCGGCCCGCTTCGCCGAATCGAGGCGAGTAGGCAAGGTTTCGAATTTGGTACTTTGCACCCAAAGGGCATAATAGATTTGTGATTTACAATTAGTTTTAGTGAGTTAGTATTATAAATATAATAACTAATTGTTTTAATGCGTATAGCTATAAATTGTGCTGATTTGGACCACAGTCGAATTGATGGAACTAGAGTCTATATTAAAAAATGTTTGGACTATTTTGGCGCTTTTGATAATTATAGCGTCTTTACCTTATATCACAAAATGAAATTTAATCCAGAGCTAAAGCCTAAAATTTATTCTAATTATCGAGATGAAGCCATTCCATATCCCTTTTGGTGGGTTCAAACTCGCTTTGGTTTTGAAATAAATTACACTCAACCCGATGTTTGTTGGATGCCAATTCAGCAGGTTCCTTTTTTAGCTGATAAAAAAACCAAAATTGTGATTACCATCCATGATTTGGCTTTTAAATACTTTCCAAATCATTTTCCTTTGATGGATCGGGTTAAATTAGATTTTTTTACCGAAACAGCGGTTAAACGAGCTGATAAAATTATCGCTGTCTCGGAGGCAACCAAAAAAGATATTTTGAAATTTTATCCCAAAACTAAAGCTGAAAAAATTAAAGTTATTTATCACGGAGTTGATCAGGGAATCTATTCCCAGAAGATTTCCTTGGAAAAATCTAACAAAATTTTTAATAAATACGCCATTAAAAAGGATTATTTGTTATATGTTGGGGCTATTCAGCCCCGAAAAAATTTAGAAACTCTAGTTTTGGCTTTTGAAAAATTAAAAGAAAAGGGTGATAAAAAAACTCAACTAGTTTTAGTTGGGGAGCCGGCTTGGAAATCGGAAAAAATTCTAGAAAAAATCGGAAAATCAAAATTTAGTAAGGATATAATTTTAACTGGCAAAGTCAGTTTTAAGGATTTGTCAGCTATTTATCAGAAAGCACAAATATTTATTTTTCCGTCTTTATATGAAGGTTTCGGGATTCCGATTTTAGAAGCTTGGGCTAGCAAAATTCCAGTAATTGTCGCCGATAATTCTAGCTTAAAAGAAATTGGCGGAGAAGCCGTTTTAAAATTTAATGCTCTAGATAGCAGTGAATTATTGGAGAAAATAAATATTTTGTTAAAACATGATATAATAAGAAAAGAATTGGTAGAAAAAGGAATCAAAAGATTGAAGAAGTTTAGCTGGGAGGAATGTGCTCAAAAAACTTTAGACTTTATAAAAAATATAAGATGAAAATACAAGAAATGATTTTGCTGAAAGATTATTCCACTTTTAAAATTGGCGGACCGGCTAAGTATTTTGCGGAAGTCGAGACTCTAGAAGGTCTTAAAGAGTCGATTGAGTGGGCGCAAAAAGAAAAGGAAAAATTCATGATTTTGGGCGGTGGAAGTAATATTTTGTTCAACGATAGAGGTTTTAACGGACTAGTAATCCGGTTGGTCAATAAAAAAATTGGCTTGATTGGTAAAGCGACTATTTCTTGTGAAGCCGGGGTCATGTTAAGTGAATTAGTTTCTTTTTCGGTTAAAAATAATTTAACTGGTTTAGAATGGGCGGCTGGGATTCCAGGGACAGTTGGTGGCGCAGTAAGAGGAAACGCAGGAGCTTTTGGGTCAGAGATAAAAGATTTGATTCAAAAAGTTGTTTATTTCAATTTGGAAAATTTAAAAGAAGAAAAATGCGATAAGAGCGAATGTCAATTTGATTATCGTAGCAGTGTTTTCAAAGAATTTGATAATAAAATAATCTGGCAAACTTTTTTTGAATTGAAACTAGCTGAAGGAGTAGATATTCAGGGAACGATTAAAGATGTCATTCAAAAGCGTCAAGAAAAACATCCTTGCTTAACTTCGTCAGGTTCAGTCGGATCAATTTTCAAAAATCCAATTGTCGGAGAAGAAATAATCAAAATGTTTGAACAAGAAAAAGGTGTACATTGCAAAAGTAATAAAGTTCCTGCCGGTTGGTTAATCGATATGTGCGATTTGAAGGGCTATCAAGTTGACGGAGCACAAGTGAGCGATAAGCAGGCTAATTTCATTTTAAATGTTGATGAGGCTAGTGCGGAGGCGGTGGTGGTTTTGATTAGTTTGATTAAGCAGAAGGTTAGGAACACCTTCAACATACAGTTAGAAGAGGAAGTTGAGCTACCCGGCTATTAATAGCTAGACTTATGAATTTGGCACACTTCGTCGTCAAATTCTCTGCCACTCGCTCGTCGTATCATCTAATACGTCTCGCTCGGTGCTCGAATTTTCCTAGAATTGCACTCAAATTAATAAGCCTCGAAAATTATTTGAAATTGCACTAAAATTTTTAATTCTACATGTTCGAAGCCGGTGCTCAAATTCTTCTCAAACTGCACTCAAATTTTTAAGTCCAGGAGCTTATTGTGAAAAATTAAAAATTGATTTGAAATTAAAAATTAGTTTATCCGTATTATAATATAGAAGGGAGAAGTTTGGATATTTTTAATTATTAATACAAAAGATATGAAAATCAGGGAATATTTTGGGGAGGTTGAGTTGAATCCGGAAGAGCGGAAATATTTAATTAAGAAAATAGAAAAAATAGGGGAAAGTTTGCTAGTTAGCTATTCGCGTGAAGAAATATCGACAGAGTTACGAGTCAGTCAAAATAAAAAGAAAGAATGGTCTTTGGACGTTAGTTTTAAAGTTCCTAAAAACATTTTTCAGGCAACTCAAAAAGGATTTGATTTAATGAAGGCGATGGACGAAATTGAAGAAATTTTAGTTCGACAGATTTTGCGAAAAAAAGGAAAAGTGCAAGATCTTAGAAAGCGAGGCAATCGGTCTTTGAGAAAGAAGAGGACTATAGATAGTGATGCAAGGTTTTAGCGGGATTGGTCTTTATATTCAGCACACTTCTTTGTTTTGGGACTAAGTTCGAATACCCTTTCTATTCAATCTAAAATTTTTGGCTAAATTATACAAAAATTTTCTTACATTGACTATGGCCAGTGCTTCAAAAATTAACTGCCTGCCGGCAGGCAGGTTTGAATAATTTACCTCAAAAATTTTAAATTTCACTACGAAACTGCATTCGAACTCAATCCTTTTTTCCGCTACTCGTTCGCCGTACCATTTAGTACGACTCGCTCGGTGCTCAAATCCGCCTCGAATTGCGCTTGAATATAAAAACCTTTTAATTTGAGATTTGAGTTAATGTTTGATAAAAAAAATAACCCTTTTAAATGGGTTATTTTTGTATGTAAAGATATCTCCTCCAAAGGCGGACACGGTGGAATATCCGATTAGACCACATTATTAAGCGAAAAAACTCGTATTATTTTTAGTGAGAAAAAGTTTAGCCCCACTGGTAGTGACCGGCGGGGCTAGGTTTTATTATTTCGAGAGTCTTAAAAGAGTATCTATTAAGTTCGTTTTTGTTGTTTTGTGAGTTGCCCCTGCTTTTATTAAAATATCATTGAAAGCATCGTTCCCTGAGCAAGCTATGATTGCTCCTTTAAAACCTCTTTTTATTATTTCCTCAATTAAATATTCTGAGTCAGGTTCTTCGTTGTTTTCGATGCAAGCATCGACGCAGATTAAATCCAAATTATTCCATTGTTTTTCCAGGATAATTTTAGCTGAATAAAAACTACCTGCTAAAATGATTCGTATTTCTTCGAAAGTCTTATCTTTTTGAACTCTTGAAGTAAAAGCCAGGTTGTCATCGATTATTAAAATGGTTTTCATTTTTTTCTCCTTTCAAAATTTTAATTTAAGGTGCTGTTAAGTTTGAAATTGAAAATTAACAATAATGTTGTCGAAAGACAATAATTATTTTTCAGCAACAAATATTATTTGTTGTTTTTCTTTGGAATAAGGGTCGCCTTTCCAGTTGCTATAGGCGATACATTTGGAAAAGCCAACTTCAAGGCACATTTCTATGAATTCTTTTTCTTCATAGACTCTGACGGAGTATTTTCTGGTTTTAGTTTCTCCGCTTGGTTTCGTTATTGTCCAGAAGCCATCCATTCTGCTGGTTTTTTCATTAAGGATTTCAACTATTTCTAATTTTCCGCCTGATAGAAGAGTTCGCTCTTCCCATTCCTTAAATTTTTTGGCTCTGACATAAGGTAAATTCACATCAGTTTCCATCAGAAATTTGCCTCTAGCTTTAAGAGATTTATAAAAATTCCGTAAAACTTGCAGATTTTCCTCATCGTTTTTGTAGAATCCGAATGAATAGCACATGTTGATTACTACATCGAAGAAATCTACATATTTTAACTTAATCATCTCAGATAATTTGAATAATGCAGTTAATTTTTCTTGTTCGCCTTGGTTTTTAGCAAATTCGAGGTGTTTCGGATTAATATCTAATCCAAGCACTTTATTGAAACCTCTTTTTGCTAATTCTAGGCTGTGTCTGCCATAACCGCAGGGAATGTCTAAAATTTTTGCTTCTTTTTTTAATTTTAATAACTTAATAACCCCGTTTACGTCGGTTGCGGTTCTTTCCGTCAAGTTTAATTTGTCTTTCAGGTAGCCTTCTTCGGAATTATCACCTTCCATATAGAATTCACCAAAAAAATTATATACCGGTTGCCACCAAAGAGGATTGATTTTATTCATTTAAGTTCTCCTTTGAAAGATTTTATGTCAAGTTGCTGAGCACTAAAGAGTAGTATAAGAATCAATAAAAGTCAAATAGAATTTAATATAGAAAATGCATTTTAGCAGAAAGTTTTTCCATTTTTTGCTAATGGTTTTGTGAAAATATTCTACAATTAATACTATGATTAATTTTAATGATAATAAAACCGCTCATTGTAGAGCGGTTTTATTTTTTATTTTTATTTCAGAGAAGTTTAGCTTTTAATTTTTCTCCAAAGTTTTTTACCGATCCAGTAAATAATTCCTAGGAATAGTAGGAATGGAATTAAAGAAGGGATGCCAACAATTATAAATCGGATAATTCCATCAACAAAATCTTGGGAGTTGTTGAGTAAATCACTAAAGGATTTCTTGATTACTTGCCAAGGACGCCAGTCATTTTGAATAGGAGTAATTTCAATATCTTCGCTCAGATTGATCGTAATAGTGGACATATTAGTCTGAGAATTCATAAATTTAATCTGTCCCTCTAATCTTTCTATTTCTCCTCGAACTCGAGCAATTTGCTTAGTAACTGCTAAAACATCCTCAATATCTCCAGTTCGATCTAAAATTTTAACGAAACTTTGTTCCTCGGCTTGTTTGTTTTTTAATTGGGCTTGAAGGTCAGTGTAGCGTTCGGTAACATCTTGGCCGGTAGTAGATTCAGAAATTACTTGAGTGGCGATTGTTTTAATTTGAGTTAGAGTTACTTCAAATTTTTCTATAGGAACTTTGATGGTAATATTACCGCTTTTTTGTCCCTTAACTCTTTCATAAAAATTAGTAGAAAAAACTTCACCAGTTTGATTTTTAGTAATTAGACTAATTTCAGCCGCCGCTTTTTCGGTATTTTCAATTTTTAAGTTTAAATCACCATTTTTGATTACTTTTTTTTCGATAGGAGGGATTGTAGCGGAAGTTTCGCTTTCTATCGCTTCTTGACTGAAAGCGGTATTTTCAGCTTGCATCATGCCTGCCTCCATAATATCTTCTTGCAAATCCATTCCTCTGTTTTGTATCATCGGAGAGCCAAGAGAGGATGTTTTTTTGAATTGATTGTCGCTTGTTTTATTACCAGTAATAATTCCAAAAATAATCCACAAAGCAATTATTCCAATAATTATTCCAATTACTTTTAGTGTCGGCTTAAATTTCTCGATAATTTTCTTCATTTTATTTTTTTAAATATTATTTTTAATTATTATTATTTTAACTCATTTTCAATTTTTTTCAAAGCGAAAACTTTTAACTTTACAAACTTTTATTATTTTTATTGACATTCTGAATTAAATTTATTAAACTATGAATGTATTTCCTGACAGAACTTTCAAGGTCGATGTCGCGGGATTTCCGGAAGGGATTCTTGAAAGGAAATAGTAAATTTACAAGAATTAACTTGATAGAAATGGCTGAAGAAATGGATCAAGAATTTTTGGACTTTATTGTAAAGTCTGTTGTTGATAATCCTGAAGAAGTTAAAATAGAAAGAACTATTGATGAACGAGGAGTTCTTTTGACTTTGACTGTTAGTCCTCAAGATATGGGGATGATTATTGGTCGACAAGGTTCTACTGCTAAAGCGATTAGAACTTTATTAAGAGTAGTTGGAGCCAAGAATGATGCCCGAATTAATCTTAAGATCAATGAACCAGAAGGATCCGAAAGAAGTTTCGAAAGAAAACCAGAAGAAAGTTCTGAGGTAAAAGAAAAAGAAGTAGAGGCTGAAAAAAGTATTGATGATATCGTGAATGACATCAAATAAGCTTAAGGCTTTAAAATATTCAAAGACCATGCTAATATTACGGCATGGTTTTTGATTGTTTAAAACCTATTAATTTGGCGTACTTCTTTGTCGAGTTTTCCGTCCTTCTCTCAATGTACTATTTAGTACATTTCGTTCATTACTCAAGCTCTCCTCGAATTACGCTCAAATTAATAGGTTCTCAATTATTTTTTTAATAAATTTTCTAATTTAAAAAATATTTATGAATTTTCATATAGTAACAATATTTCCAGAAGTTTTTGAAAAATACTTTCAGGTTGGTGTTATGGGTCGGGCACAAGAAGCAGGTCGGATCAAAATAAATCTCTATAATCTAAGAGATTATAGTCAAAATAAACATCATAAAGTTGATGACACCCCTTATGGTGGTGGTCCAGGAATGGTAATGATGATTCAACCAATTGTGGATTGCATTGCCGATATTAAAAAAAGAATAAAAAAAGAAGATCCTCAAGTATCAGTTGAAAACTTTAGAATAGTTTTATTATCAGCTAAGGGCGAGAAGTTTAATCAAAAAAAAGTAATTCAATATAAAAATTTTAAACATCTGGTTTTAATTTGTGGTCGATATGAAGGAGTGGACGAGAGAATAGTTGAGCATGTTGCTGATGAAGAAATTTCTGTGGGAGAGTATGTTTTGAGTGGCGGAGAGTTACCAGCAATGACGGTGATTGATGCTGTCAGTCGTTTGATTCCTGGAGTCTTGGGAAATAAAAAATCTTTAGAATCTGAGAGTCACAGCGGAGACGGTCTCGAAGTTGATTTTCCAGTTTATACTAAGCCAGAAAAATTTGAAGAATGGGAAGTGCCAGAGGTTTTATTGAGCGGGAATCATGAGGAGATTAGAAAGTGGAGAGAAAATAAGAGAATAAAATAAAATTAAAAATTATAAAATTGACTAAAAAGATATTCGGAATGTCTGATCAGAACTTTTTGATAAAAGCTTTCTAGTTAAAGTTAGTAATAAAAAATTGAAAACAAAAACAATTAAAAAGGTTGATCCAGTTTTACTTTCGATAGTATTGATTCTATTGGTTTTTGGTTTGATAATGATTTCCTCGGCGGGAATTATTTTTTCCAATGTTCGTTTTGGGGATGAGTACCATCTTTTAAAACGACATTTTCTTTATGGGATCATAATTGGATTGCCCAGTATGTATTTGGTTTCCAAAATTAATTATAAAGTATGGGAAAAAATAGCTTTGCCTTTTTTTGTCGCTACCCTAGCTTTATTGGGGTTGGTTTTAATTTCGGGAATTGGAGTGAGCTATCAGGGAGCCAGTAGGTGGATTGATTTAGGTCCAATTAGTTTTCAGCCAACCGAAATTGCTAAAATTGGGATTATTATTTATTTAGCGTCTTGGTTAAAAGGACGTGGTTCTAAGGTGCAAGATTTTAAAGAAGGGTTAATTCCGTTTCTGATGATTCTAGGCTTTACCGCTTTTTTGATTATTTGCCAACCTGATATTGGAACCTTAGGAGTCATTGTGATAACTTCTTTGATAATGTTTTTTGTTTCTGGGGCTCCGATTAGATATATATTTGGGATTTTATTGGGAGGTTTGGGTTTAATAGCCCTATTGATTAAAATTGAACCTTATCGAATGAATCGATTAACTGCTTTTTTGGATCCTAGCATTGATCCTCAAGGAATTAGTTATCAATTAAATCAAGCTTTATTAGCAGTTGGATCAGGCGGGATTTTTGGTCTGGGTCTCGGACAAAGTCGTCAAAAATTTAATTATCTTCCCGAGCCAGTTGGAGACAGTATTTTTGCGATTATTTCAGAGGAATTAGGAATGGTTGGAGCCAGCATCTTGATTTGTTTTTTTATCGCTTTTGCTTTGAGAGGTTATCGAATTGCTCGGCGGGCGCCAGATGAATTTAGTCGGTTAGTGGCGGTCGGAATAACTTCCTGGATTGTTTTTCAGGCACTAGTTAATATTATGTCAATTATCAAGCTTATGCCTTTAACGGGAATACCTTTGCCGTTTATTAGCTATGGTTCGACTTCTTTGGTGTTTACTTTGGTGGGGATGGGAATACTGCTTAATATTTCGAAACACGCTAAAATGGACTGAAAAAATTTCAAAGTTCAAATTATTCCAAATTATTCCAAATCAAAACTAAAATCCAAATTTCAAATATTTTACTTGTTTAAGCAAGTGTTTTTAATCATTTAACATTAAGATTTGATTTGATATTTTAAATACTTTAGATTTTGAAATAATTTTTTAGATATTTTTCTCTTGAAATCAACCTCTTTGTGAGTTAAACTTCTTCTGTTAACAATAACAATCTTTTATGGGCTTACTGGATAAATTTTTTGGCAATGCCAACGAAAAAGAATTAAAAACATATTTAGCGATTATTGAGCAAATCAATCAACTTGGAGATAAATTCAAAGGTTTTTCTGATAATCAAATTAAGGAAAAAACCAAAGAACTTCAAGATAAATTAAAAGAAACTAATGATTTAAACAGTGTTTTGCCAGAGGCTTTTGCTAATTGTCGAGAAGCCGGAAGGCGAGTTTTGGGTGAACGAGCCTTTGATTCTCAGATAATGGGGGCAATGGCTTTGAATAGGGGAAAGATTTCTGAAATGAAAACGGGAGAAGGGAAAACTTTGTCAGCGGTTTTAGCGGCTTATCTGAATGCCTTAACTGGTAAAGGAGTTCATGTGGTAACCGTTAATGACTATTTATCAAAACGAGATGCTAATTGGATGGGGCAAGTTTATAATTTTCTGGGCTTATCAGTTGGTTGTATCGCTCACGATTCTTCTTTTCTTTACGAGCCTAACAAAACCGATGATGACGCCGTTAGCATTGAAGAGGAAAATTTAATTACTGTTTCTCGGAAAGAAGCTTATGGAGCGGATATTACTTATGGAACTAATAATGAATTTGGTTTCGATTATTTGCGAGATAATATGGCACAAAGTGAAGAGCAAATGTCACAACGAGAATTGAATTTTGTAATTGTGGATGAAGTTGATTCAATTTTGATTGATGAGGCTCGAACTCCTTTGATTATCTCAACTGCCGATGCAGAATCTACTCAACTTTATGAACAGTTTGCTAAAATCGTTCCTCAATTGAAAGAAGGCGAAGATTTTAATTTAGATGAAAAATTAAAATCAACTGATTTGACTCAAGAAGGAATTACGAAGGTCGAAAAACTTTTAGGAATAGATAATTTATTTGAAACTAGTCGAACTCGTTACGTTCATCATTTAGAACAAGCTTTGAAAGCTAACGTTATTTTTCAAAAAGATCAAGATTACGTGGTTAAAGAGGGAGAAATTATGATTGTCGACGATTTTACTGGTCGTTTAATGCCGGGTCGACGTTATAGCGAGGGTTTACATCAAGCCATAGAAGCCAAGGAGGGGGTTAAAATTCAACGAGAATCTAGAACTTTGGCCTCAATTACTTTTCAGAACTATTTTCGAATGTATGATAAAATTTCAGGAATGACTGGAACTGCTTTAACTTCAGCGGAAGAATTTGATAAAGTTTATAAATTGGAAGTAGTGCAGGTGCCGACTAATAAACTTATGATCCGAAAAGATTTACCGGATGTAGTTTACAAAAATGAAAAAGGGAAATTTAATGCTATTGTTGAGGAGATTAAAGAATTACGAAAAACTGAAAGACCAGTTTTGGTGGGTACAGTAGCGATTGAAAAATCAGAAGCCCTATCAGAGGCTTTATCAAAAGCTGGTATTCCTCATTCAGTTTTAAATGCCAAGAATCATGAAAAAGAAGCTCAAATTATCGCTGACGCTGGCAAAAAGGGATCAGTAACAATTGCCACTAATATGGCTGGTCGAGGAACTGATATTAAATTGGGCGCAGGCGTTGTGGATTTAGGGGGATTATATATTATCGGAACTGAGCGGCATGAAGCAAGGCGGATTGACAATCAGTTGCGAGGACGATCTGGACGACAGGGTGATCCTGGGACTAGTAAATTTTATGTTTCCTTGGAGGATGAATTGATGCGAAGATTTGGGGGAGATCGAATGTGGGCCTTAATGGATAAATTAGGATTGCCTGATGATCAACCGATTGAAAATGGCATTATTTCTAAATCAATTGAATCTGCTCAGTCTAAAATTGAAGGTCACAACTTTGATATTCGAAAACAAATTTTAGAATATGATGACGTGGTTAACAAGCAGAGAGAAGTTATTTATGGACATCGTCGAAAAGTGCTCAAGAAAAAAGAAATTAGAACTGAAATAGCTGATATTTTGAAAGATGAAGTAGAAAATATTGTGTCTGCTCACACTTCAGAAGAATTGGAAGAAAAATGGAATACCCAAGAAATTCAAGAAGAGATAGAGGTTCTAATGGGGAAACAAGAGGGGCTTAAAACGCAACTTTCTAAAATTAAGAAATCAAGAGAATATCCTTCTAGCGAAGCTAAAAAAAGTGCAATGATGGACTATATTTCTCAACTTTTAAAAACTGAATATAGTCATAAAGAGCAAAAAATAGGCGAAGAAATTTTTCGAAAGATTGAGAAAGAAGTTTATTTAAAAACTACGGATCAATATTGGATGGAACATTTAGACAATCTTAGTCATTTGCGGGATTCCACTAATCTTCAAGGTTATGGCCAAAGAGATCCACTAATTGAATATAAAAAAAGAGGTTTTGAACTTTTTCAAACGCTTTTGGCTAATATTAATCATTCGATGATAAAAACTTTTTTTCGTATTCAACCGATGGAAAATCAAAATATCCCGACTCCTCAAACGGTTGCCCAGAATTTACAATTTAGTGGAGGAGATATGCCGAAACAATTCGAAGGGAAGGATAAGCCTGTTGCTAAAGAGCAACCAGTTCAAAAAGGTGAGCAGGTGGGACGGAATGAGCCTTGTCCGTGTGGGTCGGGGAAGAAGTATAAAAAATGTTGTGGCAAGAGTTAAAACCTAAAAATTTGGCGAATTTTTTTGTCAAACTCTCCGTTACTCTTTCGCCGTACTATCTGTACGCCTCATTCGGTACTCGAGTTTTCCTCAAACTTCACTCGAATTTTTAAGTTCTTGAGGTTTTGCAAATTAAAAATTTTAAATTAAAAATAAAAAATAAAAAATTAAGCGGTCTGAGGATCGCTTTTTTGTGGGAGAAAAAATAAAATTTAAGTAAACAAAAATCCCCTGGCGTGTATTTGAACGTCAGGGGATTTT
>CAYWJP010000006.1:13809-38871 GCA_964458715.1 uncultured Bdellovibrionales bacterium
TAAAATTTAAGTAAACAAAAATCCCCTGGCGTGTATTTGAACGTCAGGGGATTTTTTGGCGGTTAGGTCGAGGGACAAATCAAAAGTTCAAGGACTGTTTGATTGTATTGAAAACCTCATGAGTGTATCCAGTGATACCTTTCAGATCTTCAAATCCTTCGCAGATTTCTAGAATTCTTTTAATCCTGGGAGTTTTCAGACTGAAGTGATCAGGCAATATAATACAGGGATTCATGATACTGACGGCCTGGTCCTCTCTTCCCTTAAGACCGGAGGCGCTGAATCCCCATTCAAAGCCGTCAATAATGACACTGATAGAACCCTCCCATTTACCTTCCTCGGGATTTCGGGTGGCAGCTGAGCAGGAATCGTGGTATTCAAACTGACGGGTTTGTTTTTCTTCGACAAGAGTATTACAGTTTTTGTCGAAACCCAGCTTTGGATCGAAGGTTGTTCCGATGACCGCTTTGGGGAAAGGGAAGGGATAGAGTTGCCTGGGCCAGACGGCAAAGGCGAAAGCCTTTCTTTCAGGCACGGCAATGAGGTTATTTTCCTGCATTATGCGGAAAGTTTTTTCGGCAGTTTTTAACATTTCATGTTGCAATCTGGCGGTAGGTCTTGAAAAATCATAAAATTCGGTATTCATAGTAGTCTCCTCGCTTTTTTGTCTCTCCTGGAGAGAGTTGATTAATATTAGGTACTGCATTTGACTGGTAATTAAAGCAGATTTTTGTTATTTAGTCAATGTTTTTTGTGAAAAAATAAAATTTAAGTAAACAAAAATCCCCTGGCGTGTATTTGAACGTCAGGGGATTTTAAGCAATTTTTGGGAAAATCTTGGGAAAATATATTAAATAATTTTCATCAAGATTTTTCCATCAACTGGAGAATCCATTGAGAAGGAGTTTTTTTTGATGCCAAGCCGGAAGAGAAGGTCTTCAAGTATGACTAAATTTTCTTTTTTTAAAAATTTCTCTTCTCCCAATTCAATCTCGATCTCTATTCTGTCTCCGCGAATAGATTCTTTAAAAATATCTACTACGCCATGAGCGATTCCGCTCAAACTAGGCCCTACTTCTTTGCCGTTAATTTGTGCCATAATAATCTTCCTCCCAGAGATTTAAGGTTGTTGTTTAAAGTGCTGATAGTTTTATATTTAAGCAAAGTTTAGACGTTTGGTCAATGTTTTTTAGTATTTTGTAGATAGTGTGTGGTAAAATAAATTTAGTAAAAATAAAATTTAAAAGTATTTAAATAAATGAATATTATTGAAGAAATAAGAAAATTTGTAAAAGAAGAATGTCAAAAACCGACCAGTAAATATGGATTGGAGCCGTTTGAGTATCATTTTAGGCCGATGGTAGAGTGGGCGAAAAAATTGTCTGATGAATTGGGTGGAGACAGGGAAGTGATTCTGATAGCTTCTTGGCTACATGATATTGGCTCAATTATTTATGGTCGGGAAGATCATCATATTACGGGAATCAAGATTGCTAGAAAAAAATTAGCTGAGCTTGATTACCCAGAAAAAAAGATTCAACTGGTTGAGAAATGTATTTTAAATCATCGAGGATCGCAGGACAATCAACGGGAAAGCTTGGAAGAGCAAATTGTAGCCGAAGCCGATGCAATTAGTAATTTTGATAACGTTGTTGGAATTTTAAAGACGGCTTTGGTTTATGAAAACAAAACAGAACCAGAAGCTCGACAAGAAGTTCTGAATAAGTTGGAGCGGAAATGGAAACAGCTTAATCTTGAGAGTTCTAGGGAAATGTTGAGGCCGAGGATGGAAGCGGTTAAAATATTGTTTGGATAATATTTTGAATTTTGAATTTCGATTCAATGTTTTAATTTTCTAATTATTTAAACGAATAGCAAACGAAGTTTGCGAGTTTAAGAAATTAAGTCATTCGAAATTGATTCAAAATTCAAAATTTTAAATTCAAAATTATTTTTAAAATTTCATTTTAAAAATGTTTTCCTTTGAAAAATTTCTCTTATTTCTAGCTATTTTTTTGTTCCTGGTCTTGGTAGTCCAGCTTTTTTTAGCTTGGCCGTTTGAGGAGAAAATTCCATTGCAGGTTAGTTTTTTAGATGTGGGCCAAGGTGACGCAATTCTAATTAATTATCAGAATCAGTATCAAATTTTGATTGATAGTGGAGTTAGTAATAAGAAAATTTTAAGTGAATTAAGTCAGGCTATGCCTGCTCAAGATCGATTTATCGAAATTGTAATCGCTACTCATTATGATAAAGATCATGTGGGAGGGATGAGAGCAGTTTTTGAGAATTTTAAAATAGGTTTATTTTTAGACAACGGTCAATTTGCAGAAACTGACGCGATAACAGTTGTCAGCGATTTATTAATAAATAAAAATATTACTCATCAAAAAGTTTTGGAGAATTCTAAAATTGAGTTTGGGAAAGATTTAGTTTTGAATTTTTTTAATCCTGACGGCGAAGAGAGAACAGCTAATGATAATTCGGTGGTGGCCCGCCTAGATTTTGCAGAAAATTCCTTTTTATTTACCGGGGATATTGGATTTAAAACCGAGAATGATTTAATTCTGGATGGTCATAATTTGGATGTGGATTGGTTGAAGGTGGCTCATCATGGATCAAAGAATTCTAGTGGGGTAGATTTTTTGGAGAAAGTAATTCCTGAGAAAGCGATTATCTCAGTGGGAAAAAATTCTTATGGGCATCCGGCTGAAGATGTCTTGGATCGTCTGCGAGCTAGTGGGGCGGAAATTTTAACTACTCTTGAAAAAGGCACTGTTCGGATTAATTGTTGGGAAGAAAGGGAATGCATTATAAATTAATTTCAAAGCTCAAATTATTCCAAATTATTCCAAGTCAAAACTAAAATCTAAATGTCAAGTTTTTCATAAAAGACTTGATTATGCAGTAGTTTTAGATTATAATTTAACCAATATTAAGTAATTAAAAAATAAAATGTCAACAAAAATATTTTTAAAGTGGCCATTGATTATTGGAATTGCGATTGTCCTCAATCTTTTCTTTGCTTATGCCATTAAAGTAATTTATCCTGGTCAAGACTATGAAGATTTCTGTCCACAACAACAAAAAATAGAAAGAATTGCCACTTCTGAACAATGTTTAGAGAAAGGAGGACAATGGGACGGATCTTATATAACTCCAGAAGAGACTGGCTATTGTAATCAAAATTTTAAATGCGAACAAGAATATCAAGCTTTTTTAACGGTTTATGAAAAAAATGTTTTTATAATTCTAGTAGTTTTAGGAGTGATCGTTTTTGGAATGAGCTTCTTAACTGGAATTAATCAAGTTCTCGCTACCGCTTTTTCCTTTGGCGGAGTTTTGACTTTTATAGTGGCTTCAATAAGATATTGGGAATTAGCTGAGGATTGGTTGCATCTCCTGATTTTAGCGTTAGCATTGGTGGCCTTAATTTGGCTGGGAGTGAAGAAGTTTAAAGATATAGAAGCAAAATAATTTTTTTGATTAAAAAGTTTTTAAAAATATTTTAAAAACCTCGCTTCGGCGAGGTTTTTATTTAAATGAAAACCAAAACTCAAATTATTCTCCGCCTCGGCAAGCCTTCGGCGAGACGGGCAAATTATTCCAAATCAAATCTAAAATCTAAATTTCAAATATTTCGTTTGATTAAGTGGAGGTTTTAATTATTTGACATTTGAATTTGATTTGAAATAATTTGGAGTACTTTGGATTTTGATATTTTAAAAGTATCTTAACAAATACTATCTGTTTTATGGAAAAAGTTTTTTTGTGTTATAATTACAAAAATAAATTCTGAGCTATTTTTATGAAAAAAATCAAAATTGCTTTATTATCGGGCGGGTTGTCAGAGGAAAGAGAAGTTTCGTTAAATACTGGGGAAAAAATATTTCAAGCCTTGGACAAAAATAAGTATGAAATTTTTAGGTATGATCCGAAAACAGATTTAAAAAAGTTTATCGAGAATGGTTTAGCTAAAAAATTTGATTTAGTTTTCCCGGCTTTACACGGTCCTTATGGTGAGGACGGAACTTTACAGGGAATGTTAGATATGTTGCAGTTCCCTTATGTTTTTTCGGGTTGTTTGGCGAGTGCTTTAGCTATGGATAAATTTAAAACTAAAAGAATGGTAGAGGGCTTCAGAATTCGAGTGGCTCAGGATTTAATTATTAAAAAAAATCAAGGCTATGATACTGATAGAATAATCGATTATTTAGATTTACCAGTCGTGGTCAAACCAATCGAGTTAGGGTCATCAGTAGGAATCACTATCGCAAAAAATAAAGAGGAATTAGGAATTGGGATTAAAAAGGCCTTGGAGTATGGAGATATTTTATTGGAAGAATTCATAAAAGGACGAGAGTTAACTGTGGCTATTTTAGGGAATGAGAACCCAAGGGCTTTGCCAGTAATTGAAATTAAACCAAAAAGTTCAGAGTGGTTTGATTATAAAGCTAAATATGAAGTTGGCGCATCGGAAGAAATTTGTCCAGCTCCAATTTTTGAAGAAGTAAAAAACAAGATTCAGAAAAATGCTTTGAAAGTTTTTAAAATCATTGGTTGTCGAGATTTAGCTCGGGCTGATTTCATTTATGACGAAGATAATAAAAGGCTTTATTTCTTGGAAATAAATACTATTCCAGGAATGACTGCTACTTCTTTAGCGCCTCAAGCAGCTAAGGAATATGGATTAGAATTTCCGGAGTTTTTGGATAAATTGATAGAGTTGGCAATGGGAAGAACGGGGAAGAATTAATATTGTCTTAATTGATTAGGTTTTAAAATTATTCAAAATCCAAATTATTCCAAATTATTTCAAACGAAATCTAAAGCTTAAAATCTGAACGTCAAAAAGTTTTGGATTTTAGTTATTTGTCATTTTTTATTATCTCTAGGTTTGGCGTAAGTTCTTATTAAAACAGAGTCTTTGATATTTATTTAAAGCATGTTATTATTTAATTGTTATGGATTTAAAAAGATATCGTGGTGAAGGAGGTTGTGCTCCACGAAACAATTCGATAAAACCCGAAGAAGCGCCTGGAAATCGATTTATTATTCAAGAACATCAGGCGGTTGGTTTTCATTTTGATTTTAAACTAGAAATAAAAGATAAAAATAATAAAGTAAGTGTTTTGCATTCTTGGATTATTCCTAAAAATATTCCTCTGGAGCCAGAAGTGAAACATTTAGCCATAAAGGTTGATAATGAGTCTCTGCGGTTTTTAGAATCTGATGAAGAAAGCGTTAATGAAAAGTTTAGCGAAGTTAAATTAAAAGTTTGGGATAGAGGACGATGGGGGTTAATGAGAGGTGATATAGAAAATGGGGCTATCTCTTTCAATTTATTTGGTAAAATAATCAAAGCTCGTTATACTATGCAGAAGTTGAGGGAGGATAAAAAGAAAAATCAGAAAAATCATTGGGTAATATGGCGAGTGACCGGCTATAAATAGAGAGATTTTCTAATTTGGTAAACTTCTTTGTTGAAATTTCCGCTTTTCGTTCGCCGTACTATTCAGTACGTCTCACTCAATGCTCAATTTCGCCTCGAATTTTACTCAAATAATAAAATCTCTAAGCGCTTGGTTGAATCGCGCTTAAATGAAAAAATTTTTGAATTGGTGCTTGGATTCTCCCCTGCCTGCCGGCAGGCAGGTCGAATTGAACTCGAATAAAAAAACTTTGATTTTGATAAAATAATTTTTTATTATAGATAGACTAAAATGAAAGACAAAAAAGAAAAAAACAAAGTAAAATCTGGTGATGCTTCTCAAGAGAAGTCGTCGATTAAAAAAGGATTAGTGCATTCTGATGTTAAAAAAAATATTATCGCTATTCTTTTGGTGGTTTTTTCGTTGTTATTTTTGTTGAGCTTGATTGGTCAAGCTGGAGTAGCAGGAGGTCATATCAATAATGCTCTAGGGTTAATCTTCGGTTGGGGAAGGTTTTTATTACCAGCTCTATTGATGGTTTTGGGTTTTGTTTATTTTAGAAGATATGATAAATATCGGTATTATTTAACCACTATTGGAGCGACTTTATTTTTATTGTTTTTGGTGACTATTTTGCATAGTTTTTATGGTTTAGATGGAATGAGAGAAGTGGCTAAAGTCGGGAAGGGTGGTGGATTTGTTGGGTTTGGGATAGCTTATTTTTTAATTAAATATTTAGGAATTTTAGCGGCTTTAATTTTATCGGGGGGTTTTCTCTTAATTGGTTTAATTCTGACTTTCAATTTTCCTTTAACTAGCGTTTTAGCTAAAATTAAATATTGGTATTTGGGTATTATTTCTAGAATAAAAACTTTTAAGTTTATTCAAGAAAAAAAAGAAGCAGTTAAAAAAGAAGAGGACACTAATATCAAGGAAAATTCAATTAAATTTTCCGATGGAAAAAGAGAAATAGAAGAAAAAGAGGAGGAATGTGATAATGAGGTTATTCCCAAGTTTCCCGAAAATGAAAATACTGAAAACAAAGAAATTTCTAAAAAATCTGGCGATTGGAAATTGCCTCCTTTAAGTATTTTACAGAATCCTAAAAAAAGAGAAAAACCAAAGAATTTAGATAAGAAAGCTGATTTAATCGTTAAGACTTTGGCTGATTTTGGTATAGATGTTTATTTTAAGGGCTATAACGTGGGACCTTCGATGGTACAATATACTTTTGAGCCAGATAAAGGAGTTCGATTGAGTAAAATTGTTACTTTACAAAATAATTTAGCAATGGCTCTAGCAACTTCATCGATTAGAATCGAAGCGCCCATCCCGGGAAAATCTTTAATTGGAATAGAACTACCATTACCGCAAGAATATAAAGCAGAAGTTCGAATAAAATCTGTTTTAGAAAGTGCTGAATTTCAAGAGAGCCGATCTAATTTAACTATTGTTTTAGGACAGGACGTTTATGGCGATTTTGTTTTGGAAGATATTAAAAAAATGCCTCATTTGATGGTCGCAGGAGCTACTAATACTGGTAAAAGTGTTTGTATTAATACTATTTTAGCTAGTTTGTTGTATCAGAATTCTCCAGAAAATCTTAAATTATTATTGATTGATCCTAAGCGAGTAGAACTTAATTTTTATAATGGAATTCCTCACTTAGCTAGTCCGGTGATAGTTGATCCTTCCAAGGTGGTTAAATCTTTGCAATGGGCGGTTAATGAAATGGAAGAACGGTATGAATTGTTAGAAGAAACAGGAGTGCGGGATATCGATTCTTATAATCAAAAAGTCGGAAAAGGTAAAAAGCGTCGAGTGGAAGATGAGGAGACAGGAAAGATGATATATAGAGATTTAGAAATTATGCCCTACATTGTGATTGTAATTGATGAACTCAATGATTTAATGATGGCTTATGGCAAAGAAGTTGAGGTTTTGATTGTTAGAATAGTTCAGAAAGCTCGAGCAGTCGGAATTCATGCGATTATTTCTACTCAAAAACCAACTGTTGAAGTTATTACAGGTTTAATGAAGGCTAATATTACTACCCGGATTGCCTTGAAGGTAGCTACTCAGGTGGATTCCAGAACTATTTTGGATAAAATGGGAGCGGAGACTTTGTTGGGCAATGGTGATATGTTGCTTTCAAATAATGGGGCCGGTAAAATGAAGAGAATCCAAGGGGCCTATATTTCCGATGAAGAAACGGCTAAATTAGTCAGTTATATCAAAGATGAATCGAAGAGAAAGAAATTTGACGAGAAAGATACTGTTTCGAGCTCCTTGAATGAATTTTTGGATAAATCTGGAGGGACTCAATCCTCACTAGTTCCAGGAGTTTTTGGAAGTGAAGATGATCAAACAGATGAACTTTTTGAAGAAGCCAAGCAATTGGCCATTACCTCAGGAGGATTATCGGCATCTTTCTTGCAAACTCGTTTTAGAATTGGTTTTCAAAGAGCCACTCGAATTATTGATGAACTAGAGAGGACTGGAGTATTGGGACCAAGAAATGGATCTAAGCCAAGAGAACTTCTTATAGGGACCGAATCTTCAGGAGAAGATGAATAATTTTGAATTTTGAATCTCGATTCAATTCCTGCCTACCGGCAGGCAGGTTGAATGAATTAATTTTTTAATGACTATAAAATTTTTTAAAATTGAAACATTTAAAATTAAGATTTGATTCAAAATTTTAAATTCAAAATTCGAAATTTAAATTTGTTCCTTTGGGGGAAGCCAAAGGATTTTATTTTGGTGGGAGTTTGATAAGCAATTTTAATTAAAATGATGTTATTAGGTGGTTTACAAAAATTAACGCTGATTGATTATCCCGGCAAAGTAGCAGCGACTGTTTTTACGGTTGGTTGTAATTTTCGATGTCCTTTTTGCCATAATCCAGAGTTAGTTTTTCCTAATTTTGGCGGAACAACCGGTTCAATTTTGGAAAAGGAATTTTTTGATTTTTTGAAAAAACGACAAGGAAAATTGGATGGAATCTGTATAACAGGGGGAGAACCGACTATTCAGAAGGATATTTTAGAATTTATGGAGAAAATTAAAAGATTGGGTTTTTTGGTAAAATTAGATTCTAATGGGACTCGACCCGATATTTTAAAACAAGCTTTTGATAATAATTTAGTTGATTTTGTGGCGATGGATATCAAGAATTGTCTGGATAAATATAATCAAACTAACGGAACTGAAACGGATTTAGAGCGAATAAAGCTAAGCGTTGAGCTAATTAGAAATTCCGGTAAAGATTATGAGTTTAGAACTACCGTGGTTCCTAGTTTGCACATTGATAAAGATTTTGATAAAATTGGAATGTGGTTGAAGAATTCTGAAAATTATGTTTTGCAAAAATTTAGAGATGAGGGTAAACTATTAGATGAAAAATTCGGCCAGAAAATTAAAAATAAAAAAGAATTAGATTTGAAAAAAATTAAAAAAAGAATGGAAAAGTATTTTAAAAAAGTGGTCATAAGATAATAATATAAAAAAATATGAGTGATATTAATATTGAGTTAAAGTTAGGAAGTAGCTCTGGTCCTGTGAGTCACATTGTAAAAAGCGGAAATACATACGTTGTTTATGTCAGCGAAAGTTTTGATGTTAATGATAGGCATAATTTACAAGATTTGATAGATAAACTAAATCTTCAGCTAAAAGCAGATGGAATCGAAGAAGTTGAGGCTAGAAGAATAGACAGAGAATTGAAGAGATTGTCTATTGGAAGAAGAATTAGTATTAGAATTGATTAATTATGCGAATTTATTTGAAAGTAGTTGCTGGAAGTAGCCAGCAGAAAATTGAAAAAATTTCCAGAGGGGATTATAAGGTCTGGGTTAGAGCGGTTCCGGAAAAAGGAAAAGCGAATCAAGAAGTTATTGCACTTTTGGCGGAATATTTTGAAGTAGGGAAATCGAAAATAAAAATTGTTGGCGGAAAAACTGTTTCGAAGAAAATTGTTGATATCGAGTTGGAATAGAAATGATAAAGAGATATTTTTTAAAGGTTATTATTTTTGAAGTAATCATTGAATTGACAAATTAGTATGAAAAAATATTTTGCACTGTTACTTTTGATGGCCTTCTTTGCTTTTAAGGGGGCGTTGGCCAAGAGCTACGATATTTATGTGGATGTTGATGCTAGTGGTAGTGAAGATGGTAGCGAGGACAATCCTTATAAAACTATTAGTAAGGCAATTGAAGAAGCTAGTGATGAAGATGAAATTTATATTGATAAAGGTGAATATAACGAAGATATCGTTATTAATAAAGAAGTTTTTTTATTTGGGGATGATCTAAAGAAGGTAATAATAGATGGTCAGATTGAAATTACTAAAAATGTGGAAGCTCAAAAATTTACTATTGATGGGAATGTTATTGTTAAAAGTGGCGCTGATATTATTTTTGATAATTTGATCATAAAAGAGGCGGCTGGAACAGCGATTGATGCTTATTCCGGAAATGGTGAAATAGTGGTAAAAAATTCCATTATTAAAAAAGCGGGAGGGAAAGGTTTTTATGTTCAACGAGGAAGAGACATAATAATTTCTGGTTGTGATATTTACGACAATGAAGAGGAGGGTTTAGATTTACGGTCTAATGTGGATGGAATTATTAGCGGAAATAATATTTATGACAATGGCGAAAGCGGAATTGAATTAATAGCATCAGATTCAAAACTGGAAATTGAAAATAATAGTATTAAAAATAATGGATCTAGCGGTATAGCGGCTCAGTATTATGAAGATTTTGATAATGAAGGAGAAATTACAATTAACGGAAATACAGTTTCGGGGAATGATAAATATGCTCTTGACTGTAGTCGTCCCCAAGGAGGAGATTGGCCTGTTGATTATTGGACTAAATCAGTGAAACTGTCTGGAAATAATTTGAAGGGTAATGATAAAGGAGAAATTAATAAAGAATGTGGTTTAAGTCAAACTATAGATGAGCTGACGAAGGAAATAGAGACTGAAGCTCAGAAAGAAGCTCGAGAAAAAACAATTATTGAGAATAAAAATGAAAAAGAAATTCAAGAACAAATAGCAGCTCAAAATCGTCAAAAAACCATACAAGGAAATGAATATAGTTTAAATAAATTAGTAGCGTCTAAAAAAGAATTAAAAGAGGCAGTTTTGATTGAAAAAGAAAAAATTGAGGGGAGAAATGGATTTATCGCTTTTTTGATTGGACCGAATTATAGGGCTATAAAAAATATTAAAGAAGTAGCCCTAGGTTTTGGCGAACATTTAAGTGATTTTGATGATTTAGATCGAAAATTAATAGAAACTAAAAATCATACAATTGCCCAAGCTGAAATGGAAGATATTGTTAATTTTGTGGAAGAAACGAATACTTTGATTGTTGATAAAGATAGTAAATTTAGTTTATTCGGTTGGTTGTTTGCGATTTTTAGCTAAAATTAAAAATAAATTTCGAATTTCTAATTTTGAATTTCGAATCAATTTCGAATTTCGAATGATTTAATTTTGAATAAAAAAAGAGCCTCTCGGCTCTTTTTTGTTAATTTGAAAGATAAAATTAGTGATTTAAATTAAAAATTATAAATTAAGTAATTAAAAATTGAATCGAAATTCATTCGCCGCGGCGAACAAAATTTGAAGCTAAATTTTAGGTTAAATTAGTTTAAGGGATATTTCAGATATTTTTTTGAACTTAAATAATAGTTTGTAAAAGGCAAAAAAAGAGATAGTAAAAATTTAATGCAAACTTTTATTTTTCAGAGCGTATATTACTAGTGAAGCTCAATTGAGAAAAAGTTTAATTAATAAATAATAATTTATAATGAAAAATTTTAAAGAAAAAATTGTTATTAAATCTGAAACTAAAAATAGATTGATGATTGCAGCTGCTAGTATTTGTCTGTTGACTGGACTTTATGGGGCTAGTGTTGCAATGGCCGATTTTAATCCCGGTAGTAGAGAGGGATTAATCGAGATATTGTCAGCTAAATTTAATCTTGATGAAAATGAAGTGGAAAAAACTTTAAGTCAGTATCGAGTAGAAAGTCGGATTAAAAATCAAGCTGAAATGAAGGTTAGATTAGAAAAAAGATTAAATCAAGCGGTAATTGATGGAAAAATTAATAATAAACAAAGATCTTTGATTTTAGCCAAAAGAGCAGAACTTCAAAAACAAATTAATCAAGATTTAAAAAATTGGAGCAAAGATCGAGCAGGACGACGAGAAAAAATGGAAAGTTATCGAGAAGAAATGAAACAATGGGCTGAAAGCAATGGAATTGATATCGGTTTAATTGGATTGGGACGAAGAGACGGCAATGGAATGGGCCGAGGTATGGGTAAATTTTAAGTAAAGTTTTATAAAACGTCGAAAAATTATCGTAAATGATTTTAAAATATTCTAAAAACCGCCAATTTATGGCGGTTTTAGTTATAATAGTTTATAAAGTTGAAAGTTCGTAAAGTTTGCAAAGTGAATTTCTAAAAAGTTTTTTTCCAAAGTTCGTGAACATTGCAGTAAACCCTGACTTCAATGATTTCTTTCTTGGTATAAAATTCTACTTCAGTAGAATCTCCTGGCTGGAGGTATCTTTTACCAATTTTTCCATCGTTAGTTTTTATTTCAATCCATTCAATATAGTGGTCTTCTTCCATGGGATGGGCAATTTCCCCGACTTTTATTTTGTATCCATCTCCACCTCGACAAATATTTTCGGGCAATTTTTCCATTATTGGTAGATGTTTTTCCTGACCTTCGTTCCGGGTTTTTTCTATTTGTAGTGTCATTGGTTTTTCACAACAAACTAGTTCGCCGGCGCCAGTATGTAAAACTTCGATAATATTTCCACAAATATTGCATTTGTAGATTTGATTTATTTCTGTCATTTTCTTGCTTATTAAAGATTAATTTAATTACAAATGTAATTGAATAAATAGCGATATTTATTTCCTAATAACTTCAAAATAAGCTTGAGGATGGCCGCAAGAAGGACATTCAACAATAGCTTCTTTCCCGGTATGTCGGTAGCCACATTTTCGGCATTGCCATTCAACTCCAGTTTCTTTTTTGAAGGCAGTTTCATTTTCTAGATTAGTTAGAAATCTTTGAAAACGTCCTTCGTGATTAGCTTCCGCTTTAGCAATGGCTCGAAGGCGATTGGCAATTTCCGGGAGGCTTTCTTCGTCGGCAGTGTCGGCAAATTCTGGATACATAGAAGTATGCTCGTGATTTTCTCCATCGATAGCTGCTCTTAAATTTTCTTTAGTGGTGCCAATAATGGTTGGGACATCAGCTTCAATTTCTAAGACTTTGTCATCTTTTTTAAGATCATTAATCAATCGCATTAACCATTTAGCGTGTTCAGTCTCTTGATCAGCGGTTAATTCAAAGTTAGCCGATATTTCTTCTAGTCCTTCTTTTTTAGCGATTTTAGCATAAACCGTATAACGATTTCGAGCTTGAGATTCACCAGCAAAAGCTTTAGCCAAATTGATAATTGTTTTATTCATATGTTTTTCTTATTGATTATAATTAGTTTATTATAACATTTTTTTAATTTTAAATCTCAAACAATTGTTTGAAGAGTGATTTCAAGGGCTTCGAAGAATTTAACTAACCAAGGTATTGAAATGATTATGCCTAAGATGGGCAATAAGAAAGTTAAAAAAGTAAGTATTATCGTGGTTAAAAAATATCTTTTTAATTTCTTGACGGTGTCATAAATTTCATTAAGTTGTTGCTCTTGTTTTTCTAACTTTTCTATTAATTCAATATCCATTTTTTATTTTTAATTATTTATTACATTAAGTTTATATGAATTATAGCATTTCCAAAAAAATAGAAAAGTTCTTTATTTGGAGATAATTTTTTTGAGGTGTAAAATAAAGAGGTGCAAAATAAAAATTAAAATAATAAAATGAGTAAAGTGGAATTTGTGTTTAAGTTTATGCAAAATATTTTTTGGATGATTTTGCTAGAGGGATTTTTGGCAATTTTAACTGGAATTTTGATAGTAGTTTATCCTGATTTATTAGGAATTTTTGTGGGGATGCTTTTAATTGTGGGTGGAATCGGAGCTTTAGCAGTGGCTTGTAAAATAAAGAAATTTACTAAATTTAAAATTGAGATTTAAATTTGAAGAAATTTTTAGTTGCGAAGAGAATCATTTTCAGAAAAATGATTCTTTTTCGGCTTAGTAATTTGTTTTTTGTCCTTGACAAAATTAAAATAAGATTGTATGATTAGTTTTTATGTTAATACTTCTGATTAATCAATTGAGTATCTAGGCATAAAAAGATATTAATTTTTATGTTAGATATACAATGTATAAAGGTAGTAATTCACGACAACCACGTGCTAATAATGGTTGGAAAAAAAAGTCTAGAGGTGGTTCACGTTTTGGAGGCAAAAGAGGTTTTTCTGGCGATTCAATCGATATTAATCGCTTTATCAATAAAGCAGAGCCATTAAGTTTGACCGAAGTTTTTGAACCAGAACATGCTTTTGAAGATCTTGAACTTCACAATACTTTGAAACAGGCGATTAAAAGTCGGGGGTTTATCACGCCTACTCTCATTCAGGATAAGGCTATTCCAGTTGTTTTAGAAGGGAAGGATGTGATTGGATTAGCGGATACTGGAACAGGGAAAACAGCCACTTTCTTGATTCCAATGCTGAACAAAATATTGCTTAATCCAAAGGAAAAAGTTTTGATTGTGGTTCCAGTGCGAGAATTAGCGATTCAAATTCAAGAAGAATTTAAAGCTTTAGCGCAAAGAATGAATATTTATTCGGTAGTGGTAGTTGGTGGCGCTAATATCCACGCTCAAGTTAGAGACTTACGAAGACGACACAATGTAGTGATTGGAACTCCAGGGAGATTAAAGGATTTAATTTCTCGAAAAACTCTTGATTTGTCTCGATTTAATAATGTAATTTTAGATGAAGCTGATCGAATGTTGGATATGGGATTTATTAATGACGTGAAACAATTATTGTCATTAGTAGCCAAGGATCGACAAACAATGTTATTTTCTGCTACTTTTTCAAGAGATGTTGAAAATTTAGCTAAGGATTTTTTAAAGAATCCAGTCCGAATTTCTCTTAAAACTCGAGAAACATCCAAGCAAGTTGATCAAAATATTATTAGAATTAATAATAAGGACAAAACTGAAGTACTTCAAGAGTTGCTTGTTCAAACTGAGTTTGAAAAAGTATTGGTGTTTTCTCGAACCAAGCACGGAGCGGATAAATTGTGCAAGAAATTACAACAAAAAGGTTTGAAATCAGATGCGATTCATGGAAACAAGGCTCACAACAAAAGACAAAGAGTGCTACAAAATTTTAAACAAAATCATATTGATATTTTAATAGCCACTGATGTAGCAGCTCGAGGATTAGATATCCCTAACGTAAGTCACGTTATCAATTTCGATATCCCTGCCACTTATGATGATTATATTCATCGAATTGGTCGGACTGGAAGAGCTGATAAAACAGGGATTGCTTTGACTTTTGTTGGTTAAATTGTTCATGCAATTTTTAAAAACGCATTTATTGGATGCGTTTTTTTTGTTTTTTATCAAAGATCTTTTTATGCTATAATATTAGTGTTTGAATATTTAAAAGATAATTTTCAATAGATGTTTGAAGTAAAAAATAGATTAGAAAAATTTTTAATAAGTTTGAGCGGTGCACTATTGGTCGTTGTTTTTGTTTTTGGTTTTAAAATAAAAAGTGATAATTTAGAAAAAGAAAAAATAAAAAAAGAATCAGAAGCCGACTTATCGAACGATATAACTTCTGATTCCGATGTTCGAAAAAAAATTGAAGCTGATCAAGAAGCGATGATGAGCGATTCTGCATCAGAAGAGCAAACGATTGAAACGATTGCTCCTGTGGTTGAGAGACCATCTACTCCACCAACAGTAGCGGAAATAAAAAAATCAGATACAAAAACTAAGACATCTTAATGCCGGAGAAATTAATAATTTCAGATTCGTTCAGGGCGATGGGAACTAATATCTCATTGAAGATTGTTTGGTCAGGAAAAGTTAACGATAAAAAATTGGAAAAAATTAAAATTGAAGTCAGAAATACTTTTGAGAAAAGTGAGAAGATTTTTAGTCGCTTCAGGGAAAATAGTGAACTTTCTAAAATAAATAAAAAATTAGGAATTAAAACAAAAATTTCCTCGGAAATGTTAGAAATTTTATTACTTTGTAAAAAATTTAATAAAATTTCTGGTGGGTATTTTGATCCAAGAATTCTGAAAAATTTAGAAAAAATTGGATATAAAAAAAATTTTAAAAAAAATAATTTTGTTTCAAGCGGAGAGGAAATAATTTTAAATAAAACAGAAGGATTGCTTGAAAATGATTTGAAAATTTTTTCGAAAGAAAAAAAGATTTTGATAAAAAAAGAAGTTGATACAACAGGAATTGTTAAAGGTTGGACGGTTGATTTGGTTTCTAAATTTCTTTTAAAGGAAGGATTTAAAAATTTTATTATTGATGCTGGGGGAGATATGTCCATTCAAGGTTTGAATGGTAATTGTGAGAAATGGAAAATTGGAATTGAAGATGTCGATGATACAAAAATCATGCTGGAATGTAGTAGAATTGGCTTGGCTACTTCTGGGATTAATAGGAAACAGTGGGTGGTGGGAGAAAAAAAGGTTCATCATCTAATAAATCCAAAAGATCCTAACCGGTTTTCTCTTGATTTGAAAACGGTAACAGTGATTAGAGAAAAAACAGTTGAAGCGGATGGTCGAGCTAAAACTCTTTATTTAATGGGAAGGGAAGATGGCCTAAAATTTGCTAATGAGAATAAAATTGAAGCTTTATTTTTAGATTATAAGGGAAATGTTTATCTTTCAGAAGAAATTAAGCAATATATTGTTTAAAATTTTTATTTTTGCAATATTCTTTTTTGGTCAAAAAGCTTTAGCTTCAACTAGCGAGTCTTTGGCTAACGAGATTCCTTGGGATTGGTATTTGTCTAGAGCTTCTGGTTGGGTAGCTTATATTTTTTTATGGTTTTCTATTTTTCTAGGGCTTTCGATTAGAAATATTTTTTTGAAAAAAATAATCAAACCAATTCATAGTTTCGATTTTCATTGTTTTGTTTCGATTTCGGCAATTTTTTGGGCGTTATTTCATGGAATTAGTTTTTGGTTTCATGAGGGAAGTTATTTTATGAGTTTTCGAGAAATATTTATTCCTTTATATTAAAATAATCAATTGATTGATAGCAAAGGGTTGGCTTTCGGAATTGTTCTTTTCTATATAATGGTTTTTTTAGTTTTAACTTCTTATTTTAAAAGATTAATATCCCTCAAAATTTGGCGAATAACTCATTTTTCAAATATTGTAATTCTTCCCATTGTTACTGGGCACGTTATAATATTGGGAACTGCTATGCAAAATGGAATAATCAAAAATACTTTTATGTTTTCAATCTTGGTTTTAGTTTTATTGTATATTCTAAATATTATTTTAATGTTTAGATTGAAGAAAATCAGCAACTAAAACTAAAGGTTAAAGTGAATAGATTTTTGGGTCTCAATTTATTGTGGGTATTTTTTAAACACTAGTATTATTTTAAAGCTTCCTCATAAGATTTTTTGAGTTTTTGAAATTTTTCTAGTTCAGTTTCATTCAGAGGGATGCCTTTGGGAAGTTTAAGCGACAGTGGATTTATTGGGCTGCCATTGAGCTTCATTCCATAGTCTAAATGAGGACCAGTTGACCAGCCGGTTGATCCGACGTAACCAATAACTTGTCCTTGCGAAACCGGAACACCTGATTTAATATTTTTACCATAAGCGCTTAAATGACCGTAGTGAGTGGCGTAGCCATTTTCATGTCTAAGATAAATAATATTTCCCCAGCCACCTGACCAACCAGCTCTGGTAACGGTTCCTTTGGCGGTAGCAACTACTGGAGTTCCAATCGGAGCGGCATAGTCGATCTGATAATGAGCGGTAATGGTCTTGGTAATAGGATGTAATCTGGCTCCAGTATAACCAGAAGTAATTTGACGGTAACTTAAAGGGGCTCGCAAAAATTGACGGACTAATTCATGTCCTTCGGAGTCATAATGACTACCTTCGCCTTCTAATTCAAAATAGTAAGCAAAATATTCTTGACCAGCATTGGTAAATTTAGCTGCTAAAACTTTTCCATCAGGAGCCAATTGGCCGTTTAAAGTTCTTTTTTCATAAATAATTTTTAACTCGTCTCCTTGGCGAATTTCAGTAGTAAAGTCAATATCGAAAGAGAAGATGTCGGCTATTTCTAAAATGGAAGCTTCGGAAAGTCCAGCCTCTAGAGCATCTTTATAGAGGAATTCATCAATCTTTATTAATAAGGTTTTTTCTTCGGCGAGATAGGGAATTTTTTCCTCGGTTACTTGAAAGTCGTTTTCTTTTAACTCGGCGACAATAATATTTTCCGTATTTTGATAGTATTTTATTTTAGTGGATTTATCTTCGTCGCTAAAAACAAAATCTATTTTTTGTCCGATTTTAAGATTGGTAAAATCATAAACATCTTCTGAAGCTAACAAAAGATTCGCCGTGTCATTGGCGTCTAAATTCCCATATTTTGAGAAGACTTTAGCGGGAATATCTCCTTCGCAGATAGTGTGGCTGACAATTATTTCATTATTTTCTTCTGTTATTTCTTCTTCTGTACATTTTTCTTCAGTCACAATTATTTCCGACGGTACTTTTTTGGCTTTCTGGTTCCAAATAAAAAATCCCCCAGCTAGAAAAATAAAAAAAAGAATGGCAAGCTTTATTTTTGGACTTTTTTTACGAGGCGCTTTGGGGGCTGGATTTTGGTAGAGAGGCTTTAAATAGTTGGATTTAATATACATAAATTTTTTAGAATATCTCTCACTTTAACATTTTTTTGAAATAAGAGCAAAGAAAAAATATTAAATATTATTTTAAAGAATTTCATTCGACAAGAGCAGAGAATTAAAAACAGTTTCTAAATGGACACTGTTTTTAATTTCGCTTCTTTTACCAGACGATGTTCGAACCGCTGTGGGAAAATAATTTAGGAAAGTGTTTAAGTCAAATTGATAATTAATTCTTAGTATTTTTTACTCCTTTGAATAAAGTCACTGTTTTTTTAAAAAGAGAATTACTAGCGAAATGTATGACAAGAAAATGAAAGAACTCAAAGAAGAGCCATATATTATTACTCAGAAAATGGAAGAATATACTCAGGCAGACGAAAATTACCATATCATTGCAAATGCAGTCTTTTCATTGGCAAATCGGGCTCAGGAAATTTTTGAAAGTTCGGAATCAAACGAAAAACGACAGCTATTGAATTTACTAATTCAGAACTGCCGTCTTTCTGGCAAAAAGCTAGTGTTTGACGTGCGTTCTCCTTTTAATACAATACTCGAAACGGCACATCAACCTTTAGGGTTCCGTCGGGCAGAGGGCGTTAGAGCCTGTTTTGAAAATTGAAATAAAAAGAATCACCCCGGGTTAGTTGACCGCGGGGTGATTTGGCAGATTTCTTGCTAAGATTGGTTTTTTTATGTTTGACGGGCGTTATCCAGTCGGCGTAATTGTCAAACAGACAAGTCTGCCGATTTTTTCTTCTTCCGGAATGTCGGGGAGTTTTTCGGGGGGCATCATTTTGAATAGATGTTCCATGTCTCTTTCATATTCTTTGATTTCAAAAGAGAATTGGTATCCGTCTTTTTCAAAATTTACTTTTTCGTAGAGATTTCCTTCAAATTTTGTTGCACTACTGAATTCATAGGAAGCTCTTGAAAAAAGACCACCCTTGATTTTTTCTATGAATTCAGGCCAGGAATTTCTGACAACAGAGAGGTCAACCTTGATGTATCCTGGCTTAGTTCGGTTAACGATATCAGTGGGGAATAAAACGGAATCTTCATCCCCATAACTTTCTAGAATGGATTGAGAAAACATATTTATTCCCAGTGTCATTCCAACCACGAGAATAAAAAAGTAAGCATTATCTGTTACGATCGTTTCTTTTTTCATGGAGCCCTCCTGAATTTAAGGTTTTTCAACTTTATTGTTGAAGATAGAGAATACAATAAAATATATAAAAAATCAAGGTTAATCTTGGCAAAAGGTTCGAACTCCAGCTTGGGGTAACAAAAAATAAGGCTTGTTTAAGCCTTATTCTCGATAGCTCCCCCTACAGGACGATGTTCGAACCGCCTTGGGATAACAATATAAAAAAGAAAAAAGAAAGAAAATAAACTTTTGAAATAAAAAATTATTTTCTAATTCTTTCGCGATTATCCAGGTATCTCCCCAGAGCATTTTTTGATGAAAGCCAGTTGCGACCTTCTTTGTGCGCTTCTAATTTTCCATTTCGCGCTAAAAGATTGAGATATTTTTTTGTGAATTTTGAGTCTTTAGCTAATTCAGAAAGAGAAATAAATTTTTCATTAGTTTTGTTGTTGGGGATTAACATTTTTAGATAAATATCAAGAGTTCGTTCAACTGCTCGAGCAATAAAATTTACAAATGGAGCATAATTGCCCTTGTCTGCCAATGATAAAGATTGGTAATATTTTTTACGATCATTCTTCATTACAATTACTAAGGGAAAACCTGATTGCATAAGAATGATATTCATAACCAGACGAGAAGTTCTACCGTTGCCGTCAAAAAAAGGATGGATATAAACCAATTTGTGGTGCAACATGCTTGCCAGTTCAATCGGATTCATTTTCTTTGTGTTGTTTTTTATCCAAGCAATTAAATTTTTCATCATTTTGGGAATTTCGAGAGCTTCTGGTGGTCTATGATTAGCTCCTCCGATAATTACAGCGCTGTTACGATATTTTCCAGCCCATTCTTTATCAATATTTTGTTGAACTATTTGATTAAGTGATCTGATTAAATTTTTCGAAAGAGTATTTTTTTTATTAAATTCAGTTAGATCGTATAGATATTCCAAGGCTTCCTGATGGTTTTTCGCCTCAAGATGATCCTTGAGAGGCTTTCCTTTTATTGTTAGCCCTTCATTTATCACCAAATAGGTCTCCTTAAGAGTTAGACTGTTGCCTTCGATAGCGTTGGAATTGTAAATCATTTCTATTTCAAATTGTTCTTTGAGTTTTTTAACAGCAGAAACCGGAAGTGGGCGAAATGAGTTAAGCTTTTTGAGCTTTTTATCAATCCTTCTTCGAAGCTTTTCGTCTAAATATTGCATAAATTTCTTAATATGGTTTAGATTATTATTCATACTATACCATATTAAGAAAAACCGTCAATATTTTAATTAAACGGTTCGAACGTCCAACTCGGGGTATAAAAAAAGAGGCTTAAATAAGCCTCAAAATTAGCTGCTCCCGGGGTCGGATTCACACGACGCTGCGCTTTCGAGTATAAACTTCAAATCCGACGGGAGGCAAGAAAGCAAAAATCACCCTCTGACGAAGGCGATGTTTACTTTTGCTCCCCCTGGTGGATGTACTTAGGAACTTTGATTGTAGAAATATGGATAAAATATTGGTTAAGTTTGAATTTAATTGTGTATAAGATTAGTCTTGTAAGGATTGACAAATTGTTTCAATTCTGGTAATATTAGTTGATTTTTGACAAGTTGTCAGAAAGAAGAACCTTGAAAACTTATATAAAAAAAGGGGGTGATGTTTATGCCTAGGTCAAGAGAGGAGATTGAATTTAGATGTCAAGCGGCACTAAATGATGAATTAATCTTATTTCTTGTTAAGGAAAGCGGTAGTCCAACTGCAGCTTATGAAATGATTCTCAGTAAAACCGGGGATATTTCCAAAGCAAGAACTGGTAGATGGCTAGCTATACTTCGTAGAGATTATGTTGAAGATTACGAAGAAATAGTTTGTTCTATTCAAGTCAAGTTACAGCAACACGACAATGAAAAGGAGATTCCAAATGAAAACTTTATACATAAAAGATATAAAGGCGTTAGAAAACGGTGCGGAAATTAAATTATCTGCATGGGTGAAAGAAAAAAGGAGTCATCGAAAAGTGGCTTTTCTGGACGTTGTTGATTCAACTGGTTTAATTCAAGTTGTGGGCAGTGTAGAGAATATTGGTATTGAGACTTTCGATTTGTTTTCGAAGGTTAATTATGAAGCAGCGATTGAAATAGAGGGCTTCGTAGTTGAAGGAAAAGGTGTGAAGGAAATTGAAGTAAAAAAATTTAAAATCATTGGCGAAACTACTAAACAGTTTTCGCCAAGACCGAGAAGCGATTTTGATATTTTCGATAGTTCGCTGACAGATCATCTTCTCAGAAATCGCCATGTATATATCCGTAATCCTAAGATTATGGCAATACTCAAATTCAGGCACATATTGATGAACCATACCAGGAATTGGTTTAACCAAAACGATTTTACCGAAATAGATGCACCCATCTTAACTCCCATTCCTCTTTATGAGGATGGCAGCGCGATGAAAATAAACGTTCACAATGAGGAAGTTTTCTTGACTCAGTGTGTTGGTTATTATCTTGAGGCGGCGGTCCATGCTTTTGAGCGTGTTTATAATATGGGTCCAAGCTTTAGGGGTGAAGAGTCTCGTAGTAAGCGTCATCTTATGGAATATTGGCATATAAAAGCTGAATTAACTTTCGGCGATCGAGAAGACATAATTAGTCTTGTCGAGGATATTATAAGCTATCTGACCAAAAAATGCGCTGAAGACGGTAAGGAAGTTTTTGAAGCTCTTGGCATTGAAATGTGTTTGGATGGATTAAAGACACCCTACGAAAGAATCACCTACGAAGAAAGCATTGTCTATCTCAAGAAAAAAGGTGTCGACATCGACTATGGAAAAGGCCTTGGATCTACTGAGGAAGAGATTCTCTCGGAACTTTTTGACGGTCCTTTTTGGATCGTAGGAGTCCCAAGGTGTATTGAGCCATTTCCCTATTGTATAGATCCAGGTGATAACAGGGTTACTATGGTAGCTGATCTTATAGCCAGCAATGGTTATGGTGAGCTTCTTGGCGTAGCAGAAAAAATATCTGACTTTGATATGTTATGTGAGAGAATGAACGAAAAAGATAAACTTGAAGATTCTCGTTATGATTGGGTTCGAGAGGTTCATCAGGTTGGTTGCGTTCCTCATATTGCTTTCGGAATGGGAGTTGAAAGGTTGATTCGTTGGCTCTTGAATATCCCTCATGTTAGAGACGCTATGCCTTTCCCAAGAATTTTTCGGCGTCGTGTTTATCCATAAATAATTTAAAGGAGTTTTGTTATGATTAGGACGGTTAAAATAAAAAATCTTTCCAAACATATTGGGGAGATTATTGCAATAAAAGGATGGGTAAGGATTGTTCGTGATCAGAAGAAGATGCAGTTTCTGGTCATTCGTGATATCACAGGTTCTGTCCAGGTGGTTAGTGAAAAAGAAGGACGTGAATCGTTGTCATGTGATATTTCTAACCTCACGGTTGAATCAACAATCAGAGTCGTTGGAAAAATAATCAAAAATGAGAATGTTAAACTTGGCGGGATTGAATTGGCACTTGATTCGATCGAAATTTATTCGGTTGCTGAAGTTCCTTTGCCGACGGATGATAAGTCTTCCCAGGAAAAACGTTTGGATTGGAGATTTCTTGATTTAAGAAGCTCCAAAAAAAGACTAATTTTTCGCTTGCAGACTTTGGCGGAAAATTCCATGAGGGAATTTTGGCGCAAGAATAATTTCATAGAAATTCATTCTCCCAAATTTATGGGAACTGCCAGTGAATCAGGCGCTGAGCTTTTCAAAGTTCAGTATTTCGACAAAATAGCTTACCTGGCACAGTCACCGCAGTTTTACAAACAAATGGCTATGGCTTCTGGGTTCGATAGAATTTTTGAAATAGGCCCAGTTTTTAGAGCTAATCCGTCATTTACTTCAAGGCATGATACTGAATTTACGAGCGTTGATGTGGAAGTTTCCTGGATTGATTCTCATGAAGACATAATGAAGCTTGAAGAAGAATGGCTTCAATTTGTTGTCAGCGCCATTAAGCATGAACTTGGTGATGAGATAAAAGAAGTTTATGGAGTGGATGTTAACGTTCCAGAAATTCCTTTTCCCAGGGTGACAATGGAAGAAGCTTACGAAATTCTTTCCAATGAAGGTTATCAAGTTTCCCGTGAGGACAAAGGGGATCTTGATCCTGAAGGAGAGAGAATTTTAGCTCGTTACATAAAGAAGTCTTTTGGACACGAGTTTGTTTTTGTTACCGACTATCCAATTGAAGTTCGACCTTTTTATCATATGAGGCATGAAGATAGACCGGAACTAACAAAAAGCTATGATCTGCTCTGGAATGGCTTGGAAGTTACCACTGGTGCGCAGAGAGAACATCGACAAGATGTTTTGATTAAACAGGTTAAAGAGAAGGGCCTAGAAACTGGTCCACTCCAAAGCTATTTGAATTTTTTCAAATACGGTTGCCCCCCTCATGGTGGATACGGGTTTGGTTTAAGCAGAATGTTGATGATTATTCTCGGACTTAAAAACGTCAGAGAAGTTACTTATTTATACAGAGGGCCCAATAGGCTCTTGCCTTAGCCTGATCGCTAAGAAATAAAAACAGCCCAGTAGATAATTCTACTGGGCTGTAATTTTTTATTTTAATAAGAGATTTTTTAAGGGCTTAAAATGCTTTTCTTTTTTAATAATATCTTTGTGATATTTATTTTTCTTCCAATAGACTTTGTATGCACCAGCAGTTTTTTTGGAAGATATTATTTTGTATTTATCATTAATAATTTCAATTGCACAAGAATTATCGATTGCAATTGCTACGCCAGAAGTTTTTTGCATCATTTTTTTTAATTCTGTTTCTCTTTTTTCTTCAATATTGTAATGAGGACAAAAAAGTGCTTTTACCAATCCGAGTCCTTTGACCTTAATTAAATCAGCATTGGGATTCTTAAATTTTCTAGAATCTGAATTTCCAAAGCTAAACCAACAGATGGCCCCAGCACTTAGTCCTGACATAACAATTCCTTTTTCATGTGCCTTTATTAAAGTCCTGTCAACTCCTAGCTTTCTCCAAAGCTTCATCATTTTTAAAGTATCCCCACCGCCAACATAAATGATATCAGAGTTAAGAATTTTATTTTCAATATCTTTTTTCTTCAATTTTTCTTCTATTAAATACAAAATCTCAGTTTTGCAACCAAGTTTTTTGCCAAAATATTTTTTCACAACTTCATAATAACTTCTGGAGTCTGAACTAGCCGTAGGAATAAAAAGAAGCTTAGGATTTTTCTTTCCCGTTAGTTTAATTATTTCTTCATCTATTTCTTTGGTTTCAATTTTAAAACCTGGTCTTCCTATTTCTCCTCCTCCAATAGCAATTATTTTTTTCATGATTTAAGTAAGGATAAGATTATTATTTTAATAATCTCATAGATAAGCTTAAGTGTCCAGAATTATTTTTTAGATTGATACCTAATAATGCCTTAAATAAGGCATTATTAGAGACTAGCTCCCGGGGTCGGATTTATCTGTTCATTCGCGTTGCTCACTTGCAGGCATAAACTTCAAATCCAACACGGGAAAAATAACAACAAAAAAACCTAGGCTAACCGCCTAGGCTTGTTTGTTATTATGCTCC
>CAYWJP010000007.1:0-36256 GCA_964458715.1 uncultured Bdellovibrionales bacterium
ATTTAGTTTTTAAATTATTAATAAAACGTTTCACGTGAAACATCTGTTTACTCTTTACAAAACATCAATAATATTGTATAATAAATTGACTTTAATTTAAAAATGTGTTAAAAATTCCCATGGAGATGGGCCTGTAGCTCAATTGGTGGAGCGCTTCCATGGCATGGAAGAGGTAGTCGGTTCGATCCCGGTCAGGTCCACTTTTATTGAAATTTAAATATTTAGCACATTTTTTCGTCAAATCCTCCGTTACTTTTCAATGTACCATTTAGTACATTTCATACGCTACTCGGATTTTTCCTTGAACTGCACTTAAATATTTAAATCCCCACGTCTCACTTATTTGAAAGAGAAAAAGGAAGAAGAGAAGAAGAAAGTCCTCGTAGTTCAATGGATAGAACAAAAACCTCCTAAGTTTTAGATTCAGGTTCGACTCCTGGCGAGGACACTAATAAGTTAAAAGTCTAAAGTTAGAAAGCTCATAAAGTCTTTGTTTTTGAGTAAAAACCTTTTACTTTACAAACTTTTTAACTTTATAAACCAATACCATGAAATTTTTTATTCCGTTAAATTTGCTTAAAATAGTAGAGAAACTTGAAAACAAAAAATTCGAGGTTTTTGTAGTGGGCGGGTCAGTTCGAGACTTATTATTAGGGAAAAAACCAATAGATTGGGATTTAACTACTAATGCTCAACCAGAAGAAATTCTAGAGATTTTTCCAGAGGCTAAATACAAAAATGATTTTGGAACAGTTTTAATTCCAGAAAAGTATTTAAAAAGTCCGGTTGATGAAAAAAAAGGTGGTTTTTTTGAGATTACAACCTATCGAAAAGAAAGCCAATATCAAGACAAAAGAAGGCCTAACCAAGTGGTTTTTACTCAAAAATTAGAAGAAGACTTAAAAAGACGGGATTTTACGATAAACGCCATAGCTATGGGGATAAAGGATGTTGATAAGTTGTTGAAAAGGCCAATTTCCAAAGGTTTTACTGGAATTGAAGTAGAAAAAAGCGAAGTTGATTTCATTGATCAATTTCAAGGAGAAAAAGATTTAAAAAACAAGTTAATAAAAACAGTTGGTTTAGCAGAGGATCGGATTGGCGAAGATGCTTTAAGAATGATGAGAGCAATTCGTTTGGTGGTTCAATTAGGTTTTGAAATAGAAAAAGAAACTTTTCAAGCTATTAAGAAAAATGCGCAAAATTTAGAGTGTATTTCTCAAGAACGAATTAAAGATGAATTAGAAAAAATAATTTTATCTGAAACACCTTCCAGGGGGGCAGAGTTATTAGTGGAAACAGGTTTAATTAAGTGGATAATTCCGGAATTGGGAAAAACCATCGAAGTTGAACAGAATCATCATCATTATCATGGACCCTACAACACCGTTTATAAACATTTAATGGCCAGTTTGGATAAATGTCCTTCTAAAAAATTAGAAGTGCGCCTAGCCTCCTTTTTGCACGATATTGGAAAGCCAGAAACTAAAGAGGGAAGCGGTGTTGAATCTTCTTTTCATAATCATGAATATGCAGGGGCTCGAATTGTCAAGCAAATTATGGAAAGACTAAAATTTTCTCGAAATGTTATTGATAAAACGGTGCTTTTAGTTAAAAATCACATGTTTTATTATAATGTTGATGAAGTGGGGGAGGCGGGAGTGCGAAAAGTTATTAGAAAAGTGGGGCTAGAGAATATCAATGATTTAATTGATGTTAGGATTGCTGATAGATTGGGATCAGGAGTCCCTAAGGCGGTGCCTTATAAATTGCGCCATTTTAAATATATGGTGGAGAAGGTAAGTCACGATCCAATTTCAGTTAAACAATTGAAAATTAACGGAAAAGATTTAATAAAAGAACTAAGAATCAATCCCGGTCCACAAATCGGGGCTATTCTTGACGTTTTATTGGTAGAAGTGATTGAAGAACCAAAATTAAATAATTTGGAATATTTATTAAAGCGTTCCAAGGAATTAGCAAAAAAAGATTTAAAAACTATCAAAAAAGAAGCTCGACAGAAAATAAAAGAAACGCAAAAAGAAGAAGAACAAAGAATAAAAAAGCGGTATTACGTTGAGTAAGGAAGTTGACTTTTAGTTTAAAATCACTATATTTAAAGAGTAAGAAATACTGAAAATTGCCTCATTGCAGTTTTTAGTTTTATAGGGACCGTAGCTCAGTGGTAGAGCCGTCGGCTCATAACCGATTGGTCACAGGTTCGAATCCTGTCGGTCCCACAAAAAAATCAAATAAAAAAATAAAAAAACAACATGGATCATTTTGAATTAGCCCGACAATTTCCTAGAAAACATCACTATTTTGAAAAAAATCCTTCTGTGGGGTTTAAATGTTTAATTGCTAATCGAACCATTACCAATATTGGCACTGGTCTTTTTTCAATTTTTTTCCCAATTTTTCTTTATATAACTTTGGGAGAAAATATTCGATACTTAGCTTTTTATTATCTAGCTACTTATTTATTTTCGTTAGTTTTGGTCAGTACTTTTTATCATAGTCTTAATAAAATTGGCTTCAAACGAGCGATTGGGATTAGTACGTTAATTGGAGCTTTTTACTATTTAGCTATTTTCTTCTTAAAAGCGGAAAATAGTTTAATAGTTTTACCAATCATGGTTTTCTTAATCTCTCTCTGGCGGTTTCTTTATTGGATTCCTTATAATATTGATTTTGCCAAGTTTACTACCAAAAAAGATCGAGGAAAAGGAGTGGGATTAGTTGGGGCAATGCTGAGTTTTGTGGGTATTGTTACTCCAGTTTTAGCGGGTTTTGTTGTTGCTAGATTTGGTTTTAACCTTCTTTTTTTAGCGGGTATTTTAATTTTTCTTTTATCTTATCTTCCGTTAATTAAATTACCTCAAACTAAAGAACGTTTTTCTTGGAGCACTAGTCAGTTCTTTAAAAAAATAATAGCCAAGAAAAACAGAAAACTAGCTACTTTTTTCTTTTTAGATGGAGCAGAGGGAATTTTAGCGGCCTTTGTTTGGCCAGTTTTTGTTTATGAACTTTTACAAGGAAATTATTTGGAGATTGGAGCAATTTCATCTTTAGTGGTAATGGTAACGGCTATTTTACAGTTATTTGCTGGTAAAATTGTTGATAAGGAAAAAGGGCGAATGATTAAAACAGGGGGACTTTTTTATGCCCTAGGTTGGTTCTTGAAGATTTTTGCCATAACCGCTTTTCATGTCTTTATTTTTGATGCTTTTCATCGGTTTATGAGAGTTTTTTATCGAATCCCGTTGGATACGTTGGTTTTTGAAACCGCTTTTCGACAAAAACACTTTATTGACGAGTTTAATATTTTTCGACAATTTTGCTTGTTTTTTGGCGGATCTATAATGACAATTCTAATAATTTTACTTTCATTTTTTACTACCTCGATTAATTGGATTTTTATTTTTGGGACTATAACCGTTTTTATTATTAGTTTTTTTTATAAGAAAATTCAAGATTCTTTTATCTAATTATTTTATTATTTTAAGAGGGCTATATTTTAAAAGCGAGGTTTTTAAGCCTGGCTTTTTATGTTAAGATTATTTAACTTAAGAAGGGTATTTCTAATATAAATTTATGAAACCTTTAGCTGATTTAGCTAGGCCTACTAATTTTAATGAGTTTGTGGGGCAGGAAAAATTAATTGGAAAAACTAGTTTTTTGCGTCAAGTCATTGAAAATGACACTTTACCCTCAATGATTTTTTGGGGACCACCGGGAACAGGGAAGACTACTTTGGCTGGAATTATTGCCAAACAAACTAAAGCCGAGTTTGTAAAATTAAGTGCGGTTAGTAGCGGAAAGAAAGACTTGTTAAATTTAATTGAAAGAGCTAAGGCTGATATAAAATGGAATAAAAAAACCATTCTTTTTCTAGATGAGATTCATCGTTGGAATAAAGCTCAACAAGATGCTTTGCTTCCTTATGTTGAAGCAGGAACTATTATTTTAATTGGAGCGACTACTGAAAATCCTAGTTTTGAGGTTAATTCAGCGTTGGTTTCTCGAACTCGAGTTTTAGTTTTAAATAAACTAACTTCTAAAAATTTAGAAAAAATTCTCAAACAAGCGCTAAAAAAATCTTTTATAAAAAAAGCACCTCAAATTAAATCCGAAATTATTAAAATGATTGCCAAGCTTTCTAATGGAGATGCTCGAATGGCTTTAAATACCTTGGAAGCTTGTTTGAATCAAAATAAAAAAATAACCGCTGAATTAGTTAAGGAGGTTTTGCAAAAATCTCATCTCTATTATGACAAAAACGGAGAAGAGCATTATAATATTATTTCGGCTTTACATAAGTCAATGCGAGGTGGAGATCCTCATGCCTCAGTCTATTGGTTGGTCCGAATGTTGGAAGGTGGGGAAGATCCACTTTATATTGCTCGGAGGTTAGTAAGATTTGCTTCTGAAGACGTGGGTTTAGCGGATAATCACGCTTTAGTTTTAGCCAATAATGTTTATGATGCTTGTCATAAAATTGGAGTTCCTGAGTGCAATGTTCACCTGAGTCAATGTGTGATTTATTTAGCTAAAACTAAAAAAAGTATTTTAGCTTATGAAGTCTATAACCAAGCCAAACAAGATGTAATGAAATTCGGTAATCTTCCAGTTCCTCTTGTAATCCGTAATGCTCCGACTAAATTAATGAAAAACTTAGGCTATTCCAAAGGCTATAAATATACGCCCAAGGAAGATAGTTCTGGTCAGCAATATTTACCAGATAAATTAAAAAATCGAAAATATTTTTAAAAAGCAATAAAAATAAATTATGCAAACAGGGACTGATTTTATTGGAATAGGGGTCTGTTGGTTTTGTCATGATGGACAGGGAAATTTTGTGATGCAAAAAAGAGGAAGAAATTGTCGAGATGAGATAGGAAAATGGGATACCGGAGGAGGAGCTTTAGAATTTGGAGAAGAAATTGAAGATCGTTTACGAACAGAAATCAAAGAAGAATTTGGAGCAGGAGTTTTAAAAGCAGAATATCTAGGTTTTCGAAATGTTAAACGAAAAATCAATGGACAAAAAACCCATTGGCTAGCTTTAGATTTTAAAGCCTTAGTTGATCGGAAAAAAATTTCTAATCAAGAACCCCATAAATTTGATGAAATTGGCTGGTTTAATTTTAGTAATCTTCCCAAGCCACTTCATTCTCAATTACCAAAATTTTTTAAAAAATATAAAGAAAAATTAGTTTAAAAGCTTTAATTTTAAAGAAAAAGTCTTATCTGATTATTTTTATCGCTCTTCCTTCCACTAAAGCCAAAGATATTTTTTTATAAGCAGAGGTTAAAATTCTTTGAAAAGTGCTTTGAGAGGTTTTCATAATTTGAGCAGCTTGAATTTGATCTAAGTTTTTTAGATTTTTCAATCTCAAGGCCTCTAATTCTTCTATGGTAAGTTCTATTTTCTTTAAAAGTTTCAAGGGTACTCCACGGGGTTTGAAGTAGGTTGTTTGAGGATTAAAATTAATTTTACGACATAGTCTAGGTCTAGGCATAATTAAATATAAAGAATTAATCACAAATCCCGCCTACAGCGGGATTTGTTGACAAAATTATTTAGACAAACTTCTTCTTTCTTGATTTCTCAAAGGAGTATTTCTTTGATTTTGTCTTAAACCTTGTCCCTGACCCCTGTTTTGTCCTTGTGTTTTTCCAAGATCAGAAAAATTTTCATTAGTTTGGGTATCGTCATTTTTACAACGTCCCAATCCTCTTCCTGTCTTAGCTCCCTTACCTTGAGGTCCGGTTTGATCTAAATTAGGCATAATTTTTTAATTAATAATTATATTCTCAAATAATTTTGTTGAAATGGTCGGCAACCATTACTATAATGAGTATATACCCAAAACTAAATAAAGTCAAGACTACTTTTTGAAAAACCTAAAATTTATTAGAAAACCTAAGAATCCGAAGCTAATAAAAAAATCCGCTAAATTAAATATAGGAAAAGTTAAAATTGAAAGGTAATCAACTACGCAACTAATCAATAGGCGATCTATTAGATTGGACAAAGTACCGGACAAAACTAACAGAAGAAAAAAGTTTTTGAATTTATAAATCAAAAATAATAAAATAATTAAAGCCAACAACCAACCCAACCAAAAAAAAAGAGCAGGCAAAGAAAGACCTAGGGATAAATTGGGATTACAAACAATAACCGAAAAAACCTTCCAATTAGGTAGGTTTTCGTGAATAGCTAGATATTTAAAAAATTGATCTAGCCAAATAATTGAAATAATAATGATTATTCCAATCATTTTTTTATTGGCATTCCACACAGTCTGGAGCGGACGGATAAATTTCCAAGCGTTTAATGGGAATATTTTTTTCACATTTTTCACATTTTCCATAAGTTCCATTTTCTATTTTTTTAAGAGCCAGAATAATTTTGTCTAGTTCTTTTTCTAGAGATTCAGTTACCCCAAGATTAGCTGTGTAATTTTCAACTTCGCTGGCATTATCTTCCCGTTCTCGACCGTAGTCTTCGAATTCAGCTTTATAATCGCCATCAGAATCTTGGCTGGCAATTTTCCGAAGTTCTAGTTCGATTCGATTTTTTTCTTCAATTAATTTTTCTTTAAATCGATTTGTATTTTCTAACATCTTATGAATTTTATTTTTTAAATATATTAAAGTAATAAAATCTTAGCACATTTGAGTTAATCAGGTCAATTGTTGTTGAAGTTAGAATAAAAGAGTTTACAGAAAGCAGATTTTAGTTTAAAGTAACAATTAAGCAAAGACTAGGAAAAGGTTATCGCCTTGGAGTCGCGAAAAGAACCTAAAAGATATAATCAAAATATTTTTTAGTATTAGAATTCGTCGGTTTGGCCCGTAATCGTCAATAATGAAGGACTGCTTAGGCAGTTGAAATAAGGTGGTACCACGGCAAGCGTCGTCCTTAGAGAAATTATTTAAAATAATTTCTAGCGGATTGCTTGCTTTTTTATTTTATAAATTAAAATTAACAGTATGTTTAAAAAGGTTAGTCCTAAAAAAAATTATGCTGAAATGGAAAAAGAAGTTTTAAGTTTTTGGAAAGAAAAGAAAATTTTTCAAAAATCAGTAGAAAATCGTCCAATTGATAAAACTTATAGTTTTTACGATGGTCCTCCTTTTATTACTGGAGTACCTCATTATGGAACTTTATTATCATCAATTGTTAAAGATTGTATTCCTCGTTTTTGGACAATGAAAGGTTTTAGAGTGGAGCGACGTTGGGGTTGGGATTGTCATGGTTTACCAGCCGAAAATATGGTGGAAAAAAAATTAGGAATTAAAAGCAAAAATGAAATTGAAAACGTAGTAGGGGTTGATAAATTTAATCAGTCTTGTTTTGCAGAAACTTCTAAAATTGCTGATGAATGGGAAAATGTTATTGATCGAATTGGTCGATGGGTGGAATTTAAAGGGGCTTATAAAACCATGGATAATGATTATATGGAATCGGTTTGGTGGGCTTTTAGCCAGCTTCATAAAAAAGACTTAATTTATGAAGATGTGCGAGTTTCTTTGTATTGTCCGAGATGTTCCACTCCTTTGAGTAATTTTGAAATTGCCATGGACAATAGTTATCAAGAAGATAAAGATCCTTCGGTTTATGTAAAATTAGAATTAGAAGATGAGCCTAATAAATTTATGTTAGTTTGGACTACTCTCGCTTGGACTTTACCCGGAAATATTGGGTTGGCAATTGATAAAAATCTTGATTACGTCGAAGTAAAAATTAAAGAACAAAATCAAGAAAATATTAAAAGTAAAGCAGCCATTTTTTTTGATTCAAATGAAATTTATATTATTGCCAAAGAATGTTTAAAGGCGTTAGATGCAGAGTATGAAGTGTTGAGAGTTTTTAAGGGAGAAGAATTAGTTGGAAAAAAATACAAACCTTTATTCAAGCATAATATTAAAAAAGGTTATCGGGTTATTGCCACAGATTATGTTAAAAAGGACAGTGGAACAGGAATTGTTTCAATCGCTCCGGCTTTTGGAGAAGAAGATTTTGAAGCAAGAAATAAATATGATTTACCAATTATTATAAATGTTGATGAGGAGGGAAAATTTATTGATGGAGAATGGCAAGGTGAACAGGTTTGGGAGGCTAATTTTAAAGTTGTTAGCTGGCTTAAGGACCACAATCTACTTTATCGAAAAGAAAATATTACCCATAGTTATCCTCATTGTCATCGGTGCAGCACTAAATTAATTTATAAAGCTCAGCCAGCTTGGTTTGTTAATATTGATAAAATCCGACAAAATTTAATTAATAAAAACCAAAATGTCAATTGGTTCCCGGATTATTTAAAAGAAGGTCGATTTGGCAAGGGATTAGAAAGTGCTCCCGATTGGAATATTTCCAGGGATCGTTACTGGGGAACGGCCATGCCGGTTTGGAAATGTGAGGACAAAGAATGTGGAGAAGTCAAAATTATTGAATCTTATCAAGAGCTAGAAGATCTTTCTGGAAAGCGTTTAGAAAATTATCATCGACCTCAAATTGACGAAGTAACCTTTACTTGTTCTAAATGTGGAAGAAAAATGCAACGGATTTCTCAGGTTTTTGATTGTTGGGTGGAATCCGGTTCGATGTCTTTTGCTCAATTTCATTATCCTTTTGAAAACAAAGAGTCATTTGAAAAAAGTTTCCCGACCAATTTTATTTCAGAGTATATTGGACAAACTAGAGCTTGGTTTTATGTAATGCATGTGATGGCAGTGGGAGTGTTTGATTCAGAGGCCTATAGAAATGTTTTAACTACTGGTGTAATTGCTGGAGAGGATGGGCGGAAAATGTCTAAATCTTTTGGAAATTATACTGACCCAATGGAAGTTTTAAATAAATACTCAGCCGATGCCTTGAGATTCTATTTACTGTCATCTCCGCTAATGAATGCTCAGAACTTAAATTTTTCTACGGAAGCAGTAGCTGATATTCAAAATCGATTTCTAGGAACTCTTTGGAATAGCTATTCTTTTTTTGTTTTATATGCCAATGTTGACAAGTGGCAAATGGAAAAATTTAGTTTAAAGGAAATTCTAGAAAAAGGTAATGTTTTGGACAAATGGTTATTGGCGGAATTAAATCAATTAATTCAAGAAGTTAATCGAGGGTTTGAAAATTACTCCATAGTAAAGTCAACCAAGAGCCTAGAGAGGTTTGTGGACAATCTATCTAATTGGTATATTAGACGTTCCAGGAGGCGATTTTGGAAGAGTGAGAGCGATATTGATAAGCAGTTAGCATATCAAACTTTGTGGTATGTTTTGACTGAGCTATCAAAAATTCTAGCTCCCTATTGTCCTTTTATCGCTGATGAGATTTTTAAAAATTTAACCGGTCAAGATTCGGTTCATTTAGAAAATTTTCCAGAAACTAACAAAGCTTTATCAAACGAAAAAATTAGCTTAGAAATGGAAAAGGTTCGAAAAATGATTGAAATGGGATTGTCACTAAGAGCGGAAAATGGGATTAAGGTTCGACAACCGTTAGATTCTTTAGTTGTTAATAGTAATAAATTAGATGAAGCTTTGGAAAAACTTTTGATAGAAGAAGTAAATGTCAAAAAACTATTTTATAAAGAAGTCGGCAAAGAGTTAGCCTGGAAAGAAATCGATGATGTTAAAGTAGGTTTAGACATTAAAATAAGCCCAGCGCTTAAAGCTGAAGGTAATATGCGAGATTTAATTAGACAACTTCAACAAGCCCGGAAAGAAGCTGATTTTGAAATTGATAATCGAATTATTCTTTATCATGAAGAGCAAGAATTATTTGAAAAATTTGCTTCAGAAATAAAATTAGAGGTTTTAATCAAGGATTTGTTAGTAGTTCAAAAAGAGCCTGATAACTTTGATTATAAAAAAGAGGTTAAGATTGATGGTAGTCAATTTAAAATTTGGTTGAAGAATTAGCGAAAAAACTTAGTTTGCTTTGAAAAAAATAGAGCATCTTGATGGTGCTTTGTTTTTTTATTGACTAATAATAGTTTGTTGTTCGAGTGAGAATATAAAATTAAATAATAAAAAAAGACCCTGGCTGGGTTTTTATTTTTCTCCGATGTTTTAGGATATCCGTTTAATTGATATCCGGGGCGCTAAAGCCCTAGTTTTATAAGTGGCTTAGCGCCACCGGAGTACCGACTTCAATTCATTTTATTATAACTAAAGTCGATTGTTATGCTTCGTTGAGCATAAAATTTAATTTCTTCTACCGTCTTATGGATTTATTTTTTAAATCCGTTTTTTATTTTTGTTTTTAATGGGTTCTTTTGTTTTTGTTTTTGTAAATTTCAGACAGCTAGAAGGTTTCAATCGTGAATAGGGGGACATCACGATTGAAACTTTCTAGCTGTCATTAAGACAGTAAAAATATTCTTTTAAAAGGAACTAAATTTTGTAATTTCTTGATTACAGTACTATTATAGCATTTTTTAGACCTCTGGTCAATCAGAAAATTATTAGCTAATCAGAGAGAAAAAACCTAAAGTGGAAGAGTTTCTGCTTCAAGTTCACTGGAATTTTCTAATGAACTTTCTTTGATTGTTAAATCTTTTATTAACTCCAGGGCCGTTTCCTTAGAGGTGGTTAGAATCAAATACTCATTATTAGCTATTCCCCAATCAACAGATTTATTACTAGCGCCTTCTGTAAAGTTGTAATATCGAATACCTTCGATAATTCCGCTTCCTTGAAAGGCTAGAGGTTCATCTTGTAAGATGAAAGTTTCATCAACAAACAAAGGCTTAAGTAGTTCTGGTAATCTGTATTCATTATTTTCTAAAAAAGAAGATGGCTCCGTGGACTCCTCTTTAATTTTTAGAATCAAACTAATTTTTAAAATATTTTCTTGAGAATAAAGAGAAATCCAGCTGGTCTCTAGTTTAGATAAAATTTCTTCAGGAAATTGAATATCTAAAAGTGCTAGTAATTCAGTAGAGGACAATAGAATCTCATCTTTTTTAATTCTATAATAATCTCCAGTATTATTTGATAATAAAACCTTTTGTCCTAACAATAAAGATGTTAAATCTATTTCTGTTCCAAGGGTTAGGATTTTACTGTTTTCTAATTTTTCAGGAAGAGGTTTTTTTTCGATTGCTAAAGTTTTCGATTGAATTATTTCTGGTGATGTTTCGGTAATTGGGAGGGTGGAATTGGATTTTTGAGTGGAATAAAAATAATAAACACCAGCAAAAACAGCCGTTAAAGAAACAAAAAGTAGAACTATTAATAATTTACTATTCAAAAAAGATTTATTATTTGATTTTTTTTCTAAAATAGGAGATGAAGGTTTTGAAGCAGACCCCTTGAGTTTTTTAGTCTTTAAAGTTTTATCAGGAGATTGGTTATAAACATTATCTGGATTGGGTTTTAATTCCTTTAAAAAAGGATTAACAACTTCTTTTTGAACGGTTTCTTCTTTAATTTCTGTTTTATCCTTTGTTTTATCCTCAACAATCTTTTTTTCATTAGATAAATCAAAAGAAGATTTTGCAAACCCTTTGTTTTTTAGATCTGCTTCCATTGTTTTAATAGAGTAATTGATTTTTTCAGAAGAATTTTTATTAAGGCCTTCTGAATTCTCGTTTTCTTTTTGCATTTTTTCGGGGAGGCTTTAGGTTTTTTTGCGATTAAAAATATAAACGAAAAAATACCACCAAGGAGCTCCCAATTATTTTTTATATTTGAAATAATTATAACACAATTATGTTTTTTAAAACACTTTTTATTTTTATTCTCTAATTAGACTTATACGTCCTTGTTTATCAAGTTCCTTAACTTTAACTTTGATAATCTCATTTACCTTAAGATGTTCATTTATATCAGTTACTCGTTCTTTAGCAATTTGAGAAATATGAAGAAGTCCGTCTTGTCCGGGTAGTAGTTCAATAAAAGCGCCAAAATCCATAATTTTGACTACTTTTCCTTCGAAAACTTCACCGGCTTGAATTTCACGAGTTAGATTCTCGATCCATTTTTTAGCAGCTTCGCCAGAAATTTGATCAACGGCTGTTACAAAAATAGTCCCGTCATCTTCGATGTCAATTTCAGCTCCAGTTTCGTCAATAATTTTGTTGATTATTTTTCCGCCCGATCCAATTACATCTCGAATTTTATCAGGATTAATTTTAATGGTGATAATAGAGGGTGCATAGCAAGACAATTTTTTCTTAGGCTCAGCAATAACTTTTTCCATTTCAGCTAAAATTCCCAGTCTGTTTTTCTTAGATTGAGTTAATACTTCTTTGGTAATAGCTAAGTTGATTCCATCGATTTTAACGTCTAATTGAATCGCATTAATTCCATCTTTAGTTCCGGCAATTTTAAAATCCATATCACCCCAGTGATCCTCAGGTCCCTGAATATCAGAAAGAATTTTATAATTAGAATTTTTGATCACAATTCCTATGGCTAGTCCGGCCACTGGTTTTTTAAGGGGTACACCTGCATCCATTAAAGCTAAGGTTGAACCGCAAGTAGAAGCCATCGAAGAAGATCCATTGGAAGATAAAACCTCACTAACTACTCGAATAGTATAAGGAAAACTTTCTCGAGAAGGAAGCATTGGGAGAATCGCTTTTTCAGCTAAAGCTCCGTGTCCAATCTCTCTCCGTCCTGGTCCTCTTAAAAATCTAACTTCACCAACACTATAGGGGGGAAAATTATAATGATGCATATAATGTTTTTTGCTTTCTTTTTCCATTGTATCTACTAGTTGTTCGGCTCCTGGAGCTCCAAGAGTGGTAATGCTTAAAGCTTGAGTTTCACCTCGATTAAACAAAGCAGAGCCATGAGTTCGGGGAAAAAGATCTACTTTACAGGAAATTTCTCGAACCTCGTCTAAGGCTCTACCGTCAGGACGTTGATTTTTTTCTAAAACTTTTTCATGAAAAACATCATTTAAATATTCATCTAAAATAAAAGCAATTTCAGCTTTTTTAGTTTTTAATTCTTCTGGGTCGCTAAATTTTTCTTGAGCGTATTGATCTAACATTTCTTTAATTTCTTTCATTTTCTTCTTTCCAGTTTCTTTATCGGAAGTATATAAAGCGCTAGTAGCTTCATTCTTTTTTAATAATTCAATTATTTCTTGAGTAAATTCAGGAGTGGCCGCTGTTGTTGCCACCGTTTGTTTTTCTTTGCCAATTTTTTCAATAATCTCTTTTTCAAATTGGGTAATCTCTCTGATTGTTTTTTGTGCTATTTCAAAAATAGTCTGAGCATCATCTTCAGAGCACTCATTGGCATCAGCTTCAATCATATTAATTTTGTCTTCGGTTCCAGACACTAGGAAATCAACTCTAGTTTCAGGATTGTTGGGATTTTCTATTATTTTTACGGCTGCTACTGGACCATTCCAAGGAATATCAGAGATTCCTAAAGCCAAGGAAGCAGCAATTACTGCTAGATTAGCAGGCGGATTTTTTTCATCATAAGAAAGAACAGTGGCAATAACTTGAACTTCATTTCGCATGGTTTGATTAAAAAGAGGTCGGATTGTTCGATCTATTAAACGAGAAGTTAAAACCGCATCGTCAGAAGGACGAGCTTCTCTTTTAATAAATCGTGAACCGTTAATTTTCCCGCTAGCATAAAATTTTTCTTCATATTCTACCATTAAGGGAAAGTAATCAATCCCGGTCGCTTTATTATTACTTATAGTTGCATTAGCCATTATGACAGTATCACCATATTGGACAGTAACACTCCCGTTGGCTTGTTGAGCAAAAGTTCCTGTTTCTACAATTAAATCCTGACCATTAATTTCCTTAATAAATTTTTGTTCTTGCATAAAGATTGTTTTGATTTGCAGACCATAAGCTCAGAATTCTTTGTTATCTAATAAAGAATTCCCTCGGAACTATTTCAAGATAATTCCCAACTTAGACGTCTACAAATCAATGATTATTTTGTTAGATTAATAAAAACATTTTCAATTATATTGATTCGACAGCTTTTCAACAATAACATTTTAAATTTTTGAAGTCAATTAGAAAGACGTTTGAAAAGCCTTATTTGAAAGAAAAAACTCTTTACAGTAGTAAAAAAATATGTTAGTTTGTCATAAGTTATTGCAAATATTTTGCAAAACATTTTTATAAATCTCTCATACTTGAACCTCAGCTTTCCTGTTTATTAATTTAAATTAAATAAATTTAGCTGGTTCAAAGGCTTAAGTAGAGGAATCAAGGTAAACATTAAAAATTTCAAGATGACAAACGAAGAAACGAAAGAAGAAGTTGCAAAAAAAGTGGTAAAAGAAAAAAAGAAAGCTGTTCTTTCAGTGGCAGAGTTATTGGAAAACGGAGTACATTTTGGTCATAAAAAATCTACTAGAAATCCTAAAATGGACCCTTATATTTTTGGAATCAGAAGAGGCGTTAATATTATTAATTTAGAAAAAACTGCCCAGAAATTTCAAGAAGCTCTAGATTTTGTAGAACAACTGGTTGAAAAAAATGGAAATATTATTTTAGTTGGAACCAAAAAACAAGCCAAACTATTAATAAAAGAAGTGGCCGATCAAACAGGATTGGCTTACGTTAATGAAAGATGGATTGGTGGAACTTTTACTAATTTTAAAGTTATTTCAAAAAGATTAAAGTATTTAAAAGAGCAAAAAGAAGCCATTCGAGAAGAAAAGCTTTCCCATTTGACTAAGCTAGAAAAGAATCGACTTGGTAAAGAAGTTAAAAATATGGAAACTCGGATGGGAGGACTTTTAGGAATGACTCAATTACCTGAAGCGATCTTTGTTTTGGACATCGAGAAGGATTTAACAGCTGTAAGGGAGGCTCGAAAGCAAGGAATCAAAATAATTGCTTTAGTCGATACTAATAATAATCCTGATAATTTGGATTATTTTATTCCAGCTAATAATGATGCTTTATCTTCCCTGCGTTATATTTTAGAGATTTTTTCTCAAAAAATTCAAAAAGCTCAAAAGAAAAATATTTCTAGACAAGATTAGCCATACAATTATTTCTAATATAAATTAAGGTTTACTTTTATGATAAAAACAATAAAAGAAATTAGAGAGGAAACTGGGGCTGGAGTAGTTGATATAAAAAAAGCTTTAGACGAAGCTAAAGGTGACAAAGAAGCAGCTAAAAAAATTCTTAAAGAAAAAGGTTTAGAAAAAGCTGATAAGAAAAAAAATCGATTAGCTAAAGAAGGTTTGGTTGGTTTCTATGTTCATTCTGACGGCAAACAAGCGGCCATGATTAAAATTTATTGCGAAACTGATTTTGTGGCTCGAAATGAAGATTTTAAACAATTAGCCCGAGATTTAGCTATGCAAGTAGCCGCTATGGACCCAACGGCTCTTAATAAAGAGGATGTTCCAGATGAAATCATTGCTGAACAGCAAGAATTTTGGGAAAAAGAATTAGCAGAAGAAAAAAAACCTGAAAATATTAAAAAGAAAATATTAGAAGGAAAGGAAAATAAATTTCGATCAGAAAGAGCTTTAATGTCTCAAAATTTTATTAAAGAACCAGATAAAACCGTCGATACTCTAGTAAAAGAAAAAATTGCTAAGTTAGGAGAAAATATTGAAATTAGTGAATTTATTAAATTGGAGATTTAATTAGTAGGCCCCCCTTATGATAGTCAAATTTTTTGGATGGGATCAACCTAAGAATATTAATAGCGATCTTGATGCCGTTAATAATGGGGATATTTTAGCCGTTGATCACGATTGGGGAGGTGTTTATTTAGCTAAGGTTTTATTAACTAAACAAGATATAGAAAGGGAAGAAATAACCGGAAAAGCTTTACGTAAAGCTACTGATGAAGATTTGAAAAAAATTTGTCAAAACAAATCCATAGAAAAAAAAATATTAATCGAGATAAAAAAACAAATTAGAGTTAATGGTTTGGCAATGAAAATTTTTGAAACTAGATTGAGTATTGATGAAAAGTGCTTAGTTGTTGCTTTTGTGGCAGAAGGAAGAGTCGATTTTAGAAATGTGGTTAGAGAATTGTCTAATAAATACAAAAAAACTTTTCGTTTTCAACAAATTGGTTCTCGAGATGAAGCTCGACAACTTGGAGGTTATGGAATTTGTGGCAGAGAACTTTGTTGCAGAAAATTTCCAGGTAGTTTGAAAAGTATCACCACTGAAATGGCTCGTTGCCAAATGGTTTCTCACAGAGGAACAGAAAGAATTTCGGGCGGGTGTGGTCGTCTAATGTGTTGTTTAGGATTTGAATTTGATCAATATGAAGAATTGCTTAAAAAACTTCCCAAAAAAGGTGATAAAATTAAAACTGAAGGGGGAGATGGAATTGTTATTGATTTAAATCCGATCATGCAGGAGGTAAAAGTTAAAATGAAAGACCATAGTATTGTTAGTGTTAAAAAAGAAGATTTAAGGTAAGCGTTTATTTTTAGGAAATTAATAATTATAAAAATAAAATGTTTAATATAATTTTTCCAGTTATCATTTTTATTAGTTTAGCAATAATTGTTTTTATTGTTGGGAAGCATTTGCCAGAGTTTGTTGATATTAAAAAAGGAGAAGAGAGCCAAGTTAAAAAAAGTAAATATTTCAAAAAACTATTTAAGGTAACTTTTGACGGAATTAAATCTTTTTTAGTATGGTTGACGGAGTATATAATTAAAGGGATTAAAAATTTTTTAAATTTAATTCAATCTTGGATAGCTGCTAATAAAAGAAAAGAAAAAAAAGAAGATTTATTTGAAGGCATTGAAGAGAGAACTTTAGAAGAAAAAGACAGTTTTTTAAAAAAAATTGCTAGAAAAGAAGATACAAAAGAAGAATTAAAAAAGGAAAAAAGAGAAACAAGGCAAAAAATTAAGAAGAATTTTTTTGTTGATTTTAAAAATAATCTTAAAGAAAAAATATTAGAGAAGAAACGTCAAAAAATAAATCAAGTTTTTCAGGAAAATGATTATAGTGAAGATGATAACAGTCAATTTTCTGATGGAATTGTTAAAATTCATGAAAAAATAAAAAATGATAATATCCAAAAGAAAAATTTAATAAAGGAAGTTGTTGAAATTAAAAAAAATCAAACTGAAAAAATGAATTTAGATGAAGAAATCGGTGTGGATAGAAATATTTTAGAAAAAAAATTGATTAACAAGATTGGTCAAAACCCAAGAGACAAGGAAGTGTATCGTCAATTAGGAGAACTTTATCTAAAAATGAAAAATTATATTGATGCAGAAAATTGTTATAAACAAGTTTTAAGAATTGCAGTTAGAGATGTTGACGCCAAAAGAAAAATAGAAAGAATTAAATTACTAAAGAGAGCCAAGCAGAAATAATTTTTTAAAAAATGTCAAAAATATTTTAAAGCCGTGATAGCTCAGTTGGTAGAGCACATCCATGGTAAGGATGAGGTCTCGGGTTCGATTCCCGATCTCGGCTCAAAACTTGTAGTTTTTAAAGAAGGGAATCGAAGGGAGCGAGAGAAGGTGATTCACCGCAGTAAAGAGCTTTCGGTGCCCCGAGCCCGCCTGTCGACGAGGCAGGGAAGCACTTAATGAGCGTAAGCCGATAGACGCAATGTGAGTTTAGTGGCTTGACGCCGAATCAATCTCGGTTCAAGGGTTGATTTTTATCAGAAAAGAGAGTATAGTTTATTTTGTTGTTTTTATTTCAGGGTCGGTAGCAAAGCGGTCAAATGCACCTGACTGTAAATCAGGCGTTGTAATGACTTCGGAGGTTCGAATCCTCCCCGGCCCACAAAAAACATCGCAGATGTTTTTTTGAGTCCGAGGAGGATTCGAAAGACGGAGGCGCAAGATTCCGAGCTAGCGAAGAATTAAAGAGAGAGTGCCGAATCTGGGCAGAAAGCACTTAATGAAAACGAGCTGAAAGCGAAGTTTAAGTTTAGTGACTTGACGCCGAATCCCCAGTCCACAAAGATTTGTGATTTTAAAATAATTAATTAAAATTTTTCTAAAAGATATCCGAAATATCTTTTCGATTAAAAATAATTTATTATAGAGGCCACCTTAGCTCAGCTGGTAGAGCAACCGCCTTGTAAGCGGTAGGTCGTCGGTCCGATTCCGACAGGTGGCTCATTGTAACTTCTTTTTGAGGTTATTTTTTTTAAAATTAATCTATGTTAGAATACTTGTGTTAACGATAAATGTGTTGGGGAATTATACATTTAAAATTTGAATAAATTAATAATGAGAAAAGGTAAACTCTGGAAAGGAAAAAATAATATTGGTGTTATTATAATTCAAGGCTGGACTTCCTATTTGCGTCAAATTGATCCATTAGCTAGGGTTCTCAACGCTAGGGGTTATTGGGTTTATGCTCCTATTTTATCAGGGCACAATTCTAGTCCTGAGAAATTAGAAGGAGTGACTTGGACAAATTGGAAAAAAGACACTATAGAGGCTATAGATAAATTTAAAAAAGAGAATACTTTTCGGAAAATTTTTGTAGTAGGTGTTTCTTTCGGAGGTAATTTGGCGATATTAGCCAGTCGAAAAAGAAAAATAGATGGAGTTATTTTGATTAGTACTCCTATTTTTTTTAGAGATCATTATTGGACAATTTTGACTGCAAAATTTCTTTCTTATTTTAAAAAGAATATGCAGAAGAAATACCCGAATGGATTAGTTGATAATCCTAAAAAACCTGAAGTTTATAATTACTTTCCAATTAAAAGTTCCCTGGAATGTTTCAAGTTAATTAAAAAAAGTCGCAAAGTCTTAAGTAATATTGATATACCGTTTTTTATAATCCAAACCAATAAGGACTATTTAGTAGCCCCGTATTCTCCCTGGTTGATGTATAATAGAATTAAATCTACTGAGAAAAGTTTATATTGGATGGATGCTGGAGAGGGTGTTCATATCGATTTTGAAACTAATCCAGAGAAATATGGTGAGGTGATAGACAATTTTATTAATAATATTAAGAAAAAATAGTTTATGAAAATCGGTTTTTTCACTAATACTTATTTTCCAATTTGTTATGGCTCAGTAATCTCTATTGAATCTTTCAGAAAAAATTTAGAAAAACTGGGGCATGATGTTTATGTTTTTGCTCCAAGTCATCGAGATTACGAAGATGAAGGGGAGAAGATATTTAGATATCCCTCGTTTCTCTTTCGTTATAAAATTGATTATCCAGTTTCGATTCCGATAAGCTCTTTTATCAACAAGAAAATAAAAGAGCTAGATTTGGATATAATTCACGTTCATCAACCTTTTTCTTTAGGAAGAGAAGGTTTAAAATTTGCTCGAAAATTAAACATTCCAGTAGTTTTTACTTATCATGCTAAATATGAAGATTATGTGCATTATGTGCCTTTTTTGCCTGAGCATTTATTAGCTGATTTAGTGAAAAAAGAAGCGGTTAATTTTGCTAATAAATGTGATTTGACCATAACACCTTCAGAAGGAATCAAAAAAGTCATTCAAAGAAGAGGGGTAAAAAAGGATTTAATTAAAGTTTTACCCACAGGAATTGACTGCGAGAGTTTTGAAAAAGGAGACCGAGAAAAAATAAGAGAAAAATACAAAATCAAAAAAGATGAAATTTTATGCTTGAATATTGGTCGAGTTAACGAAGAAAAAAACTTGACCATGTTGCTTATGGCAGTTCGGGCTGTAATTTTAGAAAATTCAAAAATAAAGCTAATGTTTATCGGGGAAGGTTTTTTAAAAAATGGATTATTGGAAATGGTTAAAAAGTGGGGTATAGAAAAGCAGATTATTTTTACTGGATTTATAAAATATAAAGAAGTTAAAGATTATTGGCAAGCAGCCGATATCTATTTGCAAACATCCAAATCAGAAACTCAAGGAATTACAATTTTAGAAGCTATGGCGGTAGGGTTGCCGATTGTAGCTGTGAAAGCCACTGGAACGGAAGATTTTATTGTGAATAATAAAAATGGTCTTTTAACCAAAAACCAAACTGAAGATTTTGTAGAAAAAATCAAATTTTTATTAAAAAATCCTTTGGCAAAAAAAAGAATGGCTGTTCAAGCCAAGAAAGATGCTAAAAATTTTAGAGAAATAAATCAAACCAAAAAACTTGAAGCTATATATGAAGAATTAATTAAATAGTTGTACCATCTTCAATTAACCACTACTAATCCAAGTCTTGAAAACTTGAACTGCGACTTTGAAAAAAATATTCTATGCCTGCTTGCCGGCCCGCTTCGCCGAATCGAGGCGAGTAGGTGGGTATCTATGGATACACTTTCATATTTTTTTCTTCGTCTCGTCTAAAATTTTCTGTGACTTAATGGATATTGATTAATTGAAAATGGTATTAATATTAACTTATTCAAAGTGAATTTTTTCCGACAAAAGGTCGGATTTATTTTTTAATAAAGCAAATTTTTTAAAAGTAGGATCGTGACTCAATAGGCTTTGGGCATAAAGACGAGCCGATTGAATTAATTTTACGTCCGATAAACTTTCCATAGCAATGTCGGGATTTCCTGATTGAAGCGTGCCTAAAAATTGACCTGGACCTCGAAGTTTTAAATCTTCTTCGGCGATTTTGAATCCGTCGTTGGTTTTTTCCATAACTCTTAGACGAGTAGTACTCTCAGAAACATTATCGGAAGTGAATAGAAAACAATAAGATTGATCCTGACCTCTTCCTACTCGACCTCTAAATTGATGTAATTGGGCTAAGCCAAATCGTTCAGCTCCTTCAATTAGCATTAAAGTAGCGTTGGGAATATCTATTCCAACTTCTACTACTGAAGTTGAAACTAAAATGTCAATTTTTCCTTCTTTGAAACTTTTCATAACTGCGCCTTTTTCTTTAGGTTTCATTTTACCATGAAGAAGTCCCAGGGAAAAATTTGGAAAAATTTGTTTTTGAAGTTTTTCAAATTCTTCTTTGGCTGATTTAACTTCGCTTATTTTTGAAGATTCTTCAACTAAGGGACAAATAACAAAAACTTGCTTAGTTTTAACGACTTGTTGAGCAATAAATTGATAAATCTGTTCTCGTCCTTGAGGAGAAATAACTTTGGTAATAATTTTTTTCTTACCTTTGGGGTATTCATTAATAATTGAAAGATCTAGATTACCAAAAATGGCCAGAGAAAGAGTCCGAGGAATTGGAGTGGCAGTCATAGTCAACAGATGGGGGAGGGTTTTTTTACGATCACTAATTTTCATAGTATTTTGTTGTAAAAAAGAGCGTTGTTTAACACCAAAACGGTGTTGTTCGTCAATTATGGCTAAGGCTAAATTTTTAAAACTAATTTTATCTTGAATAATGGCATGAGTTCCAATAATCAAATCAATTTCACCCGATTTAATTTTTTCAGATAATTTAGCTTTGGAAATTTTCTTATTATTTATTTTACTTAAAGATCCAGTCAAAAGACCAATTTTAAACTTATATTTTTCTAATAATTTGTTGATTTCGGTATAATGTTGAACTGCCAGCACCTCAGTCGGTGCTAATAGGGAAACTTGAAATCCTTGGCTAACAGCTGATAAAATAGCCATAACGGCTACAATTGTCTTGCCGCTTCCTACGTCACCTTCCAATAATCGATTCATTGGCTGATTTTTCTTTAAATCTTGAATGATTTGCCAAGAGGTTTTTTTCTGTGCATTAGTTAGTTTAAAAGGGAGTGACCTTACAAAATCTTTGATAATTTTTTCGTCAAAAGCGACTTGAAGCGCGGCGTTTTTCTCCCATTTTTGTTTTATTTCTAAAGCTCTTAGTTGAATTAAAAACATTTTTTCAAAGGCAAAGCGTTTTTTAGCCAAATCAGCAACTGTTTTATTTTGGGGGAAATGAATATCTTTTAAGGCTTTTTGAAAAAAAGGTAAATTTTGTTTTTCCAGAAAGTTATTTGGAAGAAATTCTTCTAGAGAAACTTCCAAAAGAGTTTTTTGAATGATGCGACGCAAGAAATAGGAGGTTATATTTCTATTTTCAGAATAAACTGGGGCTAAACCACTTGTCGATCCAGTCTTAGAAGAAAGTTCTTGGTTTTGATCTGAGTTTTTATAGATCGTTTTGCTAATTAATTCAAAATTTGGATGTTGGAAATAGATTTCTTTTCCTCGATAGATCGAAACTTTGCCACTTAATTGGATGTATTTTTCTTTAGTTATAAATCTTAAGGGCATTGCAAAATTAAACCAAACGGCTTTAACAGAAGCAGTTTCATCTTGAATGTAAACTTCAGTTAGGTTTTTTCTGCCTCTGAGCGGTACGGATTTAATATCAAAAACTTTTCCTTTAATAGTAACTGTTTCCCCTGGTTTAATATCAGCTATTTTCTTTTGTAAAGAAAAGTCCTCATATCGAAAAGGAAAATAATATAATAAATCTTCAATGGTTTGAATCCCAATTGAGTGAAGTTTTTGAGCATTTTTAACTCCAACAGCGGGAGCTAAGGCAACTGAATCATTTAAAGAAAGCATATTAATTTAAGCTAAAATAAGGTATTTAAGACTGATTAAGATATTTGAAGTATCTTTTTTGGACTATTTTTATTTAAAAGAGTTTTAATTAATAAGGTATTTTTTAACTCGAGCGGCGTAATCGTTCTGCTCGTCGCTAAAAATTAGATATAAATTATTTCCGATTGTTTTCAACGCCGGATCTCCTTTACCGGATCCTTTGGAAACATAGCCGTTATAATTATAATCGTCTTCGCAATCAGACCAAGTCTCTTTTTCTAATTTTTGGACCCTAACTCGCCAGGCGGAAGTTTTTATCAATTCTTCCCCAGTTTTTTTGCCATTATTAAGAGCCATTACTATATTATTTTTATATTCAGAATAAGTTAAATATAAATTATCGTTTGCATCAATTTCAATAAAAGGTTCAATCACTTCCTGAGCAGAATCTTTGAATTGATTTCCTAGATTTTCCCAATTAGTTTGATTAGCATATTTATAAATATGAATAGGACCCGTATTGTCTTCGACAAAAGATAAAAATAGATTATCATTACTATCTACGGTGATTGAAGGACTGAAGCCATTGGCTCTAGAAATTATTTCAAAATAGAGTTTGTCAATTTTTAAATTATTCCATTTTAAACCGTCCCATTGCTTAACTTTTACTGCATGAGTACCATCAGTTTTTATTTCTTCATAAGCGATGTAAATTGAATCGTTTAAATTAGACGCTACTAAATCAAATTCATCTACACTAGAGTCGGCTTGATCAGCAAAAACCGAAAGAGAAGTTGTTGTAGTTTCCCATTTTTTGCCGTCCCATTTTTTGATTACAGCCTGGGTTTGTTTTTTTCCTGATTGTAATTGTTCCGCAAAAGCCAAATAGAGATTTTCTTCTTTTTTATCAAAAATCAAAGTAGGTTCGTGTCCAGACTTTTCAGAAAGAAAACCTTGAGAGGAAAGTTCATTCCATTTCTGTTGAGATTCAGACCAACTCAGAAGTCGAACTTTTTCAGCATAATCACTTTCAACAAAAACCACAAAAATATCCTCTCCTTTAGTTTCAATATTAACATTACTTCCTTTTCCTAGACTAACTAACCCTTCCGGATAATTTTTATCGGCTAAGTTAGACCATTGCTCATTTTTATAGATTTTTATCTGGATTTTACCATCTCGATCTTTATTTTCAAAGCCGACTACTACAGTTCCGTTTTCAGTTATTCCAATATTAGTTTCTCCTCCGGCGCCTTTGGTCAAAATTCCATCTGGATATTCTGAGCTTTCCAAGTCAAACCAACGCTGACCAGTAAAATCTTGCTCTTTTTTTTCTAACGAAATTCGAGTAGCAGTATTAATTTCTAAGTTCCTTTTTATTTTATAAGTAGAACTATTAAGACCGTGATTTTCTAAATTAATTGAAAATAAACTAGTCGTTTTTTTGTCTTTGATTATTTCTAAGTTAGAAAAACGTCCTAGAGTATTTTTATTTGTTAATCCACCAATGTTAATAAATGGAATTCCACTTTCTTTGGTCAAATAATCATTTTTGGAATTTCCGCTGATTACAGCGATTATTTTTTGTTTATTTTCTTTGATTAAATTTAAGACTTCAGCTTGATTGGTTAGGTTCTGTCGCCAAACATCTTCTAATGGAATTTCAATTATGCTGTGATGAGAAAAGATTAGAACAGGTAAGGGTCCAGAAAGTTCCTTTTTAAGCCAATCAAGCTGATTTTTATCAATTGTGCCTTGAGCACTTTCAGTTTTATCATTCTGAGTGGTGTCAAGAATGATAATTTTGATATCTTTGGTAATTTGACTATAATAGGAAGTCTTTAGGCCTAAAATATTTTTTACTGCTTCGAGGGAATCGGCCAAGTAATCTTTTTTCCCTAAACAATACAATTTATCGGCTTTGATTTTATTAAAAATGCTATTAATTTCACTGAGTTGAAGTAGTGTTTCTTTCTGATTCTCTAATTGTCCGCTTAAATAGTCACCTCCACCGATAACTAAATCTGGTTTAAAAAAATAATTATAATGTGCTATGGCTTTTGATAAAAAATCTTTAGCGGAACTCCCGGCTTTTTCTTTGGTACTATTAACCTGGCTATATTCCCAGTCAGTAACAAAGCCAATTTTTAAAATTCTTGATTGTTCTTTTTGCCAATAAAAAAAGACTAAAGATAACAAAAAGAATGTTCCGATTATAACTAATAGTTTCTTGTTCTTTGAAAATTTATTCATTTTTTAAATTAAATTTAATTGTAAACAGATACAATTATTTTAGTGCTCTTAAGAGGATTTGAACCTCTAGCCTTCAACTCCGCAAGCTGATGCTCTATCCAATTGAGCTATAAGAGCTAGAGACAGTAATTTTTTAATTAAATTTTTTCTATAAGATCTCCAAAGCCAGCCCGGTGTTTTTTTTCTGGAATAAATTTTATTAATATTTTTCGAAGTTCAGAAGGATTAGTTTTTTCTAAAGGAATTTTTATATAAGGGAGAAACAATTGATTGTTCCTAAAAGAGATTTCTTTGATTCCTTCTGGTTCATATTCAATCCAGAAGCTACTCAAAGAATCATATAAATAAAGATGGTCGTGAATAAAAATTCCTTCTTTAGTTACCGCAAAAAGCACAGTTTGATTTTCTTTCTTTTCGAAAAGAAAGAAAGTAAACCCAAACAGGATAATTAAAATTGATAGAAGTAAATTATTAAAAATAAGTCCGTAGATTGCTAATGAAAATAAAATTAAAAATAAAATTAAAATAAATTTAAGGCTTTTTTTGTCTTTATTGAAATCTTGAATTTTCCAGGAAATCAAGGCGGTTAATTTTCTTTTTTTGGTGGGATTTTCTTGAGAAGTAGAGATCGTTTCTTTCTTTCTTTCGAGATGATTGAAAAAATCATTCTTTTTGTCAAACATTTTATTTTTTTAAAAGTTTATATTTTTTTAAAGCTAAATATTTTTTGTAAATTACGATAAAAGTTATCATTAGAACAGCAAAGAAAAAGATAACCCAACCGCTGTATTCAATATATCGCTCTATTTCTTCTGCGATCCAACCAAAATAATAACCTAATCCGACTATAAATCCGCTCCAAAATATTCCTCCTAAAATCGAAAAAAACAGAAATTTTTTAAAATCTAGTTTTGCCATTCCAGCCAAGATAAAGGTAATATAGCAAAGACCAGTAGTGGCTTTAGTAAAAAATATTATTTGGGCTCCTTTGTTTTTAAAACTATTTTTAATGACTTGGCTAATTTCAGAATCAGATTTTAAAAATTTTCTATTCTTAGGGAGAAATCCTTTTTTCATAAAAAAACCAATATAATACAAAACTATATCCCCAATTACATCTCCTAAAATACTTAAAATCAATACCATAAAAACATTAAAAAAGCCCAAAGAAGCCATAAAAGCCGCTCCTAAGGTAACAATTGGTCCTTCTATAATCATTAATAAAAGCATCAAAGGATATCCCCATGAAGTGATAATTTCTAAAATTTGTTGATATTCAATTCCTAACATATAACTTATTTTTTAAAGCAAGTTTATTCTATCATTTTTATGGATTTTAATAAACTTTATTTATGGTTAGGAATTCGTTGACTTTTGACTGATTTTCTATTAATATAGAGAAGTTATTAAGAGCGATTGCTTCTGATTATAATTTTAATAGAAGGAGCGATTAGAAATAGTTCTATCATAACGGGGCATAGTATAGTGGTAGTACATACGCTTTGGGAGCGTACAGTCTGGGTTCGATTCCCGGTGCCCCGACAAAAAGTTACGAATTTGGCAAATTTCTTTGCTTGTCTCGCATCGCTTGTCGAGGCGGATCAAAAATTCCTTCGCCGTGGCGAATCATTTTTTCCTCGAACTTTGCTCAAATTCGTAACTTTTGTTTACGATAATGGACGGCTAGCTCAGTTGGTTAGAGCGTTACGTTGACATCGTAGAGGTCACAGGTTCGAATCCCGTGTCGTCCACAAATCAAAACGAAAATTTTAAATTCTAAATTGGTTACCTGCTTGCCGGTAGGCAGGGAGCGTTATGTTGACATCGTAGGGGTCCGCTGTTCGAATCGGCGTACACCCACAAAAATTTAAAGGGTTAGTATTTTCCAAGCCTCAATGCTTGGTTTTTGTTTTATTTATGATATTTATTATAAACATCTTTCAAGGATTTATTGGTAACATGTGTATAAATTTGAGTAGTATTGATTGAGCTGTGCCCTAGGAGAGCTTGAACACTTCTAATGTCAGCTCCATTTTGGAGTAAATTAGTGGCAAAACTATGGCGCATAACGTGCGGAGTAACATTTTTAACAATCCCAGCTTTTAAAGCGCAATTTTGAATAATTCTCTGGATTGATCTAGTTGTTAGTCTTAAATCAAATTCCTTATTAGGTTCTCGATTGTGTCTTACGAATAAGGCTAAATCTGTATCAATTCTTTTCCTTAGATATTTTTGGATTAAATCGGCAGTTTCTTGGGAAATAAAAACAATTCTTCTTTTAGAACCTTTTCCCATAATGGAAAATTCCTTTTTGGTTAAATTAATTTTATCTCGATCTAAATTAACTAATTCAGAAACTCGCATTCCAGAAGCAAACAATAGCTCTAAAATAGCTTGATTTCGGAGACTTTGCAGACTTTCTCCTTGAGAAGCTTTAAATAATTCAACAATTTCTTTAATTTCCAAAAAATCGATAGAACGATCTTTAGTTTTAGCTAATTCTAGTCTTTCTGGAGCTAACGAACTGATTCCATTTTTAGCTAAGAATTTTAGAAGGTTTCGGAGTGCAATGATGTAGTAATTTTTGGTTTTTACATTGATAAAGTCACCATTTTGATCAGTTCGACGTCCTAAATAAAGTCTGAAATCATGGACTAATTTATCCGTTACTTGGCTTGGTTTAGTGATTTTTGCCCATTTTAAAAAAATCGATAAATATCGGTCATAATTTTCGATGGTTTTAAGAGCGCAATTTTTTTCTACTTCTAGATATTCCAAGTATTCTTTTTTGTATTTTTCCATAAATTTGATAGTTGTTTTTTGATTACTTTGTTATTATAGTATTATAGGCTTTAAATAACAATATCTATTGACTTTAAAGGGCTCTGTGGTAATATTGTTCTGTTAAATAATTTGAAGATTAACTAGTAATATGACAGTCGACTGATGAAAACTTTTTTAGCATATTTTTTGCAAAAGGATTTCTATAGGTTGATAGTCAATTTAGGAAATTAAAGTTATTAAACGTATTTCTATTCAATTTAAAAAATACCGAAAAGAACTAGGGGAAGCTTTGCGAGATGGAAAGAAACTTAAGAAAATACTTAGAATTTTAGCTGACAAAACAAAAAATAGCGAAAAGCGACTTATTTGGTCCTTTAAACAGGGACACAGTCGAAAGCTTTTAGAATTTTTTCGAAAAAATTCTGCTTTAATGGTAGTTGTTGTGACTGCTCTTGTTATTATAGCTGGAAATTTAAACAGCAATAAAGATCAACAAGGGCTTTTATTTGGTTATCTAGAAAAAGAGGTTGATAATAAAGAAAAAATTATCAGTCGAGTTAAAAGTCATACTACTCAAAACAGTTTATTAATGGCGCCTTTGGCGATGGCCTCTGCTTTAAGTGAAAATGAAGGAATCGAAGTTACGATGTTGTCTGACGAAGAGGCTAGTATTAATCAGCTTCAACATCAGGTTTTAACGGCTTCGACTCTTCCTGATACTGAAAAATTGTTAGATCAAGGAGCTGATGTGGCTGTTTATTTAGTTAAAGAAGGCGATTCAATTAGTACAATTGCTGCTAAATTTGATATTACTGTAAATACTATTTTGTGGGCCAATGATATTGAAAATGCCGCTCTTATCCAACCCGGAGACAAAATCTTTATTTTGCCAGTAGCTGGCTTAAAACATGTTGTTAAGAAAGGAGATACCGTTAAAAAATTAGCTAAAGATTATGAGGCTGACGAAAAAGAAATTATTGCCTTTAATGATTTGCCAGCTAATGGTGCCGTTGAAGAGGGAATGGAATTAATCATTCCTGGTGGAGAAAAAGACGAGCCAGAATCATTATTTTTTCAAGAAAGAAATTATTATAGCTCTGATGTCGCTGGTTCTGGGCGAGCTCCTTCTGTAATTGACAAAAATCCTAAGGGTGGACATTCCTTTCCTTACGGTTATTGTACTTGGTTTGTGGCTCAACGTAAGTATGTTCCTTGGGGAGGAAATGCGGGTACTTGGTTGTATAACGCCAGAGCTTATGGGGTAAAAACTGGAAAAACGCCAAAGGTTGGTTCTATTATTGTTACAAGTGAAAGTTGGTACGGACATGTTGGGATAGTGGAGAAAGTTAGTGGTGGTAGTATTACTATTAGTGAGATGAATTATAGGGGGTTTGCCGTGTCTAGTAAACGAACTCTTAGCGCGAAGAGCAGGGTAATAAAAGGGTATATCTACTAATTTAGGGCTTACCTGTTTGGCGGACTTCTTTGTTGAATTTTCTGCCACTCGCTCAACGTACTTTCGTACGTCTCGCTCGGTGCTCAAATCCGCCTCGAATTCCACTCAAACAACTAAGACCTTAACGTTTAACTTCCTATATAAAAAACCTCTGAGAAATCAGAGGTTCTTGTGATAAAAGATATTCCAAACATCTAATTAACTTGCATAGTTGAGGGAAAAAGCGAAGTAGAAGGCAATTGGTTTATTATTGCGGAAATTTGAGAGTTGATTTGAGGAATTTATTTTTTTGTCCACCAAATTTCGGAGTTTTTATTATTATAAAGTGGTAGTTTGTGGAGCTTGAGCGTTTTTTTAACGCTTTTTTTGGTGGTTGAAAAATCATGGCCGCATAAAATTCCTCCTTTAATAAGATGTGGTAGCCAAAGCTTTATGTCGGAAGAGACTTGTTTTGGACTATGATCTCCATCAATAAAAATCAAAGAGGTACTAACTTTGAAGTTGCAGGCTACATCAGAAGATTTGCTCTTAATGATAGTGACTTGCTTGCTTAATCCGAATGACTTAAGATTGTTTTCAAAAATTTTTTGAAGCTTGCCATCGCAATCGTGGACTACTTTTATTCCAGGTGTTCCTTCAAATGTATCAATGGCAAAGACTTGAAGCTTTTTATCGCGTATTTGTTTTGCTATTGAGCAAAGAGATCTTCCTTGCCAAACACCTATTTCGACTAGAACCGTCTCAGGAGGAATTTTGGCTATGAGCGTTTGATAGGTTTGTATGTCAGCCATTGAAAACCAACCCCAGGGAAGATCAAGGTCATTGACTGGTGGTGTTTCTAGTGAATGTTCCATACAGATTTGTTAATATTTCTTTAGCTGAGGTATCTGGTTGAGAAAAAAGGCGGGGTTCGGTGAGGGGTTATAGTTTTTCGAGGATTTTTTGGTTTACGAGGGTGACTTCGTTGTCATTGAGGCGGTAGTCGTGGCCGATGTTGGGGAGGGAGATAAAGGTTTTGGGTTGGTTGGCGTTGTCGAAAAGTTCTTTGACTTCAGCAGCGGGAACGATTTCGTCTATTTCTCCAGCGATAATGATTATCGGAACTTTAATTTTTTTAATATCACTCAGAACGTCATATTGATCACGGTCTATAACATGCTTAAAAGGGACTTTGAATTCGATGATTTTTTCTCGATCGAATGGTAGATCTCTTTTTCCAACATAGTCAATCTTCTCCCATTTCGCTCGTTTTATTCCCTTTGTTGGACCGGCCGAGGGCATAATAGCAAGGACCGAAGTGATTCTTGAATCTCGAGCCGCGTAAAGAAGTGACATTTGGCCACCTCGACTGTGTCCGCCGAGTAGTATTTCTGTGTAATTATTTTTTTCTAGCATGTATTCTAAGGCAACTTTAATATCTTTGAGGTATTGGGTAATGTTATAATCGGCAATATCACCGGCGCTTCCCCAAACTCCGATTGGATCGAATCTAACTACAGCATAGCCGCATTCGTTTAATCGGCAGGCTAGTTCTCGAAGTCCTGTATAATCTTTTGAATCTAAGAATCCTGGACAAAGAATTGCTAATTTGTCAGTTTCCGCTTCATGAATAGTAGTATCTAAATTTCCTTTATCGGATGGTATTTTGATATTTTTCATAGGATATTTTTAATTACTGAATTAATTCATGAATTAATTATAATTAGAGTCATTAAAAATTTAGAAATTGAAAATTGTTTATAAATTACAAATTCTAAATTCTAAAAAACGTCTTTCCAAAACAATCTCTCTGTCTTGCTCGTTCCGTCTTCGATGGCTTCTTTTTCAATTTCGGGGATGGGCTTAAGAATGTTGGTTGAGTCGATGGAGAGTTGCATTACGAGGACTTGACCAAACTGAGCTGATTCTTCTAGGCTAGTATTTTCTCGAACGGATTTAGAAACTGATTTGTAACCACCAGTGACAGTGTTGATAGCAAATAGAGATTGTTGATTATAGAGCTCTTTTTCTTTGGCGACAAAATCCCAGTTGACACTCGGTTGAGCTTGTTCTAGCAGATATTTCAAGGGTTGTTTGTATTCAGCCTTAGTCCAGAGCAAGATGTGGTCGCCTTGGGCATTTTCTAGTATGTAAGTCACAGCTCGTTGAAATTGTCCAAGAGTTATTCCGTCATCTTTTTGCAAAATCAAAGTTCGCTCGGTAGGGACAGCTTCGGTTTGAGAAAGTTTTGTTTCAGTGAACCACTGTTCAATGCCGTAGAGATTTAACGATAAAATAGCGATTACTATCAGAGCAGTGATAATATTGGTTTTCTTGGGACATTTTTTATCTAGCCAAACGAAAAATAAGCCAATGATCAAGAAAGGAACAGGGAAGACTGGAACAAAATAACGCGGTCTTAGTCCATAGGAAGTGGTGATAGTTAACAGGAAAAAAAAGGAAATCCAAACAGGAATTAAGAAAAGGAAATTTTTCTTAGATTGATTTTTTTCTCGACGATAAAAATAGATTGAGAAATAAATTCCAATTAACATTGAAAATAGTCCAAAAGTGATTGGAATTGGATCGGATTTGTTGCCGGATCGGTGCTCAAAAGAAGTGGTGATTAAAAAATAAGCCTTAGATTGTTCTCGGAAATTTCGGACTAATTTTTGATAAGATGTTTTGTCGTCTCGAGCTTTTTCGCTAAAAGCTCCTATAAAAGTTTTGGCGTTGCTCCCGTCGGTTTTTATTTCACTAACAATCATTGGCGTGTAAGTAATAGCGATTACTGCTAAAGCCATCCCCAGAGAAATCAAAATATTTTTGGTAAAAACTTTTTTTAGATTAGTTCCTAGTTTTTTAATTTGAAACAAATTGAAGTGATAAAGAGAAAATATTCCACAGATTCCAATAAGAGCAAAAAAGGCGTAGAAATGGAACTGCGAAGCCATCGAAAAACCAAAAGCTCCTAGACTTAACCATTTAACCTGGTCTTTTAATTTTTTGCTTTGGGCGAAACGCAACATTCCATAGAAAGTTAAGAGCATCAAGAAAGGAACGGAATTAGGATTCCAAGCGAACCTTGAATACTGAACGATTAGAAACGAAAAGCTGTAAAGTCCAGTAACTATTAAAGAATGTTTTGGGGAAAAATAGAGTCGGCAAAAAGCGAATAATAGTGGGATAGTCAAAATTGACATTATTAAATCAAAATAAGCAAAAGCCGCTGGATCGGTGGAGTTTAAAATAGCAGCTGGTAAATATTGCAAATAATAATAGGCTGGACCTAAGTGAAGATAATCACCTCCTACTTTCGTGGCTCTGGGTCCCAGAAGAGGCAATTCACTTGGCCCATTATTAACCGCTTCCGCTAATAATGCAGTATCTCTCCCTTGATCCCATTTGAAAAATAGCCAATCATGATGATTCCAAGTCCTCAAAAATATCGCCCCTAACATCACAATCACAAATATTCCCCAAAAAAATTTATTTTTTTTCATCAATTTTTAAATAAAAAATTAGAATTGGGCGTGAACATACTTAGCTGTTCACGCCAAAAGTTTTAAACACTAAAGAACGGGCATGATGATCGATTCAAAATCATCAGTAAATAGTTTTAATTTGCAAAACGGTAGGCTTTTTTCTTTTTTCACAACGTCCATGTACATGTTTAGCAACTTGCTTGAACCAATTTTCTTTTCGATTTTATTCATCCAAAAGAAAAGATTTTTGATACCATCAAAAATTATGTATGTATATGTTTCGCCGTGTTCAACTCTTCTTTCATCGCTATGTCTTTTCATCGCCCCCCCTTTTTAAATAATTAACCCAATTCTAATTTTTCATTCTTTTGTTAAAGGACGAAAATATATTTATACTAAAAATAATAACACAAAATCTCAATAATCCTAAAAACTTAGGTGTTTGAGTGCAGTTCGAGGAAAATCTTAAATTGTGCATGAAATGTACTCAATGGTACATTGAAAAGCAATTTAAGATTTAACGAAGAAATGTGCCAAACACGTAAGATTTTATTCTTCCCGGAATTTGTATTGAATAGCCTCTGCTAGATGGGATACGGAAATATTTTTAGCACCTTCTAAATCAGCGATGGTGCGAGCGACTTTTAGAAGCCGGTAGTAAGTTCGAGGGGAGAAGTTCATTTTATTAATAGCCAGGCGCAGAAGTTCTTTTTCTGGTTCATTAATTGGACAGAATTTTTTTAAGTGTCGATTATTCATTTCAGCATTGGTGAATATTTCGGTTCCTTGAAATCTTTTTAATTGGATTTCTCGTGCTTTGAATATTCTTTGGCGAATATCTTCACTTTTTTCGGCTAGCTGATCTCCAGTAATTTTTTCAAACTTGAGTCGAGGAACTTCGATTTGGAGATCAATTCGGTCTAAGATTGGTCCAGATAATTTTTTCTTATAATTACTGATTTGATTAGGAGTACAAGTACATTCTTTTTGCGGGTCGGTGGCATTACCGCAGGGGCAAGGATTCATAGCCGCGATTAGCATAAACTTGGCGGGAAAAAGTAAAGTACCATTAGCTCGTGAAATTGAAATTTCTCCATCTTCTAAGGGTTGACGAAGGTTTTCAATTAATGATCGAGTAAATTCTGGAAATTCATCTAAAAATAAAACTCCTCGATTAGCAAGTGATATTTCACCTGGTTTAGGAAAGGTTCCTCCTCCGACTAAAGCAACTGAGGAAGCGCCATGATGAGGACTGCGAAAAGGGCGATCAACGATTAAAGGCTGTCGTTTATTGGTAATACCGGCAATGGAATAAATTTTAGTAACTTCAAAGGCCTCCTCTTTACTCATCGGAGGCATAATGCTGGGAATAGCTTTGGCTAACATCGTTTTTCCGGAGCCAGGAGGGCCTGACATCAAGATGTTATGACCGCCAGCAACCGAGATCTCCAGGGCTCGTTTAGCGTGTTCTTGACCCTTAACATAGCAAAAATCGGCAGTAGACTTATTTGAGATATCTTTTAGGTTAAGAATTTGTTTGGCGAACTTCTTAAATCGCCTTTGCTTGAGTTGTTCAGTAAAATCTTTCAAAGTTTCGATTGGAAAAACGTTTAGGTCATCAACTAAGTTGGCTTCTCGAGCGACTTTTTCGGAAAGAAAGATATTTTTAATGCCGTGTTCTTTCAGGGATAGCGCAATCGGCAAAATTCCTTTATTGTCTCGTAATCGGCCGTCTAAAGATAATTCACTTAAAAAAACCGAGTCTTTAGGTAAGGCTTCAATTTGTTTAGTGACTAATAAAATTCCCAAAGCAATTGGAAAATCAAAAAAAGGCCCTTCTTTTTTGAGATCGGCCGGAGCAAGATTGACAGTAATTCTTCCAAAAAAGTGAGGGGGTTTGAATCCAGAGTTTTTTATAGCACTCGAAACTCTTTCTTTGGCTTCTTTAACGGCGATATCAGGAAGACCAACAATACTAAAAACCGGTTGACCGGGCATAGTGTCAACTTCGATTTCAATTAATCGACCTTCTAATCCGACTACTGACGCTGAAAAAACTTTTGAAGACATGGTTGAAAAATTAAATTTTGGCACACTTCTTTGTTGAAATTTCCGCTTTCCGCTCGACGTATCATTAAATACGTCTCGCTCAATGCTCAATTTCGCCTAGAATTGTACTCAAAATTTCATTTTTTATTAATGTTTAGAAATTTAGCCAGTTATTTTTAATAATCTTTATTGTTTTTGGGGCTTTAATTTTATTTATTTCTGTGCGATAATCAGTACTGTAATAATAACATAAGTCATGAAAAAAGAAATTAACTTGAGAAAATTTAGTAGTCAACTGTGGTTTTTATTAAAACCTTCTAGAAAAAAAATTCTGGCTTTATTTTTTTGGGTTATTATTGTCGAAATTACTCAGTTATTTGGCCCCTATATTTTGAAAATAATAATTGATTTAATCTTAGATTTTAATACAGAAATAATTGGAGTTTTGAGTTTTTGGATAATTACTATGTTCGCAGTTAACCAAATTTCTTCTATTTTTGCTTATGTAAAAGACCGAAAAGCTTTAGATATAGTGGCTGATTCTGATTATTATTTAGCCAATGATGCTCAAACTAAAATGGTTGATCTTAGTCTTTCTTATCACGAGAAAGAAAACACTGGTAACAAAATTGTTAAGATTCAAAGGGGAATTGATCGAATTAGGGATTTGCTGTTGAGCTTATTTTGGGAAGTTATTCCAACTGTTTTTCAAATTATTTTCACTACCATTGTTTTATTTTGGGTTAGTTTTTGGTTTGGTCTAACCATAGTATTCTTTGTGCCAATTTTTATTTGGATAACTTTGAGCGTTAACAAAAAAGTTCACCCGCAACGGGTTAAAATCTACAAAAAAGGAGAAGAGGCTTCTGGTCTAATGACACAATCAATTGTTAATATCAATACGGTTAAATCTTTTGTTCAGGAAAGAAAAGAAGTCCAGATTTTTAAAAAGATCAATCGAGTTATTCAGGATAATGTCCTTCAAGTCTTTGGAACCTCTATGAAATATAATCTTCTAAGAACTTTGGTTATTAATTTGGGAAGATCCTGCATCTTATTTTTCGGAATTTATTTAATTTGGCAGGGCAATGTTACTATCGGAAGTTTGGTTTTTGTAATTTCAATTTCTGAAAAAGCGCTTATCTCACTTTTCAGGATTTCTCGGATTTATGATCAAATTATGGAAAGTAGTGAGCCAGTAGCTCGGTTATTTGAATTAAAAAAAGAACAATCAGAAATTCAAAATCCTGAATTTGGAATTAAGCCTAAGTCAATGGTAGGAGAAATTGAGTTTAAGGATGTTTCTTACGCTTATAGTGATAATCGAAAAAGAGCTTTAAAAGAGGTTAGTTTTAAAATTGCTCCGGATAGTATGACGGCTTTAGTTGGTCCTTCTGGAGGAGGCAAAACGACAGTAGCTCGAATGATTTTTCGTCATTATGATCCTCAGGAAGGAGGAGTATTTTTGGACGGGTATGATTTAAGGGAGTATGATCTTTATGCTTTCAGAAAATATATTTCGATTGTTCCTCAGGATGTTGAGGTTTTTAGTACTACTATAAAAGAAAATATTTCCTACTCTAAACCTGAGGCGACAAGCAATGAGATAAAAAGAGCGGCTCAAATTGCCAACGCCGAAGAATTTATTAATAATCTTGAAGAAGGTTATGATACTCAAGTAGGAGAACGAGGAGTAAAACTCTCTGGTGGACAACGCCAAAGAATTGGAATTGCTCGAGCGATTTTAGCTAATCCTAGGATTTTAATTTTTGATGAAGCTACTAGTAATTTGGATTCTTATAGTGAGAAGCTAATTCAAGATGCGATGGAAAAAATTAGAAA
>CAYWJP010000008.1:0-6937 GCA_964458715.1 uncultured Bdellovibrionales bacterium
TAATTGTATTTATTTTTTAGAAAGTGTAAACCTTGTTGCTGCAATGATAACAATTAATTTCTGGAAAATTTTTAGATTTTATGTTATTATTATAACACTTAGTATTAAAAAATATAAAATGAAAAATAAAATAATCAGTCTAGTTAAATCACAATCTTGGATTAGCTGTAAAACTAATGAACTAACTTGGACTATTGGATTAACTATCGCCATCATTATCGCGCCAGCTCTATTGGCTCACGCTTCTGCCAATCAAATATTAACCGGGACTATTGTAAATTCTTTGTTATTTTTAGCTGCTTACAGACTGCCGCTAGCAAACGCAATGATGATTGCCATTTTGCCTTCCACTGTTGCTTTGCTTCGAGGATTGCTTCCTGCTCCGATGGTAATGCTAATTCCCTACATCATAATTTCTAATATTATTTTATTAGCCTCTTTCTCAACCTTCAAAAAAACACCTATAATTGGTGTTTTAACGGCCAGTTTTCTAAAATTTGGTTTCCTTTATTCTATTGTCTATATTGTCGCCGGACAACTCAACGCTAATTTAATCGCAATGTTTCAATGGCCACAATTAATCACTGCCTTAATCGGTGGTTTTATCTTCTTAAATTTATTAAAAATATTTAAAACAAAAAATTAAGAAACTGTCTAAATTCTCGCATTCGAATAAAACGCTGAAATTATTAGTGAATGAGTATAGATTTTTTCGATTATTTTACGTCGAGATTTTAGACAGTTTCTATGCTACTCTCTTCACTTCTGTCTGAGCTTCTTGTTGTTGTTTTTCTAGATATTTAATGTCCTTTTCTAATTCATAAACTTTTCTTTGAATTTGTTTTTCATTTTTTTCTAATTCTTGTTGCTCAACCAAAAGACGCTTCCCGTCCATTTCTAACTGACGTTTTTCTGTAACCAATTCTTCTTCATTTCTTTTTAAAACTACCAGCCGATTCCTTTTGACTAAAAGGTCAGCGCTGAATCTTCTCTCTTGATTTCTAAGCGCTCTTTCTTCACTGGGGTTGATTGCCATTTTATTATTTTAATTATTGAACTTTTTTAATAATTCCTCCACCCATAACTTCATCTTTCTTGTAAACCACCATCGACTGACCTTCCGCCACTGCCCACTGCGGATTTTCTAAGATAATTCTCCAATTATCTTTTTCTTTTACAATTTTTCCCAAACTACTCTGAATTCGATAACGAGACTTACATTGATAAATTTTTTCTTCCTCAGGCTCTCCAGAGATCCAATTAACCTGCTCTAAATAGATTTCTTTATTCATCAACGCTGGGTGTTCTTTGTTTTCACTAATCAACAAGATATTTCTGACCAGATCTTTTCCGATTACATAAAGCGGCCCTCCTGATAAATCCAAACCTTTTCTCTGCCCTTGAGTATAACAAGCCAGTCCTTGATGCTTACCTAAAACTTCACCTTTTTCATTTTCAATATCACCTGGTTTGTTTTCCGAAGTATTTAAGTTTTTTTTCAAAAAATCTTGCACTTTTTCTTCTTCAGCCAAAAAACAAACATTTTGTGATTCTTTAATTTCATCAAACCATTTATTTTCTAAGGCCTCTTTTTTAATATTCTCTTTCTGCTTTTCTCCTAATGGAAAAATTATCCGAGCCAATTCTTTTTGAGTTAAACGATACAAAAAATAGGATTGATCTTTTTTCTGGTCTTGTCCTTTAAATAATTTAAAAATTCCATCGTTTAAAGATTCCGAACAAGCTCTAATTTGAGCATAATGACCAGTAGCAACCTTCTCAATTCTCAACTCATCGGCCACTTCCAGAAGAGTTTTAAACTTAATTTCGAAATTACACTTCACGCACGGATTAGGGGTTCGATTATTTTGATATTCATCCAAAAAATCTTTAATTATACAACCCGAAAAAATATTTGAGATATCTTTTACTATCAATTCCACTCCCAGTTTGCCCGCCAAAGCTCTAATTTCATCTAAATTTTTCCCCGGAAACATCTTTAAAAAAACCGCCACCGGCTCATATCCTTTCTCTTTCAAAATTTTCACCACCGTCGCCGAATCCACTCCCCCCGAAAATCCCACCACAACTTTTTTATTATTTTTCATCTAAAAATTAAGTAATTAATCTCCATCTTCCGTTATTATATCGAGCTACTATCCCACCACCCTCTGGCATCCCATTTTTATCATAATAAGCAATACTAATATTTGAATTTAAACTTTTCATTCTACCGTGATTCCCTTTTCTCATATACTCATATTCAATATGCCCATCTTTTGTTGGAATATTAATCTCTCTTAAAATTGTGCCTTTATCTAGATCAATAATTTCTCGACTCACTTCAAATTTATTACCAGCGATTAAGTCTCTAATAGTTTCCGTTATTTCTCTTTCGGTTGGGACTTCGCCTCTCTTAATCTCAATATCATTTTTATATATTATTCCTTTTACAATTTGTTTTTCTTTATTTTCTTTTTCGGTTATTATTTTTCTCCCTATTTCAGCTATTTCATCATTTGTCAGTTCTTCTTTCTTGTTTTTAAACATCTCTCCTGGAAAATTTTCACTCATATAAATAAATTAATATTTATTGGTTATTCTAATTATTAATAACATCTTAGCATAATTAAATTTTACCAACAAAAAAAACAGGCTCCACTAATTAGTATGGATCCCGTTTTTAATCAAAATCAAATAAAAGAATGATAATGATAATAAAAAATTGATGATACGCCTAAGGGAATAAAATAATTTTCAAATAAAAAACGTTTTCTCTTCAGCCCTTCCAAACCAATAAATTGTTTTAAATCAAATTTATTCATAAAATTAAAAGTTAATTTTAACTTTCAATTCTATTTAGTTTTTAAAAAAGTATATTTACTGCAATGATAACAAAAAAACACCCCCAGGTAGAATTATTTTGATATATCAGACAGACTAAACAAAATTTAAATCTATTTTTTGAAAACCAAAAAAATCTCACTGCCCCCCCACGACACTGGACTTAATATTTATTAATCCAAATGAACCTTCGTAAAAACTAAACCTATTTTCCCTTCAATCCCTCTTCTCTAAATTCTTCTAGCTTGGCCCTGGTTTTCGGCCCAATGATCCCTACCGCCGAAATATTATTTGCTATTTGAAAATCCCTCACTGCCTGCTGAGTAATTAAACCAAAAGTACCCGTTATCTCTGAGTGATTAAAATACCCAAGATTTTTCAAGATCTGTTGAGCATTTCCAATTCCCTCTGGAGTTACCCCGTTGATCTCGCCAAATCGAACTCTTAAAGGTATCTTATTTAAATTGATTTTCTTTTTTGCTTTACGTTCTGCCTCACTCTCATTAATCACCCTTATTTTTCTTTTCGGATCATACTTCTTGCGTAATTTTTCCATATTAAAGAGTGCTACAATTCTTTTCCCGCTATTAGACGCTTTCACCGAGCTAGCACTTTTACTTCCAATTGTTACATCAGCATCATCATCAAAATGATGCCCTTTGACTACCAATTTAAGTCTCTCTTTCCCGCTTTCAGTAAAATATCGCAAAGCTTCCCATTTTCTAATTTTCGGTCGCTGATCACTGGTGCTAATACTATCATCATCTCCATCTACTAAATCGCCTATTAAAGAAAATGTCGTAAAATGGCTTGTCGAAAAAGTAACCGTATCATTTTCCTTATCAATCGAGTAATTGTCTAGTGGTTGCCAAATTCCGTTGGTCTCATCCCAATAAGCTGCTACTAGGTCATCCTCAGCAATTAAACCATCGGCTACCTCATCTTCGTCATAGGGTATTACCACCGTAACATTCGAATTAAATGAAGTTATTGAACTACCATCACTCTCGGATGCAGTTAGCTCTAATCCTGTTCCCACTGGCTTGGCATTAATAGTTCTTGGAACTTCTGACGTTGTCGATGCATTTAAGGTTACATTACCCTCAGAGGCTAGAGCGTTGGCTGGCACTGAAACTCGAGCGCCATCACTCAAATTTGAAACTTTGGGACTAGTAGAATCAAATGTCGTCGAAACCAACTCGACCAAGCCATCTTCGACAGTTTCCATGGTAATGTCCTGAGTCTCCGAACTTGAACCAACTTCAATTTCATACTCATTGGATTGAATATAATCAGTTGAACCCACTACATCATTATTTACTCCAACATGCCAAGTATCCCCTTGCGTCACATTCAAAGTATAAACACCGCTAGTGTTAGTTTGGGTTTCATTGTAACCACCTTCTTCCGACCAAGCCCAAACAAATGCCTCTTGAGCAACTCCGTCTAAATATACCGTACCGGTAATTATTGCGTCAGTATTAGAAAATGCCAGTTGTACTCCAGTTTCCGTTTCATTAGCGCCTATTATTACTTCAACAATATCTGGATTGATTAAAGTCGGATAAGCATCTCTTGGAACTGACGCTCCAACATTATACGTTCCTGCTGGAACTTGAATACTAAATGTTCCATCAGTTCCAGTAATATTATCATTCATAAACATTGGTCCCATGAACATTGGTTCCTCTTCTATTCTTTCTTCATCTTTTTCGGTTCGATTGTCGACAAATACAAATACTTCAGACATCGGGTCTCCACCACTGTCCAACACTGTTCCCGTAATTGTTGCATTTGCACTTCTAATTGTGATATTTTTTATAAACGTATCTCCAGAACTACCAATAATATCATTGTCTGTTAATTTTTCTGAGAAATATCCAGTATCAGGATCAACGAAATAACCAATATGCCACGGATCAACTCGCGAAGATAAGTTAAGAGTAAAAGTTCCGCTTGACTGATCTATGAAAGCACTTTGCCACCCCCCATTGTCATTTGTAGCAAATACCTCCATAAACACACCTTTAACTTCATTCCCATCTTCATCTCTGATTTCACCTGACACTGTCATATCATTCCCAAAAACAGAAATGTCATGATCGGCAGTTTGACCATCAGCGACAGTAACATTAACTGAATCACCAGATGAATACTCAGACCCTGGCATCATTCCCAAACCAACGTCATACGTTCCTGCTGGAACACTAATTTCATATCTTCCACTAGAAACTGGCCCCCCAAGCCCTGGCCCCTTGAAAGATTCGATTCCTGCTTTATCTGCAAAAACCCATCCGAACATGTCTGTAATCGCCACTCCGTCCGTATCAACAATACTTCCAGAAATCGTTGCTGTAGCAGCCACCGTTGTAAGATTTTTTGAAACTGTTTCATTGGCTACAATCTTAATACTTTCCGGGTTGCCATCCATCACATATTCACTTCCCTGGCCAGTAAATGACTGCAATTCAAGCATCCACTCTCCCGGAAAAACATTTAGCGTAAAACTACCGTCACCGACATCAGTCATCGTATTTGCCCATCCCATTCCTCTCATCCTATGAGCTGAAACATTCAACTGAACTCCAACTGAATCTCCATTTTGATCCAGAACAAAACCGGTGATTGTTCCGCTTCGAGCTATTAGAGTAATTGTCCCTATGTCTAAGACTTCATTTTCAGCTAAACTGACTGGTGCCAAATCTGGTACAGAATAATTCTGTTCCATATCATGGACATCCAAATTATAGGCTCCCACTGGAATACTTAGAGTAAAAGATCCATCTCCGCTCAATTGAGCATTTGCTCCCATGCCATTCATAGAAAAAGCATTCACATTGAAATCATTAGTATCCGCTGGAACAGAACCATCAGGAAGACGAATATTCCCAGTTATAGTACAATTAGCTCGTTGAACAGTAAAATTAACCGCCTGAGATTCAACCACAGTATCTCGTTCAAAAGAAACTCCAGCTGGTGGCATGCCATAAGACCAATCATCACTCGAGTCTGCCTGTGGCATTATATCCCATTTTCCTCCTTTGACTAAAGTAGAGTATTCTCCATTAACATTGGTCCTCGCGTCTGACCAACCGCCTCCATCGGTTGACCAAAAATTAATTCTTGCATCATTAACAGGATCGCCATTATCATATTTAATTGTTCCTGAAATTGTTTTTGTCGGCAAAATAAACTGAAAATTTTTCTCCAGAGTAAAACCCTCATAAGTATCAGTTATCTCAATATTCCCAAGATGAGAATACTCTGATGTAAACGGTGCCTGTACAATTAGCATAATACCCATATCACTCGAAAGAGTTCCTTCTCGCATTTCTCCTATGGAATAATATCCCAAAGCATCTGTTATTCCATAACTCCAAAAAGAATTTTCTGGAGTACCGTTTTGAATGTCAACATGAGCATTTAGCACTGGATCTCCGTCAGGATCGAGAACTCGACCATAGGCGAAAGGGTTTCCAATCGTATAATAAGCAGAATTATCCTCCGTAATTGACTGTGAACCGTCAATCACATCATCACTACTATTGGTTGTCCACATAGAAACCATATAGCGTCCATCTACAATCGGTAAAGTTAAATTATCCGTCTTAATTGTCATAACTGTCCCTGCGGAAATTTCTGTTCCTACTTGAGCAATTAATATAATGGGGGTACTTCTGACTAATCCGCTAATTGCCGCTGAACTTCCAGCATCCGCTGGATCAGCTGGAATTTGGACTTTATATTGATCAGTATCATCACCGAATCTCACATAAACCTTTCCGTCAACCGGAATCGTTGTCGAAGGTGTTAATGTAACCGTATAAACATCGCTAGCCACACTAACTGCTAAATTAGATAACGCTCCCGCTTGAGTTTTTTTGACTTGCCAAAAAATAAAAAGAGCACCTACAATAGCAAGTAGCCCTATCGACAACAAAAACTTCTTTTTAAAACTTTTCATTTTATATTTTATATATCTCTTGTTGTTTATTATACACTATAATTAGAATAACTGTAAAGCACGAATTGACAAAACCCAAAATTAATAAAAAAACACCTCTCTAGTAGAGGTGTTTTGATATGCGGGGAC
>CAYWJP010000008.1:7037-24684 GCA_964458715.1 uncultured Bdellovibrionales bacterium
TATGCGGGGACGACCGGATTTGAACCGGCGACCTCCTGCGTGACAGGCAGGCGCTCTAACCAGCTGAGCTACGCCCCCAAATAACAAGATTCATCATAACATCTCCAAAAGAAAAAATCAACCCTACTTGCCAAGCTATTTTCCAAAAACATCTCTCCACAAAACTCTCTCCAAACGATCAGGAGCTTTGGTTTTCTCTTCTATTTTGTTATCAATTTCGCCTATTGTTTTCTGCAAAGATTCTTCGAGCTCTTCAGCAATCTCCTCGTCAGTTTTTTCTTCTACTTCCTGGTTTTCTTTTCTAGCTAAATCTTCTTCTTTCTTATAATTAATAAATTTTTCTTTAGCAATAAGATTCCAGATTTCAATTCGACCAAATTTCTTTGAGCCTTTAAAATCAAAATAATCCTTATAATTATTACCTGTTCGTTTTTCGCTATCAGCAGTAGCCACAGAAAAATACTGACAAGCATTTTTATCTTCGATGGCCTTACTAATTCGATCGTATTGAACATCAGGATAATACACTTCAAAAAGAAACTCATAAGTTCTTTCATAATCCGCCACAGAATAAAAACAAGCTATTTTACCAGATTTTAAAACTGCCTCCGCCATATATTTTGTAGCTAATTTATGTTGCTCTAAAACTTTCGCATCATTTTGTTTCAAAAATATTTTTCTGCTAATTTCTCCTTTGTCTTGATTGGAATAATAACCATAAGCCATTTTTATTCCGCTATAATTAAGCAATAATATTATCAAAAAAGAAAACAGAATTAATCCAGTTAAGATTATGCTTTTAAATTTATCCAAGAAAACATAGATGAAACCCAAAAAAATAAATGGTACAGCGGCAATTGGCATAAAGAAACGAGGCTTCATGCTAGTGTCAGTTTTAAGTTGAAGCGCTACAAAAACCAAGAACCAAATTAAGATTAAATAAAGGAATGATCTTTTTTCTTTGCAAGTTCTCCATAAATAACCCAATGACCCCAATCCCAAGAATATCAAGATTGATCCATTCCAAGTCGAAATAAAACTATCCTTATGCCCGAAAGAGGTTAAGAACATTGAAAAAGCAATACTGACCTGTCTCATCTTTTCTCTTAAATCAGAATCACCATCTCCAGTCTTGGCAGTCACCGCATAAATAAATTGGTTCAAATTATCTCCATTAGTGTGAACATCGCTAATAATCACGGGGATGTAAAAAAATAATCCAATCAAAATTGCACCTATCCAATATTTCCAATTAATTTTTTTAGGAAAATATTTAAACCAAAATAAAAAAATCACTATCGGATATCCGACAAAAGCTACAAAGTGCAGTTGACTAGCAATCGCGTAAGAAAAAGCCGTGCCTAAAAGCCAGTAGCCAGCTTTCCTGGAATTTTCTTCCCCAGAAGCTTTGTAGAGACTTAAAATAAACAACAATCCCCAAAAAGCTATTGAATTAGGATTCCAAGCAAAACGAGCGTATTGAATAATAATGAAGGAAAAACTATAAATAGCCGTCAATAAAAGTGAATTTCTTCGAGAAAAAAATTGTCGCAAAAAATAAAACAAAAGCGGAATAGTCAAAATCGCAAAAAGCAAATCAGGAAAAGCAAAAATATGTGGTTCAACGCTGTTAAATATTTTAGTCGAAGCATATTGCATATAATAGAAAGCAGGCCCTAATCTCAAAAAAGTTCCCGCGGCGCGTGGTCCCAACAAGGTCAATTCTCCGGGTCCATTTTCAAAAGCAGCGGTAGCTAATTTAGCATCTCTAACTTGATCAGCTTTGAAATAAAGCCAATCTTCAAAATTATAAACTCGAACAAAAACTCCACCTAAAATAATAAGCGCTAATATTATTACTACCGAATTTTTTTTGATAAACTGCTTCCAATCTTTCATTCATTTAAAATAATTTTTAAAATTTTTAGATTCGTTACAATTTGAGGAGAATTTGAGTACTGAATGAGATGTAGTCGATGATACATCGAGTGAGTGACGTAAAATTCGACAAAAAAGTGTAACGAATCTAAAGATTTTATTTTATTTTTAGCTTCCAAACAAGCTTGGTAACTAAAATAAAATTCATCACAGTCGCCACTAAAATTCCAGCAAAAGCACCCATAATATAATGTATTCCAAAATTTATCATCGCCCGATAAACCAAAAAATTAAAAAACATGGTAAAAAATGAAATCAAATAATAAAATACCACTCTTCGCATACTTTCATTTCTAGTTTCTGATTTTTTATCGCTATAAGTAAACAGTGAATTCAAGAAATAATTGGAAAGAATTGATAAAACTACGGCAATCGCCCAAGAAAAGTTCTCTCCCATTTTATAAAATTCAACCAAAGTATAGAGCACTCCCAAATTAACAAAAACCCCACTTCCGCCCACTAAACAAAATTTCAAAAACCTTCCAGCCTCAGGAACAGTAGTAAAAATATTCCAAAGATGTTTAAAAAATTCCAATCCCTGTTTTAAAGTGGCCTTACTGTCGTCATTTTCTCTTTTTAAAAACGTATAAGGAACTTCACTAACTTTGTTATGTTTTGTTCGCATTAAAACTTCTACTGATATTTTGAATCCTCGGGGATAAAGCTTAGCACCTTTTAAAATACTTTTTTTAAGCAAGAAAAAACCTCCCAAAGGATCTGAAGTTTGCCTAGCAGGAATAAAAATTATTTGAGTGAAATATTTCAAACCGATTGACACTGCTCTTCGATAAAATCCATAAAAAGTCTTAAGACTTCCCAAGCCCTCAGCACTACCTCCCTTGATATATCGAGTGCCAAAAACTATTTCAGCTTGATCATCGATAGCTTTTTGGAAAAGTTTCGGAATTACTTGGGGTGGGTGTTGCAAATCACTATCAATACAACAAATATATTCTCCCTTAGATTTTTCAAAACCTTCAATGAAGGCTGTCGCTAATCCAGTTCTTCTTTCCTTGGATCGATGAAGCATTCGAACACTCATCTCTTTTCGAGCTTCGATTTCTTTTCTAATGACCTTTGGAGTTTCATCACTGCTATCATCCACAAATAAAACTTCGTAATCGATATTCTTGCCTTTCATAGCCTTAAAAATAATATCAAGCAAAGGCTTCACGTTATCTTTTTCGTTAAAAGTTGGGGGTATGACAGTTAAGCCACATTTATTTTTCATATTTTTTGTTTATTTGGAACGATTTTAATTATTCATTCTCGTTATCATCTTCCTCCTGCTCTTCTTGTTCTTCTCGCAATTTTTCTTGATCAACCCAACCTTTGTATTCTTCGGGATTTTGAATACTTTGATTATTGCAAAAAGCCGTTTCTTTATTAACTATTAAATTATCATATTCATCAGAATTTTCTTCTTTAAAAAACATTTTAACAATTACTTTCTGATTCTCATCTATTAAGATTTCATAAAAAATTCCCTGATCTTTTCGCGCGTCTTTTTCTAGCAATTGCACATTGTCTTTGTGGACTCCTTTCAAAATATAATATTCAACTCCCTCTTCTTCAATATTACATAATTCTTCGATATGGCCTGAAAAAACAGCCTTGACCCCATATTGAGAAAATAATTCTCTTATTTTATCACCTTCAAAAAATAATTCTCTAGAATCTTTTAAAATAGTTTTATTCAAAGGTGGTTGATGAATAAAAATCAAAACTGTTTTATCTTCAGCTTTTTGAAGAGTTTTCTCTAGCCATATTTTCTGTTCTTGATCAAGATAACCTGGATAATATTGAAGATCTGGCGAAGTTTCAATACTTGTGCCGTTTTCTCCGGGTTTATTATTACCATCCAAAACTATTAATCGATATTCCCTAACATCAATATAGTAATATGGCTTATCGTAACCAGTAAAACCCAACCAGTCGCTTTTCAAAAAACCTCTCGTCTCATGATTTCCCAAAATATGATAAACCGGCGCTTTAAAACTATCAAATAAATTCAATGCTACTGGATAAAGCACTTTTTCTTGATCATCTCGTCCGTCAACCATGTCACCTCCTTCTATAATTACATCAGGCAAATAATTTTCATTCATTTGCTTAGTAAAATTAGCCATCGGCTGAGAACAGCGCCAATTAACTTCCCATTTGTTGGTCTTCGAATTTAATTTACTATAACAATGTAAATCGGTAATATAACCAATCTTCAATTCAATTTTATTTGCAACTATCTTTTCTTCTGGAACATCAACTCGATTTTCTCTTTTTAAAAAAATAACATAAAAAAACACGATTAAAAACAAAACCAAAAAACTAGTAACGATTAGTTTTCTTTTAGACATTATAAACTTTTACAACTTATAATTACAATTTAGCACACATTAAAAAATTCGTTAACGCTTTTTAAATCTTTTCAGCCAAGTATTTATGCTCATATTCCTTTGAAAATTTTGCAACAGAAACTTTCGACTTTACGGACTTTAAAGACTTTACGGACTTTATGAACTAGAACACCTCTTTCCACAAATAAATCTTTGGATCCGTTTCTTCATTTGATATAAAAATTTCCTTCCCTCGTTTTGGTTTTTCTGATCCTGGCTTAACTTGCAATTGCCACAAAATTATTGCCCCATCTCGACCAATTTTTTCATAGATAAAACGATCGGCCAAATCATCTTTCACGCCCTGAATTTTTTGATCATTTTTAGAAACAACAAACATCAAACAATCCCCAGAGCTCTCATTTTCATCATCCAATCTTTTAATTAAAACTTCTGGATATTTATAGCCGATAATATATTTAAAAGCATTTTTTATTTGATAATCAGAACTTAAATAACAAACGTCCGTTTTTGCTTTAGCCGCCTTCTTTGCCATATAGTCAGAAGCTCTTTCTATTTCGCCAAAAGTTATTAGTTCTCGATGAGGTCGCAAAATTGGATCTTTAAACGGAAGCTCTTGTTTTTCTCCCTCAACCAAAGAAGAATACCAATAATAGACGCTGTATCCATTTTCGAAAAACAGAAGCCCCGCAATTCCAACTAATAATATTATTGATAAATATTTCCTCTGAATACTTCCAATTAACTCTAACCAAAAAGCTAAAATAAAAAATGAAATCGGGGCAATTGATAACCAATAACGAGGTTTTTCTAGGCGATCAGCTACGCTAATATTCACTAAGAAAAAGAATCCGAAATATAATAAAATTAAAAAAGCTAATGTTTTCTTTCTCTTTGGATTAATAGATTTTAGAAATTTGAATTTACCATAAAAAATAGCCAACACCAAAGTCAAAGAAAGAAATAAATAAAAAAATCGAATAGTCACAATCCCAGGAACTTCTTCCTCGCTAATTGGTAAGTTAAAATAGAAATAAAAACGAGCATTTTTTTCAACATTCTCTATAATGTTCTTTTTTAAACTTTTTTCACTAGATTGCTGAGAAATTCCCGCTAAAAATCTTCTGTAGTTATCTCCATCGTTTTTTATATCACTAATAACCATTGGGATATGAAAAATTGCAAACAATAAAATTGCGATAAAATAGTGCTTTAATTTTAATTTTTTCCAGGCTTTTTGATAAATAAAAAATGCAATAAAAACCATAACTGTTCCTGCTGTAGCTAAAAAATGTAATTGCGAAATAATTAGTAAAGCCAGAAATCCGATAATTAACCAGTATCCAGCCTTGAGTTTCTTAGCCTCAAATTGTAATAATGAAAAAATTAATAACAACTGCCAAAAAATCAGTTGATTAGGATTCCAAGAAAATCTTGAATATTGAATGATCAAAAAAGAAAAACTGAAAAGGATGGTGACGATAAAACTAGTTTTTTTGGTAAAAAATTTAGCTAAAATTAAATAAAAGAGAGGTATCGCTAAAAGCGATAATATAAAATCCGGAATAGCAATTGTCCAAGGACTTGGATTTCCAAAAATTTTCATCGACAACGCTTGAACATAATAATAGTAAGGACCCATATTAAGAGTATCGACTCTTCCCTCTTCAGTGGATAATTTGACGGTTGTAATTTTTGGTCCCAATAATCTTAAATGACCAACTCCATTATCTAAAACTTCTTTAGACATTTCAGAATCTCGAACCTGGTCAGCTCGCACCAATAACCATTCCTTGAAATTATAACCACGCACCAATCCAGACAATAATATTAACCCTAACAAAAAAACTATAACCTTTTTGTCAGCTCTATTGAAAGCTTTTTTTATTCTCTCTTTTATTTCCATTTTTATAAATTTTCGAATAATTTATTACGATAAGTTAATCCACGTATATTTAAATATATCTCATTCTAAATAAAAAACAAGCGAAATAAAATAAAAAAGTATTTTGAAAATATTTTTTCAAACAAAAAACCCTCTCTAATGAGAGGGAATTTTATTCGAAAAAAGATTAAAACTATTATTAAGCTTTTTTAGTTTTATTTACTTTTACTTTAGAAGCAGGATTTAAAAAAACTATAATACTTTCCGAAAAAAATCTTTTAACTTTTTCAATCTTACTATTTAAGTTAAACTCTGCATTTTGAAGATAGATAAAAATAGCAATCTGAAAGGCAATCAATACCGCTACAGAAACGCTTGCTACAATCAAAGCAACATAAATTGTAATCATCATTGATTCACTCATTTTAATTAAAATTAAAAATTATCCAATTATCAGATGAAAGTACATTTTACACTAAATCTTCTTTATTGTCAATAGCAGATACTTGAATTTTGATCTTATTCTTAATTTTAATACGCATTTTAAACAACAAAAAAACCACGATTTTACGCAGTATTCTTTGTAGATAACCAGTTTAATTTTATTTTAAATTATACCCTCCATTATCTTAATATCAAATAAAGAACCTCAATTATTATATACACCTAACAAAAATTGTCTAGAGTTTTTATTCTGCTTCAATTCTTTCGATATTTTTTATTTCAATATTTTCCAGAGGACAATCTCTCCCATCAACTTCGGCTGTTTCAATTTTATCAACTACATCCAATCCCTCAATGACCTCCCCGAAATTAGTATGCTTTCCGTCTAACCAAGCAGCTTCTGAGGCCGTTACGATAAAAAATTGAGAACCATTGGTATTAGGTCCAGAATTAGCCATCGCCAAAGAACCTCGGACTAATTTATGGCTATTGAATTCATCTTCAAAGGTATAACCAGGGCCGCCAGTTCCGTACTTTGATTTATCGATCTCTTTTGTTAATGGATCCCCACTTTGAATCATGAAATCTTTAATCACTCGATGAAATTTAGTTCCATTGTAAAAATTGGTTTCCGCTAGTTTCAAAAAATTATTAACTGTTTTAGGTGCATCTGGAGTAAAAAGCTTAATTTTTATATCACCCAGGCTAGTTTTCATAACTACTATTTGCTCTTCATTGTATTTCATAGACATTGATTGTTTTAAATTATTATCTTTATTAACTTCTTTCGTTTTTTCTACGGCAGAATTTTCTTCTTCTTCGAACTGAATACTACTTAGTTTCTTATTTAACTCTCCTTCTTTCGAGTTAGAACAACCTGAAAAAATAAGAATTAAAGCCGCTAAAATTGAAAGTAAAGCAAATTTCATTGTTTATTTTTATTTTAAAAATTAAATACAAAATTGCAATCCGAATTGCAACCTAAATTTATTTTAACTGATTTTTTAAAAAACTGCAAAACTTTTTTTGACTTGTTAATTCAAGCTAATTCTTGTAAAATTTAACTACCTACTAACTATAAATAGTTATGGAATTAATCTACGCGCTAATAGCGACTTTCATTATTAGTTTAATTTCCTTAATCGGAGTTTTCACTTTAGCTATCAAAAAAACTGTTCTGGAGAAAATTCTTTTTTTCTTTATTAGTTTTTCGGCTGGCTCTCTGATGGGAGGAGCTTTTTTTCATTTAATTCCAGAATCTTTGGAAAACAACTTACCCTCCACTATTTTTCAATCAACCATCCTTGGTTTTATAATTTTTTTCATTTTAGAAAAGATTCTCCATTGGCATCATTGCCAAAATCAACATTGTACTGAGCATAAAGCTTTACTGGGTTTTCAAAATCTATTCGGAGATGCCCTTCACAATTTTATTGATGGGCTAGTTATTATGGCCGCTTTTTCAATCAGCCCCAGCTTGGGAATAGTGACTACCTTTTCAGTCGCTCTTCATGAAATTCCTCAAGAAATTAGTGATTTTGGAGTTTTACTTTACAGCGGTTTTTCTAAACAAAAAGCAATTTTGTATAATTTGTTATCGGCTTTTTTCGCAATTTTTGGAGCTTTGATTGGTTATTTATTAATATTAAAAACCGAGCAAATTACTCAGTGGTTAATTCCAATTACTGCCGGTGGATTCATTTATATCGCTGCTTCCGACCTAATCCCTGAACTTAATAAAGAAAAAGATTTTTTCAAATCTCTTCTTTCTTTAATATTTTTTATATTGGCCTTGTTAATAATGCGATTTATCTAGAAAACTCAGGAGGCATTTCATGACAATGAGGACAATCTTTCATCTTTTTTATCGCAAAAGCTTCAAATAAAAATTCATCTACTTTCTCTCCAACAATCACAATGTAATCGCCTTCTATTAATTTAACTTCTTTTTTTATCTTGGTTTTTTCATTATGAATTATTTCCCATTCTTCATTAAGTAAATTTTTTATAAAAATACGGTTCTCTTTTCTTCTTATGATTTCTCCACCTAGTAATCCATCTTCAATGAATACTGCTTTTTGAGCCTTATCGAAAGGTCCTCTCCCGATATTATGAGGCATTTGATTCTCACCAAATTCCCGCAAAGGCTTATTGACACTTATCCCGTGTAAACCGAAACCAAATATTAAACTAATCAATAAAAAACCGCTCATCAATAAAACGAAGTTATACCTATAACCATATTTAGTTTTATGAAAGGCCGCCAATCCTAAAATTAATGAAGACACCACCAAAAATAGCCAAGCAAATGGAAAGATTCCAAATAAGACTCTTAAATAACGACCTACTTGCATGTATCGAAAAGTTTCCAATGGAATCTCGAAAAGATTAATCAAAATAATGGAAAAGAAAATCGAACTCAAGATTATTGCCACGGCTGTCGCTAACCAAAAAGACCAATTAAATAATCGGCATTGCCATTTAGGAACAGGTTGAATCTCGTCTTTTCTAATTTTAGCTAGTATTTCACTAACTTTATTTTTCTTGGTCATCTATTTAAATTAATTATCTAAAAATAATCCTTGCTTTTGAGCTTTTTCTAAAAAAATGGTTTTTCCTCTGTTCAATAATGAAGCCACTGTACCTTTCGGTTTTTTCACAATATCCATTATTTCTTCATAATTCTTTTCTTCTAAAAATTTCAATACCATTACCTCTCGATATTTAAAAGGTAAAGAATTTAAAATAGATTCAACTTCTTTTAATTTCTCTTTATTGATAAGTTGTTTCTCAGCGCTAATTCCGTTCTCTGCCAACATTAGTTTTAAATCTCCCTGATCCAATCCAATTTCATAAGGATGCGCTCCATTTTTTCGAATCGCATCAATGGTGGTATTTCGTGTAATCTGAAAAATCCAAGTAGAAAATTTATAGGATTCATCAAAACTGTTAATATTTTTATAAACTTTTATAAAGACATCTTGCAAAATATCTTCAATATCTTCTGAGGAAAAATAAGAAATTCTTTTAACAAACCAAAAAAGCTTTTCCCAATATCGGTTTACCAAGAAGGTTAGACTATCTGGATTTTCCAAAACCATCTTAACTAAATCTTCATCTGAAGATTTATCCAAATCGACTTTCATCAAATGTTATTAGAAATTTATGAGTTTATTTATTTGTTTCAAATAGTATTACGCAAAACCAACCCAAAATTTGCATTAAATTTCAAATCAGTATTTAATCCTGAATAAAGAAAAATCCACCATGCAATATCGAAAATTTTAAATTTGAGTGCAATCCAAGGAAACTCTAAATACAAAGACTTTAAAATTTGAGTGCAGTTCGAGGCAAAATTGAGCATTGAGCGAAACGTATTAGATGATACGTTGAGTGAAAAGCGGAAATTTCAACGAATAAATGTGCCGAATTTCAAAGTCTAGCTGTTGGTAATAGCGAGCCAAATCCAAAGTATGGACAGAAAAATTCCGGCATTAAAAAGATTCGGAATTATTAGCGCCACGCTAGTCAAAATTATAAAAATATCAAATCCAGCATTTTCTGATTTCAGACAAAGATTTTTAAAAGCCAAAATTCCTGGTAATAAAAATAGTCCTAAAAAGATAATTAGTCCTAATATTCCCCAAGAAAACCAAACTTCTAAAAATATGTTGGAGGCGTTCAAACCATGACCGAAACTGTCTTCCCCTAGAACTTCAGAAGAACTTCCTAGCCCCTGACCAATAATGGGATGTTTTTTAATTTCTGCCCAAGTGGTTCCATAAATATCTTTTCTAATTTTGATGTTAGGATCAGGTCGATAAACTTTTTTGGTTTCAGAACCTAGTAATATTTCTTCATCAATATCTTCCAAGTTAATGTGTCGGCAATTATATTGTTCTAAAACATCAATCCCAGAAATTTCTGCAGGAACTTGTGAATTTTCTTCACAGCTGATCGTTATTTCTTGTAAACCACTAACTGAGCTACTGGCGCGATCGACTAAATTAAAATTGGACAAACCAAAAATAATTATTACTAAAATTGAAATAAAATAAGCCGAACCAATTGCTAAAACATCTTTAAAAAAGCTTTTAATTTTGAAATTTTTCAATTTAAATAAATATTTCTGCCAAACTAGTAAGCCAAAATAAATAACAGTTAATCCTAAAAATCCCAACCAAGCGCTTCGAGCTACGGTCAATAATAAAACTAAAAATATTAGCAATAAATAAAAATTCAAAAACCACTGACCCACTTGACGTAATTCCAAGTGACCAATCATAGTACTGTTTTTAGTCCTAAAAAGTTCCAATTTTACCCAATAGATTATTGAAGCCAAAAAAACTAAATAAATTCCGAACCAATCTGGTTCAGCGAAAGTTCCGTTAGATCGTTCGGCAAAGACCTGGAAATCAACCCAATTTAATTTAAAAGCCACCGCTTGATAAATTCCAAAAATCAAAACCGGCAAAGAAGTTGCCACAAAAAACCATAAGGCTTCCAATTTTCTCTGTTTCTCTTGAAGATAAAACCGAGCTAAAAAATATAGCATTGCGAAAGACAGCAAAACTAAATTTAATTTCAAAGTCGCTCTAAAAACTAAAGAATTTATCAAAGAGATAAAAGACACTAAACATAAAATTAAAACCAGACTATCTGCTAAACCAAAATGAAGCCCTCTCTTAAAAAGTTTCTGCTTATTAAATTCAATCAATTTGGGCAAATTTTTATTCTTTATCTTCAATCCGATTAAAATAACCGTCGCCACAAATAATATCAAACCGATCACTTGAAAAGGTCGAAAAGAAATTGGGATTTGATTAGAAGAAATAATTACACTCTCTAACGGCAAAGAAATAATAAAAAGCCAAAAAACCCAGATAGGTCGATACAAAGCCAAAAGAAAAATCCCAAAAAATGTTAAGAAAAAATTCAACAAACTTAATGGTAAAAATCCTGCTGAATCCATTATAATCAAAGTCGCGTTAAGTAAAACCCCAATAATTGCTACCCAAAAATATTCTTTAATCATGAAGTTAGTTTAGAAAGTTAGAAAGTTCGCAAAGTCTAAAGTTTTTTTAATTCTTCTAGTGTTTTTTTGGTAAAATTTTCCCAACTGAATTTTTTCGCATTTTTTAGGGCTTGTTCTATTTTTTGTTTTTTAACTTTTTCATTAGTCAGACTTTCCAAAAGTTTTTCCGCTAAATTTTTATCATTGTCTAAAGTAAAAATAAAAGCGTTTTTTTCATTAACTAATTCTTTTAAAGAAGAGTTGGCAGAAGCCGCTACTGAACAACCACAATTAAAAGCTTCCAAAACTGGCAAACCAAACCCTTCATATAAAGACGGATAACAAAAAACGCTCGCCTCTTTATACAAACTAGGCAAATCAGCTTGTTCCACAAAACCCAAAAGTTTAAATTTATTTTTAGGCACACCCACTTTATAACAAACATTCTCAATTTCAGCTTCAACGTCAGTCACTAAAGGAGCTAAATGAGCATGAACTTTTCCAGCCAAAACTAAATCTGGACAATCTTTTTTATTTTCATAATTATTCCACAAAATTCCATAAGCCTGGATTAAACCGACTACATTTTTTCTCATATCGAAACCGCCCACATAAAAAATATATTTCTTGGATTTTAATTTAAATCTTTTTAAGGTTTTTTCAATTTTTTGAACTGTAATTTTTTTCTTAAAAATTGGATCACAATCAATATAATTAACTACTACTTTTTTTTCTTTTTTTCCGTATAATCTAATAACATCTAATTTTGAATGCTTGGAAACCGTCATAATTTGATTGGCAGATTTAATTGCTTTATCAACTTTTTTATAATAAATTCTTTTTCGAAAATTATTAAGATACCACGGGAAAATCTTTACGATAGCATCATGAACCACCATCAGATGAGGAATACTTTTTAAGATTGTTGAAGATTGATAAAGAGAAAAGAAAACTTCGCAACTATCCTTTCGAGCTTCCATTGGCAAAAGAAATTTTTCCCAATAAATTTTTCGAATCAAATCGTCTCGCTTATAAAATGGTTTAATAATTCTTTTGTGAAAATTTTTCGGTAATTTAAAGTTTAAATCTTCTTCCAAATAAACAAAAAACTCGTCCTCGGAATTGACAATTTTTCCCAAAGTCTTTAAAAAATTGATTGTCACCTGTCCCATTCCCGCATCCCTTTTTCTGACGAACGAACCATTAATTCCAATTTTCATATTTTTATAGGATTGTATTCAAGTTCGCTTTTGTTAACAAAATTTAAATAATTTCTGTCGAAAATTATTTTGCGAGGTGAAGCTTTAGTTTTTTGCTAAGGCAAAACTCACAGGATAATTTGCAGACGAAATTAATAAATTTTGATAAAAATGGAACTTGAAAATAATCCTTTTATATTAATTTTTTAGACAGTTTCTTGTCTTGCTTAAAATTACTACATTTATTACAAATAACATCAGCCTTCTTGTTGATTACTTTGCCAATAAATAAATTTCGAGCATATTGATATTTTTCATTATTCCAAATATTCTCAAACTTCTCTCTAGAGATATCGCCGAAAGAATTATCATCGTTAGCTGCCCAACAACAAGGCAGAACTTTTCCAGTTGGAGAAATTGCCAAAGTAGTAAATAACTGATCACATTTTCTATTAAACAAAGGTTTTTCATATTTACCAAGATACTGACTTCTAAGATATTCTTTATTATTAGGCAACCACTTTTCAATTCGTTCTTTAATTGAACCGCTTAAAATAATATCAGGATTTTCGTCGCCAATTTCCATGGTTGTTATTTCAAAATCAATTCCTAATTCTTCAGCTTTCTCTCGAGCAGCTTCAATTTGTTCCTCATTGAATTTATTAACCATAAACTTCCAAAAAATTCGAGGCTTATTTTTACCCAATTTGTTTTTAATTTCGACAATTTTCCTAAGGTTATTCAAAATCAATTTCAATTCACCGTTTTTCCGATATTTTTGATAAACAGCCTGAGTAGTTCCATCCAACGATGTTTCTATTTCATCTGGACCGGCTTTAATCATTTCTTCCCAAAATTTATCAGTTTTTTTAAAACTTAAATTAGTATGAATCGAAACATGAATTCCCTTTTCTTTGGCAATTTCTATCATCTTGTTTATTTGAGGATTTAGGAAAGATTCGCCCCAATTAAAAAGACTAATATGTTTTATGGTTGGAATCTCTTTCAAAATTTTCTCAAATAATTCTATTTTCATAAAACTCTTCTCGGCCCGCATTGATCCAGATCCGTTTGCGCATAAAGGACAAGCTAGATTGCAAAAATTAGATGGATCAATAATAATCTTGCGAGGATACAAAGCCTTTCCGGTAAATTTATAAACAACAAAAATAAACCAAAAATAAAGCTTATTAATCACGCCACTTGGAAACAAATTTAATATTTTAAATAACATTTTTTAATAAATATGGAATTAAACTTTACTCAACTTAATTGCCTCATTATAATAACCAATTAGCTTTTTATAATAAAAATCTTCATTATTAATTTTTTTAATATTTTCTCGGCCCTTTTCTCCCATTTTCTTTCTTTCTATTTTGCTTAATTGAAACATTTTTTTCATTTTTTCAATTAAATCTTTTCTATCCCCACTTTTGAAAACCAATCCTGACTCTCCGTCAACAATCATCTCTTTGGATCCCCCTGAGTCAGAAACAATCACCGGTTTACCCAAAAGCTGCGTTTCAGAAATAATTAAAGGAGAGTTGTCGAACCAAACAGAAGGAAGAATAACAAACTTGGAATTTCTAATAAAATTATACAAATTCTCGCCCTTCATATAGCCAGTTAATTCAATCTGTTTATCTAAATTATTTTTACTAATTACTTCTCTTAATTCCTCAACTTGCGGTCCGCTCCCAACTATTTTTAATTTAGCTATTTTCGTCCCACTCTTTTTCAATAAATCTCCATAACTCATAATCAAATCTTCGATACCCTTTTCTTCGGAAATTCGTCCATAATACAAAATGTAATCTTCCTCTTTAAAATTTTTAGCCTCTTTAAAATTATTAATATTTATAGTATTTCTTAAAATTTTTATTCTTTCTGACTTGATTCCAAATTCAATACTCTTATTTTTCATAAAAATGCTGGGGGCTAAAAAAAGGTTAACATTATCAAACGACTTGACTAGTTTATGAACATAAGCCTCAATCATAGCAATAAAACTAAGCACTCTAGAATTATCAACACATTTTTCTAAAAAACAATGATAATATTTTTTATCACTGCATTTCTGACAAATTTTACCTTTAGCGAAAAGAAACCTATTGGGACAAATAGTTTTATAATCAAGTAATTTTAAAACAACCGGTATGTTATTCTTTTTTAACGTATGCAAAATAGACGGGGTCAGATAGTGACAAATATTATGCAAATGAGCAACATCTGGTCTTTCTTCGTCAATTAATTTTTGAAGTTTTTTTTGAGCATCAAAATTATAAATAACTTTTGGAATTAATCTTATTTTTTCAATAAAATTAGCCTTTTTAATATCGAAACCCTCTATAAAATATTTTTCATATTCCGTTTTCTCATTTTCAAAATCCTTCATTGAAAAAAACATTAAATCATGACCTTTTTTTTGAAGCAAATTAACAGTTTCAAAAAAAGCCGTTACCGAACCTCCTCCCTTTTTTCTAGAAAAATATTTATGAATTTGTAAAATCCGCATTTATATTAAAAAATAATTAAAATTACCTCCAATGATTGTCTTCTATTAGTTTAATTTATTCGAATTTCTTTGTAAAGTTGGAATAAATGAATTATACTATAATTAAATCATTTATGATACAAAAAAATTTTAAACTAATCAACACGCGATGAATCTAATTTCAAAAAAAATAGCTGGTTTTCTACTACTAGCAGGATTATTAACGATACTAATAATTCATCTATTCTTTATTCAATCAATTATTCTTTCACTCGCTTTTATTACCAGTCTAATTTTAATAATAACCTTTCTGTATTCTCCTAAATGGGGCCTTTTTATTTTTCTATTCATTCGTCCAGCGCTAGATCAATTAAGTGAGGAAATAAAAGTGCAATTATTCAGCAACTATTCGTTAAATGGTGCCAATACAATCGGAATTATATTAATAATTCTTTCTTTTTTATTCTTAGTTAAAAACAGGAAACTGTTTCCAAAAACAATTGTCTTCTTTTTTTGGATAATTTACATCGCAGTTGCTTCCATAAGTATTTTTTACTCTATCGATAAATTTGCTAGTCTTCATGAAGTAATAAGAATAATTAGTATTTTATCAATATTTTTAACCACTTTTGTTATCGCCAAACAAGAAAAGAATTATCTTAATTTCCTCTGGGCAGTTATGGTCTCTGCCATTCTTCCAATTTCGATTGCTCTTTATCAACTTATCACTGGTTCTGGAATGAGTTCTAGCGGAATTGACAGTCGTCTTTTTGGAACTTTCACAAATCCCAATTCTTTTGCCGCTTTTGTATTGATAATAATTGCACTAACTATTTTCTTTATCTTGCAAAAAACCAAAAATAAAGGCTGGTTATTTGCCTTTTTATTTCTGCTAAACAGCATCTTATTGGCAACATTTTCTAGAGGGGCCTGGTTAGCGATGATAATCTTCGCCTTCTTTTTATCTTTATGGAAATCACCCAAATACATATTTGCCATTATTGGCATACTCCTTGTTTTGTTTTTTACCTCTAATGATTTTCAAAATAAAGTTGAAGATGTTTACAACCCTCCGATCACTGGATCGGTTTATTGGAGATTCAAACAATGGGATAAGATGCTGGGACTATATAAAAAACAACCCCTTGCTGGATATGGAGCTGGAACAGAAACTATCATACATGAAAAAGAATTCGGATTTTACGCAGGGAACCCTTATACTCATAACGATCTTCTAAGGCCAGCACTAGAAACTGGAATTTTTGGTGCCATTTCATTCTTGCTAGTTTTTCTCTCGGCAACGCTGGTCATTCTAAAAGATTTTTACAAAAACAAGAACTCAACTAAAAAAACATTGGCCTTTATCATTCTAGTTCTTTTAATTGCTGAATTTGCCTTTGGAATGACTAGTAATATATTCAGAGGAACAGCCATCCAATGGACACTTTGGTCGCTAATTGCTGTTGCTATTGCCGTAAATCAAAAGAAATAGTCTCTGAAAAAACTATCTCTTTAATAAATTCAACTTTTGGTTAGTTCTATTAACTAAAAAGAATTAATTAAATCTATTTTCTCATAAAATAAGCTAAAATCTTTTTCTAATAATTCTTTTTGATTTTTATCAACCTGATCAAAAAGTAAAAGTATATCAATTTTGTTAGCGATTCTTTCAGAAATTAATTCAACATTTTGAGATTCTTGAAAAACTTTTTCTAAATTTCCTAATTTTTTTCGAAACAATTGCAAAGAATCGTCTTGATTATAAGCTTCAATTGTTTTTGATAAATGGGAATTTAAATAATTGAGATGCCTAATTTTTTCCGCTAATAATTGGCGATTTTCTATTTTTCCCCATTGCAATAATTCTTGACTATTTTTAAAATCAGTTTCGATTACTGCTACTTGTTTTTTAAGCACTTTTAATTCAACTTGAATTTTTTGCTGTTCTTCCCTAGATTCAAGTTGAATTAAATCGTTGGAAAATCGAATAATTTGTTGGAATAAAGCGAGAATTATTAAAATAAACAAAACTATAATTAATTTAATTAATCGCTTTTCTTCAACTTTTTTCTTTTTTCTTTTTTGAAACCAAGTGAAAAATTTTGCTATTTTTCTCTTTCTCTTGAATTTTTTTATTTTTTTACTGAGAATACCAAAAAATTGCCAAAATTTCTTCTTTCGACGAGCCCGATTTCTTTTCTGGAAAAATTTAATAAATTTGTTTTTATTTTTCATTTATTATAAAAAATCGATTATTAATTCTTTTTTAATTGTAACCGAAAAATCAATAAAAGTAAAAATCCCGGAAGTCGGACCTCC
>CAYWJP010000009.1:0-23944 GCA_964458715.1 uncultured Bdellovibrionales bacterium
ATATTTTTTGAATACCTTACGAAAACATTCATCTGGTGAAATTAGACCTCGATTATATTTTTCGTCAAAAACAATATTTCCTGTATTAATCTCGTTTTTAACGCCCAATAACAAGGCTACTTTGTCCAAAAAATCAGCTGTTTCTCCTTTAAGATACACGCCTCCTATATCAAATATTATATTTTTAATCATAGTTTAGCTTATCTAAGCATTCTATTAATTTGTTTATAAAGATTCTCAAAAGATCCGTTGTTGTCTATGACAAAATCAGCCTCAGCCTTGAGTTTTTTAATTTCTTGCTCGGCCTCTCTTAGGTGGTCTTTCTTGAATTCTTCCAAAGTTTTGTTGTCATCATCGCTGTTTTCTCCTCGATTTTTAATTCTTTCAAATCTTTTTTCCAAATCCGCTTCAAGATAAATCAATCTAAATTCTTTTAATTTTCTCAATTCCTCAACGTCTTGTTTTCTGCGAACTCCATCAATTATTATTATCTCATTTGAATCTTTTTTAACATCTCTATAAATTGTTTTGCATAAAACATTTTGACCAAAGCATTCTCTTATCGCTGTTGACATCTTTTGTAGATTTTCTCGAGTTTCTTCTAAATACAATCTTTGACTTAAATCTCTTAGAATTGAAGAAAACCTATGACTAGCTCCTTGTTTTTCTTCAACCAAATACTTTGCGACTGTTCCTTTTCCACTAGCCATTTCACCGGCTAATCCTAGAATAATTTTCATTTTTGTCTTTCTGTTATTGAGTTATTTATAGTCTTCTATTTTGTTATTAACTAATTCATAAATAATTCCCGCTTCTTTAAATACTTCCTTACTTCTTTCACCGGCTTGATAGTCCATATTACAAATGACTCGCTTGATACCGGCGGTTATTATAATTTTAGCACAAACATAACAAGGGGTCATATGACAATAAAGAGTTGCTCCGTCAAGCGCAATTCCAAATCTAGCTGCGTTGGCAATCGCATTTTGTTCGGCATGAGTAGTTCTAATGCAATGCTGGGTTTTTTTGCCGTCCGTATGAATTACCTCGTGAAATTCGTGACCTAATTCGTCGCAATGTTTAACTCCGCTTGGTGATCCGATATAACCAGTGCTTAATATTCTTTTATCTTTAACTATAACACAACCTGATTTTCCTCTATCGCAAGTTGATCTGGTGCCTACTAATTCGACTAAATTTAAAAAATATTCGTCCCAGCTTGGTCTGGTTTGTTTTTTTTCATTTTTTTTCATTTCAATTCTTTAATTTTTGAAGTTAGTGGATATATTCTAACAAAAATAAAAAAATAAAAAAGGGACTTTTGGGAAATAAAAAAATCGAATCTCAATAATTCGATTTTTTTGATACTTAAAAATTACCTTCAATTTAATTGAAAAATTTTTAAACTTTTTTCTCAAGCCCTAAATCACTCATAAATTTATCAGTCTCGGACAATAAATATTCTAAATTATCTTTATTATCAATTTTAAAATCAGCTTCGGCTCCAATTTTAGGCACATTTATTTCAGTTGGCTTAAGGTCAATTTTTTCAAAATTTTCGAAAGAAGTACTATCATCACTTTTTTCATCTCTTTTTGAGGCTCTTTCCCATCGAATATTAGGACTAGCTGTTATATATAGAATTTTATTATTTTCAAAACTTCTAATAAATTTCAAATCAGGAGGCATTCTAAGACCATTAACTACTACTATTTGATTTTCTTCATCCTCAATTTTTTTTCGAATCGCTCGACTTAAAATATCGTCACCAAATCTTTCTTGAAAAGCTAAAAACAGCCATTGTTGATCAGCCCTTGATAATTTATCAAAGTAAATCGATAAAGTATCTTTAATCGGATCAGCAAAGCGAACCTGCTTAGCTCCGTACTTCTCTTCTAAATATTTTCCTACTGTATCTTTTCCTGAACCTACTTCCCCTACTAACCCAATTACAATTTTACTCATTTATATTTATAAATAGTTATAATTTAAGGGATTGTTTCCGGTTATAATTTTGTTATGAAGTTTGTCAATTTTGAGATAAATTATTTTAAAATTTTTAAAGCTTTAATGTTAGTTAAGGCAAGAAAATTTTTAAAAAATTTATCCAAAATTGAAAAATTGCAATAGAAATAATAACCGGGAACGATCCCTTTACACAACCCCAACATTATACTATCTAACAAAATAAAAATCAACCCAAAAAAATTGGTTGAAAAAATAAATTAACACTTTTAAGTTTAATTTTTGTATAGCAAAAAGCCAATAACAATCAAAAATAAAAAAGTTGTAATTAACTCCCAAAATGCAAGTTTATAAAGAATAAACCAAGCACTTATAAAAAAGATTGCTAAAAAAGATATTCCAAATATTTTTAAGACTTTTTTCTGGTTCCGAACAAGCTTTCTCTTGCTTGATAATAAGGAAAATATAAGCCAACCACTCAAAATAAGAAGTAGCAAAAAATTTAAATTTAAATGATTCATCACATATCCTGGAAGAACAGATTCGACGAAAAACAAAGCCAGATAATCAACAGACAAGACCAAAAGAATCCAGAAAACAAAAGAGTCATTTTTTTGAATTATTTGTTTAGTTTTTTCAAATACTTTTTTAGATAAAGGGTATATAACCACGATATTTTTTTATTAATTTTAATTTTATATTATCCACACTTACCAAAAAATTATTTCTCAAAGACCACCAAGAAGGATTGGTTGAGAGGTTTATTTTTGCCTCCTTAATATCTTCAGTTTTTAGATCGGAAATGAATATATAATTTGATTTAGTTAGATTATTTTTTTTATTGAATGAACAAGTCATTTTATTTTTTTGGATCATTGTCTCGCAACTATCAAAAGCAACAGGATTTATCGAATCTATTTTCACTGGAGATGTCAAAGAAAAATCCCTAAGATTTAAGTTTGATTCTATTAAAAAAAGCTCTTTATTCCAAACTAAGAAAAAATTATTTTTAATTTGAACAAAAGTTCCGCTTGGATGAGCGTTACCATATAAAAAATTTTCCTTGGCTTCTAATTTTCCGGCAAATCCCACTTCTTTGGAAATTACATCCTCCCATTTATAACCCATTTTCTCAAATAATTCAGCTGAAAAAATTGATCGGTAGGAATCTCCTGGAAGTAAAATACTAATAGCATCCCCATTGAAAAACAAACTACCCGCTGGTAAATCAGTCGTATTATCTTGAAAAAGCAAATTTTTTAGATCTTCAGCATTTAAAACTTTTTCACTTTTAGGATAAAACGAAACTAAAAAATTCTGATAAACCTCTAATTTCAGTTTATCGATAGAAGCGATTTCTTTTTTTAAAATTATTTCTAAATTAATTTTATCAAAATAATAGTTTTCTTCTTCTGGAAAAACTAAAAGTTCTTGATCATTAATAATTTGAGAAGTTATTTTAACACCAGATTGAGCCTCACTGATAGAGGAATAATCAAATTCAACTAAAGTTATTCTCCATAAGACATATAGCGGTAGAGAAATTCCGATTAGAATAACCAGGATAATTTTTATTTTAGTCATTTTTATTTCTTATAAAGATTCGCTAGTTTTGATTTTTTTTATTTCCGTTAATATTTCTTCGTAAATCTTAGGATTTTCTTGAAGATATTTTTTGACTGATTCTCGGCCTTGCCCAATTTTTTCCCCTTTATAACTAAACCAAGCGCCCGCTTTGTCTAAAACTTTAAGAGTGCTTCCTAGCTCCACCACGTCTCCTTCTTTAGAAATTCCTTTATTATACATAATATCAAACTCAGCTACCTGAAAAGGAGGCGCTACTTTATTTTTAACTACTTTAACTTTAGTTCTATTCCCTATTATTTGTTCTCCTTGTTTAATCTGAGCTGATCGTCGAACTTCTAATCTAACTGAGGCATAGAATTTTAAAGCATTACCTCCGGTAGTAGTTTCGGGATTACCAAAAACCACTCCGATTTTCATTCGAATTTGATTGATAAAAATCACCATTACATTAGTTTTGGCGATAATACTAGTCAGCTTTCTTAAAGCTTGAGACATTAATCGAGCTTGAAGTCCCATATGAGAATCTCCCATATCGCCTTCAATTTCGGCTCGAGGTGTTAAAGCGGCTACAGAATCAACCACAACTACATCTACCGAATTAGATCTCACTAAAGTTTCTACAATTTCTAAAGCTTGTTCTCCATTATCTGGTTGAGAAATTAAAAGCTCCTCAATATCTACTCCAATTTTTTTAGCATAAGAAGGATCTAAAGCATGTTCAGCGTCCACAAAAGCCACTACCCCGCCATCTTTTTGAGCATTAGCTAATACATGTAGCGCTAAAGTAGTCTTTCCGGAAGATTCTGGTCCATAAATTTCCACTACTCGTCCTCGAGGCAAACCATCTATTCCCAAAGCAATATCTAAAGAAGGTGAACCAGTTGAAACCGAAGCAATATCTACTTTTTTAACTTCTCCCAATTTCATAATAGAACCTTCTCCAAATTTTGTTCTTATTTCCTCAATAGCTTCAGCGCAATCTTTTCTTTTTGTAATTTTACTTTCTTTTTTAATTTTAGCGTCTTTTGCCATAATTGTTTTTAATTTTTATTAGTTTTAATTTTTTCCCTCTCATCTTCAACTATTCCCTCTTTATTTAAAATAACTTCTTTAAAACCGATAGCTTTTTCGTCTAACGGAAAAAAATCTCCTTCATTTATTTTAACATAAGTATTATTAGCTTTACCAGAGCTAATTTTTATTTTATCTTCAACTTTAATTTTTAAAGAAATTCCTGGGTTAAGGATACTTTTTTGAATTTCTTTGTCATCTATTTTAATCAATAATTCACTGGGATTATCTCGAATTTCAATTTCTACCATAAAACTTTTCTCTTTTGAATCCTCATCTTGATCTTTTTTTGCGCCTAAAACGTCTAAATTATAATCAGCAAAAATATTAATAATTTTTTTTGTATTTTTTTCAAATTTATTGAAAGCTTCAATTGTTATTTCATTTGATCCTTTTTGTAACCCAACGGTTTCTTTAAACCTACCATCAGAATCTATGGAAACGGGTTCATTATTGATAACAATTTTATTCTCAAAATCAGTAAATCCAATAATTTCGATGGAACTACTTTTTACAGTTTCATTAGAATTAGGAAGCTCGATGATCAAATTGGGTTTTTTGGAAAAATGATCAACTTCCAAATAAAAATATACAAATCCCGTCAAAATTATTAAACCTGAAATAAAAATGGAAGCTATTTTGGGCGTAATTGTCAAACTAGGAACTTTGAAGTTAAAGCTACCTAAATCTTTTCTTTGATATTTCTTAACATTTTCTCGAATTCCAACTTCTTTATTAAATTGGTTAATAACTTTAATTGGATCTAAGCCTAAATATCTAGCATAATTTCGCAAAAAACCTTTAACGTAAACATCAAATGGTAATTTTTCAAAATCTCCCTCTTCTATTTTTTCTAAATAATCTTGCTTGACTTTAATATGCGAAGCTATTTCGGCCAATGATATACCGGATTTTTCTCTTATTTTTTTTAACTTTTCTCCTAACGTCAAGGAAAAAACTTTTCTTTTTATAAAATCGACCATTATTTTAATTTATAAGTATATTTTAAATAAGAATACCTCACAAAAAACTTTTTGTAAAATTAAAACCTTTCTTTGGTAAATTTTCAATTTTCAAAAAACCATTCTGTGATGGCCATCAAAAAATATTATGAAAAACCGATTTTTTGAAATAATTTCAAACATAAATATTTTAAAAAAACAGCCCGAGAGGGCTGTTTTAATTAAACACTATATACAAAATAGTAAATGTCAGTTTATCTTTTTCTCCACTGTGCTGCTCGACGAGCTTTTTTAAGCCCAGGCTTTTTCCGTTCTTTTTTTCGTGAATCTCTTTTCAAAAAATCTGCATCTTTCAAAGCTCGATGTAATTCAGGATCGCTTTTTACCAAAGCCCTAGAAAGACCTAATTTGATAGCGTCTGATTGACCAGTTAATCCACCTCCATTAACTTTAACCGAGATAGCAACTTTACCTTCTAACCCTGTTGCTTCCAAGGGCGCATAAATAGCATTTTGAAATTTTTTTACAGGAAAGAAAATTTTAGCTTCTTTATCATTAATAATAAAACCGGCTTTAGAATCTCTCGTCACTCTTACTCGAGCAACACTCTCTTTTCTTCTGCCGATTCCTTCAAAATATTCTGAAATTTGTTTAGTCATCTAAATTTATTAAATATTGTAAATTATTTCTGATACTCTTAGTCTTTAATTTGATCTTGATAAGTATGTTTATCATTTTTGAAAATTCTCAATCTCTTCATAGCTTCAATACTAAGTCTATTTTTGGGCATCATGCCTTTAACAGCTTTCTTAATAATTTGAGTTGAGTCTTTCTTTAATAATTCCTTAAAAGTAATATTGTAAATACCTCCTGGAAAACCGGAATATCTCCAATAAATTTTTTTATCTTCTTTATCGCCAGAAAGTCTTATTTGATCGGAATTTATAACAACAACCCAATCTTTTCCTCCCAGTCGAGGTTCAAAATTAATTTCATTTTTACCAGATAATGCTCTAGCAATTTCAGTTGCTAGTCTTCCTAAAATTTTCCCCTTAGCATCAAATAGAATAAATTTTGAGGATTGTTTTTTATCTAAATTGTTCTTCATTTTGCTTTAATTAGTTCTTTTTAGCGACTTCTTTCTTAACAGTTTTTTCCTTTTCGACTTTCTTTTTGCTGACAATTGCTTTTTTTGAGATTTTTTTCTCAGGAATTTTTACTTTATCCACCCACTCAATCATAGCCATTTTAGCAAAATCACTTTTCCTAGACATTAACTTGACAATCCTAGTATAACCGCCGACTCTTTTAGCAACGGTTGCTAATAAGAAAAGTTCCTCGACGCTTTTAATTGGTAAATCTTTTTTTAAGAGTCTAGTCTTAGCTAACCTCTCAGCCTTGTCTTTAAGTCCTCTTTTAGCCAATGACATTCTTCTTTCAGCAAAAGGACTCAGTTCTTTGGCTTTAGCTAGGGTTGTCGTAATTTTTTGTCTTTCTATTAAACTAACCAGTAAAGTTCTTAACAGTGCTTTTTTCTGGTCTTTTTCTCTTCCAAGGCTTCGGCCTTTTATCCTTTTTCTCATACTAATCAGTTTTTATAATTAATCGTTCTTCTTTAAAGAATAACCAAAATTTTCAATAGAATTTTTGATTTCATCTACTCCTTTGTTTCCCATTCCACTAAGATTTCTAAGTTCTTTTTCTGATAATTTAGCAACATCTGAAACCTTACTAAGTTCATTAGATTCCAACACATTATGAATTCTAGTTGAAAGTTCTAAAGCGGATATTTCAAAATCTTTTTTAATATTTTTATTAACTTTTTTATCAACGACCTCTTTTGTGATGACTTCTTCTTTATATTTCTCTACTGTTGTAATTGCATTAAATTGTTCTAATAAAACTTTTACTGATTCAGTATAAGCTTCTTCAGGAGTAATCGTGCCATCAGTTTTTATTTCCAAAATAATTCGATCATAATCAGTTCTTTTGCCAACTCGCATATCCTCCACTGTAAAGTTTACTCTTTCAACTGGACTAAATATTCCATCAATAGCAATGGCACCCAATTCTTTTTCATTTCGTTCCCGTTGTTCTACTGCCACATAACCAATTCCTTTTTCAATAGTCAATTCAATTTCTAGATCAGATTTATTTGAAGTTAAGCTAGCGATATGTTGTTCTGGATTAGCAATTTCAATTTCAGGAGTAGTCTTGATATCTTTTGCTGTAACTTCTTTTATTCCTTTAATTTTAAGAAAAACTTTAATACTTTCAGCTTCATGAAGTCGAAATCTAATTTTTTTAAGATTTAAAATTAACTGAACTACGTCCTCCTTGACACCCTCTATTGTAGTAAACTCATGAGTAACGCCCTTAACTTTTATCTCAGTTACCGCTGCTCCACTTAAAGATGACAATAAAACTCTCCTCAAAGCATTTCCAAGAGTTATTCCGTAACCAGGGTAACAACCCTCAATTAAAAATCGAGAAGTTCGATTGTCAATTTTTTCAAATTTAGGAGTATTTGGTGGTGTTATTAAAAGCATTTTTTTAAAGTTAATCTTTAATATTATTTAAAAACAAAAATTTATAATTTATTATCTAGAATAAAATTCTACGACTTCTTGAATAGCTACACCAATATTGACATCATTTTTATTCGGCATAGAAAGTATTTCACCAGTCATGCTAGTTGGATCAAAAATTACCCAACCAGGAACAGAAAGATTTTTTTTGAGAACACTTTGTTTGTCAACAAAATAATTTTTCTTTAATTTATTTTCTTTAATGGAAATCTTGTCTCCAATTTTAACATAAGCTGAAGAAATATTTAAATTTTTTCCATTAACTTGAAAATGTCCGTGGCTAACAAGATTACGTGCAGCCGCTCTAGAAGGAGCTATGTTCATTCTGAAAATCACATTATCTAATCTAGATTCTAATTTAATAATTAAATTATCTCCAGCAATTCCTTTTTGTTGAATTGCTTCATTTAAATGTTTTCTAAATTGTTTTTCTGTAACTCCATACATCCGTTTGACTTTCTGCTTTTGCTTAAGTTGTTTGCCATACTCAGTCAATTGGTTTCGTCCACCTTTTTCTCCATGAATACCTGGAGCGTAAGGTCGCTTAATCATCGCACACTTAGGAGAAGTGCATCGATCACCTTTAAGAAAAAGCTTTTCTCCAGCTCTTCTACACAACCTGCACTTGTTTCTTTGATTTATCGCCATCTTTGTATAACTATATTATTACTTAGAAACTGTCTAATATCTCGACGTAAGATAATTGAAAACCTATATACTCATCCGCTAAAACATTGAAATTATAATTGCAAAACTTCGCTTCAGTCTCAGCGTACCTCGATACGCTTCGACTTCCAGCTTGTTTTTCACTCATAATTTCAGCGTTTTAGTTGGATGTGAGATTTTAAACAGCTTCTTATCAAAATATTTCAAAACGATTCCACTGTAACTAAACTCGTCTTGGTTTTCGAGCTCGACATCCATTGTGAGGAATCGGGGTTCGATCTTTAATCATATTTAAATTAAAACCTTTTTGAGCCAAGGTTCTGATAGCGGATTCTCTTCCTGAACCAACTCCCTTAACATATATATCCAAATCTTTTAAACCATATTTTTCAACTTTTTCGGCTACATCATTAATAACTTGACTAGCGGCATAGGTAGTCGCCTTTTTAGCTCCTTTAAAACCTAAATATCCAGCAGAAGACCAAGCCAAAACATTTCCATGTAAATCACACAAAGTCACCATAGTATTATTATAAGTAGCCTTAACATAGGCCTGTCCACGTTGAACCTGTCTTCGAATTTTTCGTTTTTTTAACTTTTGAACAAATTTCCCTGAGGTATTTTTTGATTCAACCACTCTAGCAACGGGTTGAGAAAGTGACTCTTCCTTTTTAAATTCCTTAATAGCTTCTTTGGCCTCTCTTTCTTCTTGAGCCTTATCTATCACGGGTGTTTTTAAAATAACATCCTTTTTAGGAGTTATAGTTTTTTTGACCTCTTTCTCTTTTTCTGTGGAATTGTCTTTAACTTTCTTAGTTTCAGCCATCATCTTTAGGTTAATTTTAATCAATCACTTTTTACAAAAATATTTACTATCGTTTAGTTCTGTATCTCTTGGCAGTTTTAGCGTTAGTCTTAGTTTGTTGACCTCGCAATGGCAAACCAGCCTGATGACGAGCCCCTCGATAAGTATTAATTTCTTTAAGACGTTTAATATTCATTTGCTTCTGACGCTTAAGCTCCCCCTCTAAGGTGTAAGCAGTCTCAATTTCTTTTCGTAAAGCATTAATTTCAACTTCACTTAAATCTTTAATCTTAGCACTTGGATCAATTTTATATTTAGCTAAAATCGTATTAGCTCTAGATTTTCCAACACCATAGATATAAGTTAAGGCAATTTCAGCTCTTTTTTGTTCTGGGATTAATACTCGAGCAATTCTTACGGCCATCAAATTCAATTAAAAGTTAGAAATGAAAAGTTAAAAGTCTTTAAAGCGATAATTCTCTGAAAAATTTAGGATTTCCAGGTTTGAGGAAATTTCGAGAAAAAATTGAGCAACGAGCGGAGTTTACTGAATTTGTAAATGTAGCGAGTAGCAGAAATTTTTTCTCGAAATTTACCAAACACGGGAATCCTAGCCTTGTCGCTGCTTATGTCGGGGATTCTTACAAATAACATAAACATATCCTCGTCGTCTTACGATTTTACAGTGTTCACATCTTTTTTTCACCGAGGCTTTAACTTTCATGATTCTTTATTATAAAATTTTTATTATCTATAATCCTATTCTATTGATAAACCAATATTATTAAAAAATTTAGAAATTTCAAGTTTGAGGAAATTTCGAGAAAAAATTTAAACTCGTTCTGTGGTTGAATTTTTGGGCATAGTTCGAGGCGAAATTGATAATTTTAGTGAGACGTATAAAATTGATACGGCGAACTAAAATTATCGATTTCAACGAAGAAATTTGCCAAAAATACAATTACAGACGTTTGGTTATTCTGCCTTTGGTCAGGTCATAAGGACTCATCTCCAAATCAACCCTATCTCCCGGCATCAATTTAATAAAATGAATTCTCATCTTGCCAGAAATGTGAGCCAAAATGATATGTCCGTTTTCCAATTTAACCCGAAACATCGTGCTAGGTAGTAGCTCGACAATTTCTCCTTCCAATTTAACAATCTCTTTGGACATTTATATAATTTTACGACAAACAAAACAACGATATAATGAAACCGTTGACTGGTATCAAATCTAGATGGAATTGCTTCCTAAATAAACTTTATTTGATAAATAAAATATTAAGGCAATTTTGTAGTTGTGTCAAGAGTAAACGAATCTGAAAACATTTTTGAATGGCCACTAAATATTTTCAGTGATAATTTTATAATTTTTAATTTTATAAATAAATCTTAATTTTTAAACCCGCCTACCGGCCGGCAGGTCTAAAATATCCCGTTTGCTAGGTTTAGAAATTCTAATTTTAAAGACCCCTTGAAAATAATATTTCAAAGGGCCTTCATTTTTCTGCTGGTATTTTTAGTGAGACCTAGGGATCAAGATGATTGAAAATTCCCAAACGATCTCTGATTTGAATAAACATCTGTGCTTTTTCTCTGGCCTCTTTTGCTTTTTTTGTCAACTCTCTTATTCCATTAATAACATCATCCAAGCTGTACTGAATTATGTTTTTGCCCAGATTAGTTTTGTGAAAATAAGGGATTACCAGTTCCAAAAAAGACTGTTTGTCTTCTGCTTGACCGCTTTCTTTGACAGAAACGCTACTGACTACCTCGTTAATTTTTGGCAAACTAACGTCTGGAGGCTCATCCGGTTGAGGAATTTTACGAAATTTAACATCCATAATAAGAAGGGTGGCTGTGTCGGCCACTATAAAAAGTCGCCTTTCTAAAAACTGACCTTTTTTCTCACTCTCCTCCAAAATCTCAATCGGTATTAAAAGCCACTTGTCATTAACCACAAATTTATTGGGCAAAGTTTTTGAGATCTCCTTTGAAGTAACTCTTTTTTCAGAATAATCTCCTTTCGCTACCCTGCAATTTAAAAAGTCTGCAAGTCTTTTAGCTTCCTTGTTTTTTTCGGCAACTCTCCTAAGAAGCGATTCGGATGATTTCAACGAATCAAAGACAAGTTCAAGCCAATCTCTAGCATTCAACGAACTGTCATAAATTGGCCTAGATCCTGCCACAAGATGGTAGTTATCCGTTATTTCAAACTCTTCCTTTTTTTTCTTCATAACATCCTCCATTCTTATAAATTTTTGTAAAAAATTGTTTGTCAAAAAACGATGGTTTTTAAGTATAGTTCAATTTAAGGCAAAAAGTCAAATTGATATGGCTATTTTTCGTTACATAGCCTGTATATATTTTAATATCTATTTAATTATACAATTGATTACGTAAATTAAAAAACACCTCATTAATAGAGATGTTTCATTTTGTAAGGAATATGGGATTTAAACTTTAAATTTTATTTAGCTTTTTTGTAATCGATAATCTTTAATTGCAAGCTGCTATTCCCGTTCCAATTATTTTTTTCGAGATTAAACAACAAATCAATTTTATCACCAACTTTTAAACCAATAGAATTTTCTCCGAATCCGAAACCAATGGCTTCGAAAGTTTTCAAAGAATTTTCGTCACTAACCCAGAGTTTAAGATGTTTTTCTCCTTTTCCCAATAATCGCTTGTCTTTAATTTTCAATTTTTCTAATGATAAAACTGGGAGTTCGTTTCCTTTGCCGAAAGGTTCCAGCATCGAAAGTTCTTCACAAAGTTTGTTGGTGACATCCTCAAACTTTAAGTTGACATCTATCTCTATGATTTTGGTTATTTTATCTGGAATATCTTTTTTGGCATTTTTTAAAAAAGTTTCTTTAAATTCCTCAAATTTTTTTTTAGCCACAGTCAAACCGGCCGCTTGGTCATGTCCACCATATTTTTTAAGAATTTTTTCTTGTTTTTGAAGTGCTCCAACTAGATTAAAACCGGGAATGGAACGACCTGATCCTCGACAAATATCACCTTTTTCTTGAAGTAAAATTACCGGCCTAGCATACTCCTCAACTAATCTTCCCGCGCTTAGACCGATTATTCCAATCTTCCATTTAGACGAAGATTTTATTATTACTTGAGGAAGTTCTTCCATTGCATCAATTTCTTTTTTGACTTTTTTAATAATATCAGCTGTAACCTTCTGACGCTCTTTGTTTTGAATTTCAATTTCTTCAGCTAGTTTATTAGCCTTAGACTCATCTTTTTCTAATAAAAGATCTAAGGCAATATTGGCGTGCTTCATTCGGCCAGCCGCGTTAATTCGAGGTGCAATTTGATAACCAATTTGATCCGCCGAAGGTAATTCGCTTTCTCCAATTTTCATTCTTCCAACTTGAAAAAGTTGTCGAAGCCCCACTCTTTTAGTTTTAGCCAAGACCATTAATCCAAATTTAACTAACGTTCGATTTTCGTTTATCAAGGGAACACAATCCGCTACTGTTCCAATTGCCACCAAATCTAAATACCACTTTAGTTTTTCTTCATTAATTTTGTCACTCTTAATCGCCAAACCCTGAATAAATTTAAAAGCCACGCCTACTCCGGCCAACTCTCGAAAAGGATATTTTTTCTCTTTTGGATTTTTTGGATCGATTACCGCTAGTGCGTTAGGAACTTCATCTAAAACATTGTGATGATCTAAGATAATAACATCAATTTTTTTCTGATTAGCATAAGCTACTTCTTCCATATTAGTAATTCCACAATCAACCGTGATAATTAAAGTGGCTCCTTGTTTTTTTATAAAATCTATCGCCTTTTCATTCATTCCATAGCCCTCCTCTTCTCTATCGGGGATATAGCAAAAACTATTCAATTTAAGTTCGTCAGCAAAAAAGACAGACAACACCGCCGAAGCCGTCACTCCATCAGCATCATAATCGCCAAAAATACAAACCTTTTCTTTATCTTTTCGAGCTTTTAAAGTGCGCTGAACAGCCTTTTCCATATCATTCAAGCGGAAAGGATCGTGCAAATTTTTATCATAATCAGGAATAAAAAAAGCTTCGAGTTCTTGCTCGTTTTTAAAACCTTTATTTAATAAAATTTGTTCAGTGGCTTTTTCTAATTCGGGAAAGACCCGCTTTTTTTTAATAAACTCTTTTCGGAGCTTCCATTGTTTTTCCATAACTGTTTTTAAAGCTAAATCTTTGAATCAATTTTCACCTTAATATCAACCGCTAATGGTTCTTCCCCATTTTGGTAAAAAAACATTGGATTAATATCTAATTCCTTCAACCAAGCATTTTGCCAACCTATTTTGGCCACCTTTTCGATTTGTTTAACCAAGGAATTAAAATCTAAGCCTTCTTTTTCAAAAATTTGACTTATTTTTGAATTTTTCAAATCCCTGACGATTTCTTTTTTATCTACTGGCAAAATCCATAAAAGTTTTTCATTAAAAATTTCGGTTAAAATCCCACCCATCCCGCACAATAAAATTGGTCCAAAATTAGGATCCTTTTTCAATCCAATTATAATTTCAGTTCCTTTTTCAACTTGTTCTTGAACAATAATTTTTTTATTTTTAAACTTTCTTTGAAATTGCTTTAAATATTTATCAAACTCGACTCGACTTCTTATTCCTGTTTTTACCCCACCTTCAGCCATTTTATGTAAAATACTCGGATCATCAACCTTCATTATTAATTGACCCGGAATGCTAGATATTTTAAAATCTTTTTCCACTAAAGAAGCTTTTAGCGCCTTAATACCATAATATTTCATTAGCACTAAAGATTCATCGTAAAAGAAAATTTCTCTTTTTTCTTCTTTGGCTTTATCGACCATATTCCTTATTTTAGCTGAACTTAAAACGTTTAATTTAAGAGGTTCTTTTTTCATTTTTTTAATTCTTGTTTGAAGTTCTTGATATTCGCTTAATTTCTCCAAGGCCTCTACCACTTCTTGTGGAAATTGAAAAACATTTTTTCTCGACGCTCCTATCAAAATAGGAATAATAGGGGAAATTCCGGAATCTTCTTCTTTCCTAATTATTTCTAGAATATTTTCTACGTCAGTTTGAGCTTGAGGAGTTATCAAGGCGACAACTGCACCTATCTTTTTAATTTTATTTATCTCTTTTAAAGAATTTTTGTACCTTTCAGAATCAGCATCACCTAAAATATCAATTGGGTTTTCCACTGAAGCAGCCTGGGGCAACTTTTTTTTGATAGATTCTTTTTCTTTATTAGTAAAATTATAGAAATTAAGATTTTTTCTTTGTTCTATTAAGTCGGTAATAATTACTCCTGGTCCTCCTGCATTAGTTAAAACCACTAAATTATTGTTCCGAAAAGGTTTATGATTATTTAAAAGTCGAAGCGTGTTCCAAAAATTACCAATGTCTTCGAAATATAACACCCCTGCGTCTTGAAAAGCCTTTTTGAACACGTCTATTTCTCCCGCCATTGAACCAGTATGAGACATTATAGCCTTCTGCACCTTTTTAGAATTTCCGGCTTTTAAAATCAAGATTGGCTTTTTTTTAGTTATACTCGCAACAGTATTATAGAAAAGTCTTCCTCTTTTAATATTTTCTAAATAAAGACCAATAATTTTAGTTTTAGGGTCCTTAGCTAAATATTTCAAAGAATCAATTTCATCTAAGATAACTTTATTACCTAAAGTGATTATTTTAGAAAAACCCAATTCTTCCTCTCGAGCAATATCCAGCAGACCAGTCACAAAAGCTCCTGATTGAGAAATCAAACCGATATCTCCTTTTGGGATTTCTTTTTTAGCAAAAGAAGCATTTATATTTTTATTTGTATTGATAAAGCCCAGACAATTTGGACCCATTATATTGAGGTTGTTTGCTTCAGCCACTTTTTTCAACTCAGCTTCTCTCTTTTGACCATCTTCTCCACTTTCAGAAAAACCAGCAGAAATAATCACAATATTTCTTATTTTTTTTTCGATACATTCATCCACCGCCAATAGAACCATAGAAGCAGGGATGGCTATTATTGCTAAATCGACTTTCTTTTTTACTTCTAAAATCGAGGCATTAACTTTTAAACCTTCAATAATTTTATGCCTAGGATTAATTGGAATAATTAGTCCAGTATATTTTTTATTTTTAAGATTTTTTATCAAAATATTACCAATCTTGTTTTTTTTATCAGAAGCTCCGATGACAGCAATGCTCCTGGGATTTAAAATTTTTTCCATTTTATTTGGGGGCTTATTATAGAATAACTTTTCTACTGCAAAATGATAATTTCAAATAAATTTTCTTCAAATTTTTTTACATTAACTCTGGTTAGTGCTTCAAAAATTGTTTAAAAAATTTATTTTGAAATTCTAATTTTTCGCTACGAAAATTCATTCAATAATAATCCCTGTCTTATATTTTCTTTATTTTTTGAATTAAACTTTTTTCTTGTTTTTGTAATTCTTTTTTTGTAAGTAATCCTTTAGTTGATCCAATCTTAGTTAAAACGGCACCGCTGTTAGCAATTCCCCAAGCCAATCCCATTTTAATGTCAGCGCTATTAATATAAGTGCTTAAAAAGCCACTAACAAAAGCATCTCCGGCTCCCACCGTTTCAATTTTATTAGTTTCGTTTATTTCTAGCCAAAAACTATTCGAATCATCACAAGCATAAGCCCCCTCAGCTCCATCAGTAATTACAACATTTTTAAAACCTAGTTTTTTAATAGCTCGGAGTAATATTAAAGGTTTGTCTTCAAATTTAATTTTAAGTTCTTGCAGAATTTCAATCGCCTCATCTCGATTAAGAAAAACTATTTCGAACTTATCAAAATATTGAGACAACTTTATTAAATTATTTTTAATCTGATAACCACTAGGAACGAAGGCTATACTGACTTTTTTCTTTTCAGCAAATTCCACCGTTTTTTTTATTTTCTCTACTGAATTTTTCTTTTGAGAACCAATATAGATCCAATCTACTTTTTCTCTAAATTTACTTAAAGCTTTTTCTAAATCAAATAATTCTACCGAATCTCCAGTTCTGATAATGGTATGATCGAGATGATTTATGTCTGATATTATCGCTGAAATTCCGCTGGATTCAGCACCTCGACGTTGCATATAATTCTTTTTTATTTTCAACTTACCAATTCTCTTTTCTATCCATTTGCCTACTTCATTTTTAGCTGTTCGAGCAAAAACAAAGCTTTTTATTCCGCCTAAATTTAATCCAGCTGCCACATTAACAGCACTTCCGCCCACTTCTTCCACTAAATTTTTCGCGTCTATTTTAGCACCAAACTCAAAAGACATTATCCTTTTTTCGGTTAAACTTTTTTTATTTTCAGTAATTTGAGTTTTATTTAAAACGATAAAAATATCCTTAGTGGCCGATCCGATACAAATCACTTTTTTCATGGTTTATATTTACCTAATTAATTTACTTATATTTTAGCAGAAAAAATTCTTTTATCCTAAAGCCTTAAGTCCCGGTAATTCTTTAGCTGATAAAAATTCTAGCATTGCTCCACCGCTCATTGAAGCGTAATTAAAATCTTTTACATTAAAAAAATAATTAACTGCTTCTATTGTTTCACCTCCGCCAACCAATTTAAAAGCTTCTTTGTTTTCGATAATAGCTCTAGTTATTTCTTTGGTTCCCATTGAACAATCTGCTTTTTCGAACATGCCTAATGGACCATTCCAAACGATAGTCTTGGCCTGATTGATTTTATCAATAAACATTTTTATAGTTTCTTCACCAATGTCCAATCGAGCGTTGGCTTCTTCTTTCGGCGAAAAATCAATTGGCAAGAAAACGTTTTCCGGAAAACTCATCATTTTATCCAGAGCTTCATTGGCGGTTTTTCCACCGACTAAAATAGAATCATATTCTTTGGCTAAATTTTCAATAACTGGTAATTTAGTCTTAATTTTAGCACCCCCAATTATGGCGACAGCTGGTTTTTGCGGATTATATTTTACTATTTTCAAATTTTCAACTTCTTTAGCCAATAGTCTACCTGCACATTTTTCTAGGCAAAATTCAGGAAATTTTGTCAAAGAAGCGTGATCTCTATGGCAAACCGAAAAAGCGTTATTAATATAAACATCAAATCCACTGGCAATTTTTTCCGCAAAAAGATCATTGGACTCTTCTTCCCCCTTCCAAAAACGAAGATTTTCTAAAATTGCCAATTCGATTGTCTGATCGGCTTTAACTTCTTTAATATCTTCAATATTTTTTATTAATTTAATTTCGAGTCCCAAATATTCTTCCAGTTTTTTTCGAACTGGTTCTATCGAAAGATCTTCGTTATACTTTCCTTCTGGTCTTCCAAGATGAGAAGTTAATAAAATAAACCGAGCTTCTTTCTTTAGGACCGTTCTAATTGTTTCCAGAGAAAATTCAATCTTATCATCTTCTTCATCGGTAAGGATCTTGTCTTCCATGGGAACGTTATAGTCGCAGCGAATCAAAACACTTTTGCCTACAAAATCAATATCATCAATTGTTTTCATTTTTATTTTTATTTTTAAATTTATTATATTGCGATTCAACTTCTTTTTTTATTTTATTCTTAAATATCTCTCGTGAAAAACCCATGGCTGTTTGTCTTATATATTCTGAATCAAAATTAATCTTTTGAAATTTTTCAATTGCCTCTTTCAAATCTTTTTTGGTTTGATTTTCGAAAAAAATTCCCGTTTTATTATCTTCGACATGTTCAATAATATCTCCTGCTCGATAAGCAATCACCGGCCTTCCGCTAGCCAAGGCTTCAATTGCTACAATTCCGAAGTCTTCTTCTTGAGGAAAAATAAAAGCCTGTGTTTTAGAATAAACTTCCCGCAGTTTCTTTTCAGAAACTCGACCCAAAAAATCAATTGTCGGACCCGCTATTTTTTTTAAATTACCATATTCAATTCCCCTGCCAATTATTTTCAAAGGAATCTTTAATTCATTAAAAACTTCAATTACTAAATCCATTTTTTTATATTTCATCATTCTCCCAGTTACCAAAAAATAATTTTCTAATTCTTTTTTAGGTGTTATATAAAATTTTTCAACTTCCACGGGAGGATTAATCACAACTGATTCTCTTTGATAGTATTTTTTAATTCGACCCTGAACAAATTTAGAATTAGCGATAAAATGATCCACTCCATTAGATGAAAAATAATCCCAAACTCGAATGTAATTCATTAAAAAAGGAACGATTTTTTTAAGCCAACTAGGGAAACCGAATTCTCGAGTATAATGTTGACAATCATCCCAAGCATAGCGCATTGGAGTATGACAATAACAAATATGCAAAACCTTGGGAGAAGTAACGACATTTTTAGCAAAACTTGAAGAATCTGAGAAAACTAAATCGTAATAATCTAAATTAAACTGCTCGACAGCGTTCATCATCAAAAGGGGAAAGAGGCGATGATATTTTCTAGTCAGAGGCACCTTTTGTAAAAAAGAAGTTTTAATTTTTTTATTTTTAAATTCCAGGCATTTTTTATCATCATACAAAATAGTATAGATTGGAGCATTAGGCCAAATCTCAGTCAAAGATTTTAAAACCCTTTCTGCGCCACCATTCTGAACCAGATAATCATGGACAAGGGCTATTTTCATATTCTTTTCTTAGGAATTACGCATTTGATATATTTCTTTACCAAGTTTTCTCTTGCCTTAACATAGTTCACCACAGCAAACGAAGACGAACTTGCCTCACCGTAACCCCGCCTACCAGCAGGCAATTTCAGCGAAGACAGGCGAACTATACTCAAATGCCTAATTCCTATTTTTAATTTTATTTTTGATCTCTTTTCCAAAGTTCAGCCACAAAAGCCGTCGCAATAAAAATTGAAGAATAAGTTCCAAAAAAGATTCCAATTAGCAATGCTAACGAAAAATACTTGACGGTTTCTCCTCCCCAAAAAATAATAGCCAATAACACTAAAATAACTGTCAATGAAGTATTTACTGATCTGGCAATACTCTCTCGGATAGATTTATTGATAGTTCCTTCAAAATCTTTTCCAGCTCCATAGCGTAATAAATTTTCTCTAATTCGATCAAAAATAACGATTGTATCATTAACACTGTATCCGAAAATAGTCAGTAAGGCCGCCACAAAAGGAATGCCCACTTCGATTCCATAAAAATGGCCTAGAAAAGCAAAAAATCCTAGGGTAATAATAATATCATGAATTAAGGCTAAAACTGCTCCCATGCCATACTTCCAACTATTAATTGGATAAGAAATTTTTCTAAAAGCCCAAGCCACGTACCAAGTAATTCCTATTATGGAAACAATCACGGCGTAAATAGCATTTCTGGTTAATTCTGAGGATATTAATGAACTAATAAATTCGGTTCTAAGAACTTCCATTTCGGGATATTCTTTTTTTAAAATCGTTTCTAGTTTAGGATTGATTTTATTTCCTTCAACTTGATAACGAATAATAAAAGAATTGTTCTCAGCTGGTTGAATTAGCAGACTAGGTAATCCCAAATCCTTAATTACTTCACCAACTTGATCTCTGTTTACCGCCTGTTTAAACTGAATTTCAGTCAAAACCCCTCCTGTAAAATCAATCCCAAGTTTCAATCCCCAAATAGAAATCAGAGCAATACTGACAGCAATTAAAAAACCGGAAAATAGAAACGAGTATTTTCTTTTTTCAATTATCTTCATTTAAATTTTTTTAATAATATTGAGAATAGTTCCATATTAAATTAATTATAGACTAACCTTGACTATCCAGCAACTCTACTTTTCGAGATTGCTGACGACAAAGCGCTACGGCCAAAGCATCAGCCGCATCATCTGGCTGAGGAATCTTTTTGAGACTTAAAATATTTTGAACCATAATTTGAACTTGTTTTTTCTCAGCTCGCCCATAACCGGTCAAAGCTTGTTTAATCTGTAAAGGTGTATATTCAAAAACTGGAATCTTCTTTTCAGTCGGAATCAACATTAAAACTCCTCGAGCCTGGGCTACTTTTATAGCAGTTTTAAGATTTTTGAAAAAGAAAAGATCTTCAATCGCCACCTCGTCTGGTTTATAAGTATCTAAAATATGTCTTAGATCTCGAGCAATTTCTTCTAAACGTTTAACGTCCGAATGAGTTTTGGGAGTTTCGATACAACCATAAGCAATTAAAATCGGCTCTCCCTTTTTCTCTTCAATCAATCCCCAACCAGTAGTGGCAGTTCCTGGATCAATTCCTAAGATTTTGATATTTTCATTCATATAGAGAATATTTGTTAAAATTGTGAGCTTTTGAAATTAAAAATGTAACTATAATTTTGAATTTTGATTGAATTTTTAATGATTTAATTTTTAATTAAACTATTTTTTATAAATATTTAAATTATTTAATAATTCGAAATTGATTCGAAATTCAAAATTCGAAATTCAAAATTGATTCCAAACTTATGCCTTCATTAAACTTCCACATCCAAGAATATTTTTTCAACTGTATAAATTATTTAACCCAGATTATCATAAATTTCTACCACATCCTCTTGCTCTTCAATCTTATCTACAAAATTAGAATAAATTTCAATATCTTTGTCACTAAGATCCAAGGTGTTTTGAGGCAAATAGGTTGAAATAGCCTCTTTTATTTCTAGCTCTGATTTTTCCAAAAATTCTTTTACTTCTTGCAGTTTTTGGAAAGAAGTATAAATAACAAAACTATCCTTCTCTTTCTCGTAATCATTGGCACCGCTTTCAATAATAATTTCTTCTAATTCATCTTCACTTTTATCATCATCAGAAACAACTATCTTCCCCACTTGATCAAACTGCCAACTAATGCTTCCGGCTTCTACCATTTTACCGCCGTTTTTTGTTAAAGAATTTCGAACTTCAGCCAAAGTTCTATTTTTATTATCACTGACTGCTCTAATTAACATCGCCACTTGATTAGGACCATAGGCTTCAAAAAGATATTCTTCTAATTGGGTTCCATCTTTTAAAACGCCGCTGCCTCTTTTAATAGCTTTATTAATATTTTCATTAGGCATATTAGCCGCTCGAGCTTTATCCACCGCCATTTTAAGTTGAAAATTATACTCGGGATCTGCTCCATTTTTAGCGGCTAAAATAATATCCTTGGAAATCATCGAAAATATCTTGGAGCGCTTGGCATCAGTAGCCGCTTTTTTATTTTTTATTTTTGACCACTTATTATGTCCAGACATGGTTAAGATATTAATATTTTACTTTTATAATTTTCATTTTAGTCTTTGTCGGTGATTTTTTCAAGAGAAACTATTAATAAATTTCAAAATTCAAATTACTCAAATGAAATTCTAATGTCAAAATCAAAATATCAAAAAATAGCCATAATCAAAATATTTAGTCATTTTTAATTTTGATTTGAATAATTTTGCTCGCCGCGGCGAGTGAGCTTTGAAATAATTCTCGATATTATCTTTAAAATAAACTTTCTTTAAACAATTTAAACCTTTTTATTTTCTATTTTTATAATTTCAGCGCCGAAACTTCCATCTTCCAATTCTACTTTTACCACTTCACCCAATTTAAGTTTTTTGATTGAATTAATTATTTTCCGCCTTTCCGAATAAACTACTCCGTAACCCTTTTTTAAAATATTTTTAGGATTCAAAATATTGATTTTAGCCTCACGAAGTTCCAACCAACCAATCTCTTTTTTAACACTAAATTCTACCCCAGAAATTAATTTTTTAGCTAAACTATTTATACTTTGAAGCTTACCGCTTATTTGAAATATCTTCTCGTTCAATAAAAACACCCAATTTTTAGTTAGCTGATTAAATTCACTAAAAATTCTCTCCACTCTGGAACTTAAACGATTTAGATAATTAGAAATTTGATTTTGAAATTGATTTAAAAATTCTCCTTCAGTTATTTTTAAGCTTTCCCCTAGATCCAAACATTCATCTAAAATATTTTCTCTAAATTGACTAATTTGAGTAGCCACGATAGACGGAGTTGAACAATTAAAATCCGAACTCATTCCTACAAATGTTTCGTCATTCTCGTGTCCTATTCCTGTCATAATGGGTATTTTAGAAGCAACTACCGCTTCTACTACTCGCTCACTATTAAAAGCTTTTAAACTTTCCCAACTGCCTCCGCCTCGAATAATCACAATAATATCTAAATTTTTAGCTTGTTTATTAAAAAAATTAATCGCTTCAATAATGGAATTTTCAGCTTGATCCCCCTCAACATAAACATTCTTTAAAAAAACCTCTAAACCAAAATCAGCCAAATTTCTCCGAAAATCATGAATGGCGGCTCCATTATTGGAAGTTATCAAGCCGATTCTTTTAATTATAGTCGGCAAGTTTCTTTTTCGCTCCTCACCAAAGTAGCCTTTATCTAATAATTTTTTTCTTAATTTTTCCAAAATTTTCTTATAGCTCCCTTCTCCTACCGGCTCAATTCGACTAATCATAAATTTAAAATTCCCGTTTTTAGGATAAATCGAAGACATCCCATAAATAACTACTTCTAAACCATCTTCTAATAAATGACTCAGATATTGAAAATTATTCCGAAAAACCACGCACTGAATAGTAGATTCATGATCATTGACATCTTTTAAATCAAAAAAAGCCAAGCCTCTCTCGACTCCACTTAAATCATTAATTTCCCCGCTAATTTTTGTCTCTCCAAATTGTTGAACGGTTAAATTAATAAAATTTATATACTGAGCGACTGACAAAACCGCTTCGTCATTAGAAAAATTTTTCTCCTGATTTTCTATTTCATTCTCTTTTAAACTTTCATCAAAATTAATTATGTTCAAAACTTCTTGACCATATTTTTGCACTTTTCGAGGTCCCCAACCAGAAAGACTTTCTAATTCTTGAGGACTTGTTGGCTTCAGTCTCAGGGCATCTTCTAGATTTTTATTAGTCAAAATATAATAAGCCGGCTTTCCGGATCTTTGAGCTAACTCGTCTCGCCATTGTTTTAATTGTTGGATTTTTGAATTCATTTTAATGCATATATTTAAATTGAGGATTGTTTTTAATCATTATTTTTTTACGAAATTTATCAGTTGTGAGATAAATTATTTTTAAATTTTTGAGGTATTAACATTCGCTAAGCCAAGACAATTTTAAAAGAATTTAACCAAAAATAAAAGATTGTCCGCCTTGGCAAGTGACGCGAGACAGGCAGTAAAAATAATGTTCGAAAGCGCCCTCTGTACTAAAATTAACACAAATCCCCGGAAAAGAGAAAAGGGTGTATCAGTCCACCTCATTTTAGACAACAGATTATTATTTATTAAATAATCCAC